>NZ_JBFPNH010000018.1:0-154654 GCF_040815545.1 Streptomyces sp. LMG1-1-1.1 | reverse complement strand
GTCGCGGCCTGGCCGGGCGTCGCCGTCCGGCCGGGCGCCGCCGGTGTGTCCGTACCGGGGGCCGTCCGGCCCGCCGGTCCGCCCGGCTGTGCGGGCACGTCGGAGGGCAGGCCGGCCGCCGCCTCCTGGCGAGGGCGCGCGCGTTCCTGCGGCCGGGCAGCCAGGGGCTGCCGGCCTTCGTGGGAGGTGGGATGCTCCGTCACGCGTGGGGTTCCGTCCGTCCGGGCCGGTGGTGCGATGCACTCGCTCTTCTCGCCGATGCCGCGCCTTCGGCGGGGGTAAACCCCTCGTATGCAGCGGATGTGGACGCTCCGCGAGTCGCGGCAGCGGCAGGGGCCGGAACACCCGGGCACACGTCCGGCACTGTTCTCCCCCTCGTGGATGACTTGTGGTCAGGTCCTGCGCCGTACTGAGTCGTTGACGTGCTGTTCGGTCGGTGCGACGGGCTGTTCGATGCGCTTGTGCCGTGCGGAGGACGATCCTACGTTTGAACCCCGGGGGCGCATCAAGGGTCTCACGGCGCCGTGTGCGCCGGAGTGCGGTCCCAGTCGGCCGGCAGCTCCGGAACCTTCCACTCCGGATCGGGCCGCCAGTCCTCCCAGCCGTCCGCGAACGGCGCGCCCCACTCGCGGATCCGCTCCACCGCCCGCTGCCCGGCGGCCCTTACCCGTGCCGCCTGCTCGGGACCCATCAGGCCGGACCGCTGGGCCTGCGCGAACTCGTCCTCGTCCCGCCACAGCCAGCTGCGGTCGGGATAGACGGAGATGTCGAGGAAGTGGTCCTCGGAGTCGAAGCCGCCGGACCAACGGACCCGCGGCTCCTCCAGGTTCACGTACCAGCTGCGGAAGCGCCAGCCCCGCTCCCAGAACAGCCACACCGACCACGGCTCGCCGGGCCGCGCCAGCTTCAGCACCCCGCTGCCGAACCAGCGCGCGCGTTCCGTGGTGCGCGGCGCCGTGTAGCGGGTGGCGAGCGGCTCCTCGTGCACCGCGGTGCCGTCGGCGAGCACGGGGCGTACGCATTCGGTGCCGGGCGCCATCCAGACCGCGAGCAGCTCGGGCGTGTCCTGGACGACGGTCACCGGCCGGCAGATGTGCACCTCGCCGGTGCCGTTGCCGCGGTAGCGCCAGAGGATGTGATCCCCCGGCGCCCAGTGCTGAGAGCCGCCCGATCCTGTCATGCGCAGATCTTAGGGGCGCGCTCCCACGACCGCTGCGGTACGGGTCACGGATGAGTCAGCCGCCCGCCGGCCGGTCGCGGGCGGGCCGGCGGGGGTGCGGGCGGCTCGGCGGGGGTGTCGGGGGCTCCGGGCCACGGGCGGGGGGTCGGCGGGGGTGTCGCGGGCTCCGGGCCACGGGCGGGGGGCCCGCGGGGTGCCGGAGCGCTCCGGCTACGGGCGCGTCATCCGCAGCACGTCGAGCGCCTCGTCCAGCTGCTCGACCGTGAGGTCGCCCCGCTCGACGTAGCCGGACTCGATGACGACCTCGCGGATGGTCTTCCGCTCGGCGAGGGACTTCTTGGCGACCTTGGCGGCCTCCTCGTACCCGATGTACTTGTTCAGCGGGGTGACCACGGACGGCGAGGACTCGGCGTACTCGCGGGCGCGCTCGGCGTTGGCGGTGATGCCGTCGACCGTGCGGTCGGCGAGCAGCCGGGAGGCGTTGGCGAGCAGCCGTACGGACTCCAGGAGGTTCTTGGCCATGACCGGAAGCATCACGTTGAGCTCGAAGTTCCCGGCGGCGCCTGCCACCGCGACCGTGGTGTCGTTTCCGGTCACCTGCGCGGCGACCATGAGGACCGCCTCGGGGATCACCGGGTTCACCTTGCCCGGCATGATCGACGAACCGGGCTGGAGGTCGGGGAGGTTGATCTCGGCGAGGCCGGTGCGCGGGCCGCTGGCCATCCAGCGCAGATCGTTGGCGATCTTGGTGAGGGAGACGGCGAGGGTCCGGAGCTGCCCGGACGTCTCGACCAGGCCGTCCCGGGCGCCCTGCGCCTCGAAGTGGTCGCGGGCCTCGGTCAGCGGCAGGCCGGTCGCGCGGGCGACCTCCGCGATGACGGCGGCCGAGAAACCGGCCGGGGTGTTGATGCCGGTGCCGACCGCCGTGCCGCCGAGGGGGAGTTCGGCGAGCCGGGGGAGCGCGGTGCGCAGTCGCTCGGCGCCGTACCTGACCTGGGCCGCGTACCCGCCGAACTCCTGGCCGAGGGTGACCGGGGTGGCGTCCATCAGGTGGGTGCGGCCGGACTTCACCACCGTCGCGAATTCGGCCGATTTTCGCTCCAGGGCGGCGGCCAGATGGTCGAGGGCGGGGATCAGGTCGTGGGTGACGGCGGCGGTGGCCGCGATGTGGATGGAGGACGGGAAGACGTCGTTGGACGACTGCGAGGCGTTGACGTGGTCGTTGGGGTGGACCTCGCGGCCCTCGGGGAGCCGCTCGGTGGCGAGGGTGGCGATGACCTCGTTGGCGTTCATGTTGGAGGAGGTGCCCGAGCCGGTCTGGAAGACGTCCACGGGGAAGTGCTCGTCCCAGCGGCCTTCGGCGACCTCGTCGGCGGCCGAGGCGATGGCCTCGGCGCGGTCCCCGTCGATGACGCCGAGCGCGGCGTTCACCTTGGCCGCGGCGGCCTTGATCCGGGCCAGGGCCTCGATGTGGGTGCGCTCCAGCCGCTGGCCCGAGATCGGGAAGTTCTCCACCGCCCGCTGGGTCTGGGCCCGCCACTTGGCGTGGGCGGGGACGCGTACCTCGCCCATGGAGTCGTGCTCGATCCGGTAGTCCTCGGCGTCCTTCATTTTCCCAACCTCCTGGCTGTGCTCTGCGGGGGGCGACTCCCAACCCCCCGAAAAAGATGAGCACTTGTCTTGTTCGATCTATTCCCAAGGCGCGTACCGGCCAGTAAAAACCGTGGGTAACCCCACTTCCAGGAGGCGCAATGAAGCGCACCAGGTACAGACTCCGCTGGCCCGTCGCCGCCGTCGCCGCCGCCGCGGCGGCCCTCGGCAGCATGACCGCCGCGGCCCCCGCCGGCGCGGCCGACACGAGCACCACGGTCGGAATCACCTCCACGCCGCTCTCCCCCGAGCTGGAGGCGATCCGTGCCGCCGAGGCCACCCGGATCTACGGCGACCCGGCCGAGCGCCCGCTCGCCGAGCGCCGGACCGGCCTGATCTCGCTCGGCGACAGCGAGATCTCCGGCGAGGGCGTCGGCACCTACGAATCCCCCACCAACGGCCCCACCAACTGGTGCCACCGCTCGCCCGACGCCGCCATCCACCGCACCGGGATCCCCGCGGACCTCACCTTCAACGTGGCCTGTTCCGGCGCGTACACCGGCAACATCCGGATCGGCGGCTCCAAGCAGTACGCCGACGAGCTGGTCCAGAGCGACAACCTCGCGATCAAGGCCCGCAACACCCGGATCAAGATGGTCCTGCTCGTCGCCGGAGCCAACGACGACCTGCAGTTCGGGCCGGTCATGACCGACTGCGTCCAGCGCTACGTGCTCAGCCAGGGCACCTGCGAGCCCAAGTACGCCCCCGGCTGGCAGGCCCGCGTGGACGCGCTCGTCCCCAAGGTCGAGCAGACCGTGCGCGACCTGAAGACCGTCATGCGCGACGCCGGATACGCCGACGGCGACTACAAGCTCGTCGTCATGGGCTACCCCAGCCCGATCGGCCCCGACTTCAACGACAACCCGAACTTCCCCGGCAAGCTGATCTGCGGCGGCATGGGCTACGACTCCGACACCAAGTGGGGCCGCAACACCGCCGTCCCGGCCTTCGAGCGCGGCATGCGCAAGGCCGCCGCCTCCACCGGGGCCGTCTTCCTCGACAACTCGCGGCTCTTCCACGGCCACGAGGTCTGCATGGAGGACACCTGGGCCCGGGGCCTCTACATCGACCTCTCCAAGCCCGGCGGCATCGACGAGAACTCCGTCCGGCAGTCCTTCCACCCGAACAAGAGCGGCCACGCCGCCTTCGCGTCCTGCCTGACGCAGATCTACAACTCCGGTCAGCGCGAGGCGAGCTGCGCCGACGTCAACTCCTCGGGCACTCCCACGCTCTTCCCGGTCGCCTGGGACGACGCCTACCGGCCGCTCACGAACCAGGCGACCGGCAACTGCCTGGACGTCAACGCGTCCGAGTCCGCCAACGGGACCGCCGTCCTCGGCTGGGACTGCCACGGCGGCCGCAACCAGGGCTGGTGGTACGACTCCGCCCGGCAGACCCTCCACACCCAGCTCACCCAGGACCGCTGCCTGGACGTGCCGGGCGCCGCCTACCAGGCCGGCAAGGCGCTCATCGTCTGGAACTGCAGCGGCGCCGCCAACCAGAGGTTCGTCCGCGACGGCGCCACCGTCCGCCCCGCCGCCGCGACCGGCCTCTGCCTCACCCAGGGCGCGGCGAAGGAGCCGGTCAGGCTCCAGAGCTGCAACGGCTCCGCGAACCAGCGGTTCGTCTAGGGCCCCGGAGCGGCCGTGGCCCCCGTCCGGTGCGGGGCGGGGGCCACGGTCCCGTGCGAAGCGCTCGGGCGCTTCACGCACCCACGGGATCCACGGGATCCGGGGAATCCGGGGCGGGAGCGGTCAGAGCGCCTTCAGGGTGGACTTCGCCAGCTCGTACGCCGGGATCATCGCCCGGTGCTCGTCGGTGTCGAGCCCGCCGAGGTGGACGATGACGACCCCCTTCGGGGTGGAGACGGCGAAGGCCCGCTCCTCCTTCGACTCCTCCATCAGCTCGTTCGACACGGTGTACGTCACCTCGGTGGCCGGCAGCGAACCCGCCCCGGTCTCCCGGTAGGCGACCTTCGAGGTCTTCCGCTCGGCCTTCACGAAGCCTTCGAGCGCGGCCCGCGCGGGGCCCTTGCCCGCCGTCCAGATCCGGAGGTAGCCCACGTGCCCGGCCCCCTTGGCGTCCACCTCGCAGCGGACGACCGCGGGACCCTGCCGCGTCAGCGCCGCGAACTCGGGGTTCTCCGGATCGTCGATGGCCTCCGGCTCCCACCGCTCCGCCAGCGCGAACGCGACGGGCAGCGCGCAGGCCGTCCCCGGCCCGCCCAGGGTGGCGGCGGCCTTCGGGACCCCGGCCTCCGGGGCCCCGGCCTTCGGCGCGGCGGTGCCCGCCGGGGCCACGGGCGCCGGAGTCGTACCGCAGCCGGTCAGCAGCAGCCCGGCCGCCGCAAGGGCGACGGGGACCGCCGCGCGTATCGGAAGTGCTCTCTCTCGCATGCCGCCATGATCGCCGACCCGGGGCGCGGGGATTCGCCCGGACGGGCGAACGCACGGCGACCGTCGGACAATGTGAAGCATGCCGAGGGGGGACCCCCATCCCGCTGGGAGGCAGGACATGACCCGCACCTTCAGGAGGATCGGCGCGCTCGGCGCCTGTACGGTCGCTGCCGTCGCGTTCGGCGCCGCCGCCGCTCCGGTCCACGCCGACAACGGCGACGGGTTCGAGTTCACGCTCTACGCCAAGGAGGTCCCCGGCGAGGGAACCGACGAGAGCGGCCCGCCGCCCAAGGTCGGCGACACCTTCACCGTCGCCGACGACCTGTACAAGACCAAGGGCGGCGACAAGGTCGGCCGCGACGGAGTCATCTGCGCCGTCGTACGCGTCCAGGGCGACCAGGCCGACGTGAACTGCGTCGGCACCTTCGTCCTGAACGGCGGACCGGGCGGACAGCTCACCGCCCAGGCCCTCGTCACCTTCGACACCTCGGCCGAGGCGCCCGCCGCCTACGACGTCGCCATCACCGGCGGAACCGGTGACTTCAAGAACGCCCGCGGCTACGTGCGGAGCACCCCGAGCGGCGACTACGAACAGATGGATTTCCACATCAACGTCCGCTAGTGCCGTGCCTCGCGGAGGCGTCCGTCAGGACAGCTTGCCGCCGTAGTCCGGGAGCTTGAAGGCGCGCTCGGCGTGGCCGCCGACGAGGTCGGTGGTGTTGTTGCCGATGTTCGCGATGATCTTGTAGCCCTTCGCCTCGATCTCCGCGCGCTTCGCGGTCTTGTACGAGCCGACCTCCGCGAACAGGTCGGGCAGGTTCCGCACGTACAGGCCGTCGACCGGGTACCCCGACTTCCTCAGGTTCCAGTCGGTCAGCGACTGGATGATACCGGGCCGTGCGGTCACGAAGAAGACCGCCACCCCGCGCGCGTGGGCCTCCGTGACGAGGGAGCGCACGTCCGCGATGGCCGGGGTCGGCAGCTCCCAGAACGGGTGGAAGTCCGTCTCCAGGGAGCTGTTGTCGATGTCGAGGACGATGGCCTGCTTCTCCCGGCCGGCGTCCTCGGAGCGCTTCTCGATGTACGGGCGGGCCTCGGCGACGACGGCCGCCACATCGCGGCGCCAGGTCCCGTAGTCGACGTCCGCGAGGGCCGCGGCCGACGTCACGTGGGTGTCGGGGTCGGCCGCCGAGGCCGCGGGCGCGGGCCCGACCACGAGGACGGCTGCCAGGCCGAGGGTGGCGGCGGCGGTGGCTTTGGCGGAGGGCATGGGGGGCTCCCGAGGGTCGACCGGCTCAGTGGTTGACATGCTCGCGACCCATACTGACCAGTAGGCGACGGGAGGGCTACCGGTCGGTAGCCACTTTCTGAGCGGAGATCGACGCCGGACGGGCGCGGGGGCCGAGACGCCGAAGCCCCCGTCTCCCGGGGGGACGAGGGCTTCGCGCGGGCGTCGGGGGATCAGCCGAGGCCGGGACCCCGCACCGGGATGTGCGTGAACGTCGGCTCGGGCGCCGGGTTCTGGAAGAAGTCGTTGCCCTTGTCGTCCACGACGATGAACGCCGGGAAGTCCTCGACCTCGATCTTCCAGACCGCCTCCATGCCGAGCTCCTCGTACTCGACGACCTCGACCTTCTTGATGCAGTCCTGCGCGAGGCGGGCCGCGGGGCCGCCGATCGAGCCCAGGTAGAAGCCGCCGTGCGCGCCGCACGCGGCGGTGACCTGACCGGAACGGTTGCCCTTGGCCAGCATCACCTTCGAGCCGCCCGCGGCCTGGAACTGCTCCACGTACGAGTCCATGCGGCCGGCCGTCGTCGGACCGAAGGAACCGGAGGCGTACCCCTCGGGGGTCTTCGCGGGACCCGCGTAGTAGACCGGGTGGTCCTTCAGGTACTGCGGCATCTCCTCGCCCGCGTCCAGACGCTCCTTGATCTTGGCGTGCGCGATGTCGCGCGCCACGACCAGCGGACCGTTGAGGGACAGCCGGGTCTTGACCGGGTACTTCGTCAGCTCGGCGAGGATGTCGTCCATCGGCTGGTTCAGGTCGATGGTGACGACGTCGGCCTCCTCCGACAGGTGCTCGTCGGTGGTGTCCGGCAGGAAGCGCGCCGGGTCGGTCTCCAGCTGCTCCAGGAAGACGCCCTCGGCGGTGATCTTCGCGACGGCCTGGCGGTCGGCCGAGCAGGACACGGCGATGGCGACGGGCAGCGACGCGCCGTGGCGGGGGAGGCGGACGACACGGACGTCGTGGCAGAAGTACTTGCCGCCGAACTGCGCGCCGATGCCGATCCTCTGCGTCAGCTCGAAGACCTTCTCCTCCAGCTCCTTGTCGCGGAAGCCGTGGCCGGTCTCGGCCGAGCCCTCGGCGGGCAGCTCGTCCAGGTAGTGCGCGGAGGCGTACTTCGCGGTCTTGAGCGCGAACTCGGCCGACGTGCCGCCGACGACGATCGCCAGGTGGTACGGCGGGCAGGCGGCCGTGCCGAGCGAGCGGATCTTCTCCTCCAGGAACTTCATCATGCTCGCCTCGTTGAGGACGGCCTTCGTCTCCTGGTAGAGGAAGGACTTGTTGGCCGAGCCGCCGCCCTTGGCCATGAAGAGGAACTTGTACGCGCCGCCGTCCGTCGCGTACAGCTCGATCTGCGCCGGCAGGTTCGAGCCGGTGTTCTTCTCCTCCCACATGGTCACCGGCGCCATCTGCGAGTACCGCAGGTTCAGCTTGGTGTACGCGTCGTAGATGCCCTTGGACAGGGCCTCCTCGTCGCGGCCGGAGGTCAGCACGTTCTGGCCGCGCTTGCCCATCACGATCGCGGTGCCCGTGTCCTGGCACATCGGCAGGACGCCCGCGGCGGCGATGTTCGCGTTCTTGAGCAGGTCCAGCGCGACGAACTTGTCGTTCGACGAGGCCTCGGGGTCGTCGATGATCCGCCGCAGCTGCGCCAGGTGGGCCGGGCGCAGGAAGTGCTGGATGTCGTGGATCGCCTCGGCGGCCAGCTGCCGCAGGGCCTCGGGCTCGACCTTGAGGAACGTACGGCCGTCGGCCTCGAAGGTGGAGACACCTTCGGAGGTCACCAGGCGGTAGGGCGTGGTGTCCTCTCCCAGCGGGAGCAGATCGGAGTACGCAAACTCTGGCATGACGGCGGCCATTCCTCACTCGGCAGACAGCAGCGCCGCCTCCATTGGCCGCGCGCCCTCCAGCGTAGAGCGCGGGCGGCGCGCCGATCCTGTGAGGTAAGGCTCACTTGGGGGTGTACGGGCGCTCGGAGCCTTTCGTCCACAGCTCCGGCCCCGCCCCCTGGTCGCGATCTATCGCGTTTCGCTAGGCTGGCACCGTGGACCTCGAAAAGCAGCCCGAACCCGAGAAGCAGCCGCAGCCGCAGCGGTCGGCCGACCCCGCCGAGACCGCCCCCGCGGAGGCCGCCTTCGCCGACCCGCAGGGCGCGTTGCGGGCCTCGGACGCGGACCGGGACCGGATCGCGGACATCCTCAGGGACGCCCTGGCCGAGGGACGGCTCGACCCCGAGGAGCACTCGGACCGGATCGACGCGGTCTACCGGGCCAAGACCGTCGGGGAGCTGGAGCCGATCGTCCGCGACCTGCCGTCCGCCCGGACGCGCACGGAGCCCGAGCCGGCCTACGCATGGGCAGCCGACGACTCCGAGGGCCCCGCCGACAACCTCATCGCGATCTTCTCCAGCACCACCCGCAGGGGGCGCTGGCGGGTGAGCCGCCGGACGAACGCCTTCGCGCTCTTCGGGAACATCGAGGTCGACCTCACCGAGGCGATCTTCGCCCAGCGGCTCACCACCATCAACGCCACCTCGATCTTCGGCAACGTCGAGGTCCGCGTCCCGGAGAACATCAGCCTGCGCGGCAGCGGCAGCGGCGTCTTCGGCAACTTCGAGGTCGTGACCCTGGAAGGCGTGGACCCGCAGGCCCCCGTCGTCGTCATCAACGGCTACTCGGTCTTCGGGAACGTCGAGGCCAGACCCAAGCGCGGCAAGTGGATCACCGACCTCCAGGACAAGCTGCGCAAACACCTCGGCCACTGACGCCGGGCCCGACGGACGGCGCGACATCCGCGCGATGACCGGAATCCGCCCACGGCTCTCCGCAGTGCGGAACGGCGCGGCACGCAGTGCATAGGCACGCGCACAGCGGGTAGGGCTGGTGCATCGCCGCTCGCTCGCGAAGCCGTCGTCAGGAGTAGACCGTGCTGCACTTGCCGCATCAGCCCCTCCAGGTCGCCGCCGTCCCCCCTCAGCGCACCACGCCCACCCGGGAGGACGAGGCAGGCCCTTGGCACGCGGAGGCGGTGTGCCGCCGGGACGAAGCCGGGCTGTTCTTCGCTCCGTCGAAGGAGCCGACCGCCGCACGGCTGGCCCGCGAGGAGGCGGCCAAGCGCGTCTGCGCACGGTGTCCCGTCATGGTCGAGTGCCGCGAGCACGCGCTGCTCCAGCCCGAGCCGTACGGGGTGTGGGGCGGGCTCACCGCGGCGGAGCGCCGTGTCGTCCTGGCCCGGCGCCGGCGGCGCGAGGTGGAGCTGCGGAAGGCCTCCGCGACCGAGCCGATCGCCCAGGCCGGCTGACGGGAACCGCGGACGCGTCTCCGCGGGCCCGTACGGGAAGGGGCGCCCCCACCGCACATGGGGGCGCCCCTCTTCGTACCGTCGTCGCGCGCGTCCGCCGCGCCCCACGCGTCACGTCATGTGTCGCGTCGCGCGTCGCGTCGGCGCCCCCTCGGGCGTTGCCTGGCGTCGCTTCGCGCGTGACGTCGCGCGTTGCTTCGTGCGCTACTTCGCGCGGTCGAAGTCGATCTTGCTGTACGCGCGCAGCTTCGAGAGCCGGTGCGTGGAGTCGATCTGGCGGATCGTGCCGGACTTCGAGCGCATGACCAGCGACTGCGTGGTCGCCGTCTCGGCGCGGTAGCGCACCCCGCGGAGCAGCTCGCCGTCGGTGATGCCGGTCGCGACGAAGAAGACGTTGTCGCCGCGGACCAGGTCGTCGGTGGAGAGCACCCGGTCGAGGTCGTGGCCCGCGTCGAGGGCCTTCTGCCGCTCGGCGTCGTCCTTCGGCCAGAGCTTGCCCTGGATGACACCGCCGAGGCACTTGATGGCGCAGGCGGAGATGATGCCCTCGGGCGTGCCGCCGATGCCCATGAGCATGTCGACGCCGGTGCCCTCGCGGACGGCCATGATCGAACCGGCGACGTCGCCGTCCGAGATGAACTTGATCCGGGCCCCGGTCTCGCGGATCTCCTTGACGATGCCCTCGTGGCGGGGGCGGTCCAGGATGACGACCGTGATGTCCTCGGGCGAGGAGTTCTTCGCCTTGGCGACCCGGCGGATGTTGACCGAGACGGGGGCGTTGATGTCGACGAAGTCGGCGGCCTCGGGGCCGGTGACCAGCTTGTCCATGTAGAAGACCGCGGACGGGTCGAACATGGCGCCGCGGTCGGCGGCGGCCAGGACGGCGATGGCGTTCGGCATGCCCTTGGCGTTGAGCGTGGTGCCGTCGATCGGGTCCACGGCGATGTCGACCTCGGCGCCGGTGCCGTCGCCGACCCGCTCGCCGTTGAAGAGCATGGGGGCCTCGTCCTTCTCCCCCTCGCCGATGACGACGACGCCGTCCATCGAGACGGTGGAGATCAGGGTCCGCATGGCGTTGACCGCTGCGCCGTCCGCGCCGATCTTGTCGCCGCGGCCGACCCAGCGGCCGGCGGCCATGGCGGCGGCCTCGGTGACCCGGACCAGCTCAAGGGCCAGGTTGCGGTCGGGAGCCTCGGGAGAGACGACAAGCTCGGGCGGCAGATGATGCTGCTCGGTCATCGGAACGCACCTTTCTGTACGGCGACGGCCGGAAATAAGAGGGTGCTGCGACTCTATCGGTACGTCGACAAAATGAGCAGAGGGGCCCACGTATGAGCACGAGACCGTGATGCGACCATGGGGGGCGTGGCAGGTATGCGAGGCAGGCAGACGGTACGCGGGATGTTCCAGTCCCTCGGGGTGATCTTGGTCGCCGCGGGCGTGATGTATCTCTTCATTCCGCATGACGAGGAATCCGAACCGGTCAAGGCGAAGGACTACCGGGTCGAGCTCCTCACGGCCCAGCGGGCGGCGCCCTATCCGGTGCTGGCCCCCGAGGGTCTCGACGACGGCTGGAAGGCGACGGTCGTCTCGTACAAGCGCGAGAACGCCAACGCGTGGCAGCTCGGCTTCCTCTCCCCGGACACGCAGTACGTGGCGGTCCACCAGTCGACGGCGGCGGCGAACACCTACGTGCCGGACGTCACCCAGCGGGCCAAGAACACCGGACGCACCGAGACGGTCGCCGGCCAGGTCTGGCAGCGCTGGGAGGGCCCGAAGTACGACGCGCTCGTCCGCACCGACGGCGGCGCGACGACCGTGGTCACCGGCACCGCCTCCTTCGAGCGGCTGGCCGAGATGGCCGGCGCGCTCCGCTCGAACAAGGTCTGACCTCACCCCCGACGCACGGGAAAGGCCCCGCACTCGTCGAGTGCGGAGCCTTCGGCCTGCCTGCGGCCCACTGTCGCGTGGTCGCTCAGACGGTGGTGATGACCTCGTCGAAGGAGAGGCGCGGGGAGCGCGGGAACCAGGCGTCCTCGCCCGGCTTGCCGATGTTGACGACCATCAGCGGGGTGTGGTCGTCGTCCAGGAACTCCTTCTGGACGCCGGCGAAGTCCAGGCCGGTCATCGGGCCGGCGGCCAGGCCGGCGGCGCGGACGCCCACGATGAAGTACGCGGCCTGCAGGGCGGCGTTCAGCGCGGCCGAGCCCTCGCGGACCGGGCGCTCGGCGAAGAACATGTCCTTGGCCTGCGGGAAGTGCGGGAGCAGGGCCGGGAGCTCCTCGTGGAACTCGTTGTCGGCCGACAGGATCGCGACGAGCGGGGCCGTGGCGGTCTTGGCCTGGTTGCCCTCGGCCATGTGCTTGACCAGGCGCTCGCGGGCCTCGGGGGAGCGGACCAGCGTGATGCGCAGCGGGGACTGGTTGAAGGCGGTCGGGCCGAACTTCACCAGCTCGTAGATCGCCTGGACCTGCTCGTCGGTCACCGGCTCGTCGGTGAACGTGTTGGCGGTGCGGGCCTCACGGAAGAGGAGGTCCTGGGCGGCGGGGTCAAGGGCGAGAGACATGCTGCGTACCTTCCGGACTGCAAGGGGACTCGCTCGTACAACGTTCAAGCGATGTCTCGACAGTACGCCCAAGATTGGTGAAAGTTCAACTAATCCATCCGGATAGTGATCCGGTTCACTTCGCCGAGTCTACGGCAGATCCGCCGCCGAACCACGCCGAAGCCCGAAACCAAGCCCGCGCCGAAGCCCGAAACCAAGCCCGCGCCGAAGCCCGAAACCAAGCCCGCGCAGAAGCCCGAAACCAAGCCCGAGACGAGGCGTGAAACCAAGCCCGAAGCGGGCGCCCGCCGGGCTACTCGTCGTCCCCGGGCCCGTCCCCGTCCCCCGCCTCCGCGGCCTCGGCCGCGCGCTCCGCCGCCAGCGAGGCGTCGAGCCGGGCCCGCGCCCCCTCCAGCCGCCGCCGGCACACCTTGGCCAGCTCCTCGCCGCGCTCCCAGAGCGCCAGGGACTCCTCCAGGGTCGTTCCGCCCGCCTCCAGGCGACGGACGACCTCGATCAGCTCGTCCCGCGCCTGCTCGTACCCGAGCGCCGCCTCTTCCGTACCGGCTGCCATGAACTCCACCCTCCGTGTCCGTTTTCTCCGTGTCCCTGCATCCCTGCATTCCTGTCAGGACGGGTCGTCCCCGCATTCCTGTCAGGACGGGGCCGTCCCCGTATCCCTGTCAGGACGGGCCGTCGTCCCGTATCCCCGTCAGGACGGGTCGGCCGCCACGCGGCGCACCGCGAACTCGCCCTCGGCGACCCGGGCCCGCAGGTCGTCGCCCTCCGCGACCTCCTCGGGGGAGCGGACCACCGTGCCGTCCGCCCGCTGGAGCACCGCGTACCCGCGCTCCATCGTGGCGGCCGGCGACAGCGCCCGGACCCGCGCCCGGGTGTGCGAAAGCTCGGAGTCCGCCCGGTCGAGGAGGTGGCCGAGCACCCGCCGGCTGCGCGCGAGCAACGCGGCGACCTCGTCCTCGCGGACCTCGACCATGCGCTGGGGATGCTCCATGACGGGCCGCGCGAGCGCCTGCGCCAGACCTCGCTCCTCCCGGTCCAGGAGTCCCCGTACGGTCCGCAGCGCGCGGTCCCGCAGGCCGCGCACCCGGTCCAGCTCCTCCCCGACGTCCGGTACGACCTTCTTGGCCGCGTCCGTCGGCGTCGAGGCGCGCAGGTCCGCCACCAGGTCGAGCAGCGGCGAGTCCGGCTCGTGGCCGATCGCGGAGACCACCGGCGTACGGCAGTCGGCCACCGCGCGGACGAGCCGCTCGTCCGAGAACGGCAGCAGGTCCTCGACGCTGCCGCCGCCCCGGGCGACGACGATCACGTCCACCTCGTCGTCCGCGTCGAGCTCCCGCACCGCCTGGATGACCTGCGGGACCGCCTTCACGCCCTGCACCGCGACGTTCCGCACCTCGAAGCTGACGGCCGGCCAGCGCCGCCGCGCGTTCTCCAGGACGTCCCGCTCCGCCGCCGAGGCGCGGCCGCAGACCAGTCCGATCCGGTGCGGCAGGAACGGCAGCGGCTTCTTCCGGTCGAGCGCGAACAGCCCCTCGGACGCCAGGCTCCGCTTCAGCTGCTCCAGGCGGGCGAGCAGCTCGCCGATCCCGACCGGCTTGATCTCCACGGCCCGCAGCGACAGCTGCCCGCGCGGCGCGTACCACTCGGGCTTCGCGTGCAGCACGACCCGGGCGCCCTCCGACACGACGTCCGCGACCGCGTCGAAGACCTTGCGGTAGCAGGTGACCCCGATGGAGATGTCGTGCGAGGGATCCCGCAGCGTCAGGAACACGACCCCGGCGCCGGGCCGCCGCGACAGCTGCGTGATCTGCCCCTCGACCCAGATCGCCCCGAGCCGGTCGATCCACCCCCCGATCAGCCGGGAGACCTCACCGACGGGAAGCGGTGCTTCGGCGGACGTATTCAGACCCATGGACCGAGCGTAACCGCGCGGTACGACAACGTCAGGACCGCGCGGAAGGCCGCGTCACGCGCGCGGGGAGCGTCGGTCCGTGCCCTGGACGGCCAGGACGACGAGCCCGACGCCCAGCCACACCACGCCCACCACCTGGGCGGCGACGGAGGCCTCCACGATCACCGCGACGAGGATCGCCGCGCCGATCACGGGCAGGACGACGTGCTTGAGCACGTGCGGCGGTCCCTCCGCCCGGCGGACGGCGAACCACCCCACCACGCTCGCGTGCAGCAGTACGAACGCCGTCAGCGCACCGACGTCGACCACCGACACGAGGTGGTCGAGGCCGTCGTCCCGCCGGGCCGCCCACACCGCCGCGATCATCGTCACCGTCGCCGCCACGAGCAGCGCCACCCGCGGCACGCCCCCGTCCGTACGGGCGAGCACGTACGGCAGCCGCCGCTCGCGGCCCATCGCGAAGAGCAGCCGTCCGCCGGCCGCCTGGCCGGCGAGCGCCGCGAAGGCCGCGCCGATCGCCTTCGACACGGCCACCAGGTCGTGCAGCCAGCCGCCGACGGACGCGTCCACGGCGTCGTAGAACGCCGAGCCCTGCTTCCCCGGATCGGCCGCGAGCTCCGCCGAGGAGACCGGTTCGAGCAGCGCCACCAGCCAGGACTGGGCGATGAAGAGCACGCCCGCCAGGGCCAGGCAGAACAGCACCGCCCGCGCCACCTTCGCCGAGCCGCCGGTCACCTCCTCCGCGAACGAGGCGATGGCGTCGAAGCCCAGATAGGACAGGACGGCCACCGACACCGCGCCCACGACGGCCGCCAGGGAGAAGCCGCTGTCCCCGGTGAGCGGCGACCACCAGTCGCGCCGCGCCCCGTCCCGTACGAGCACCACCACCGCCGACACGACGAACACCAGCAGGACGACGATCTCCATGGCGAGCACCGCGAAGCCGACCCGCGCCGCCGCCCGTACGCCCCACAGGTTGAGCAGCGTGGTGACGACCACGGCGATCCCGGTCCACACCCACCGGTGGACCTCGGGGACCAGCGCCTCCATCGCGATGCCCGCGAAGAGGTACGCCACGGCCGGGATCAGCAGGTAGTCGAGCATCGCCATCCACCCGGCGACGAATCCCGGCCCTTCCCCGAGGCCCTTCCGGGCGTACGTGAAGACCGAACCGGCCTGCGGCGCGACCCGCACCATCTGCGCGTAGCTGAACGCCGTGAACGCCATGGCGACCGTCGCCACGAGGTACACCAGTGCGACGGCCCCGTCCGACTTGGCGTCGAGCGTGCCGAAGACGCCCACCGGGGCCATCGGCGCGATGAAGAGCAACCCGTAGACGACCAGGTCACGGAACCCGAGGTTCCGTCGAAGACCGGCGTGCTCCCCGTCCCCCGCCACCTGCGTTTCCTCGGCCATGGCGACAGTTTCGGCCACCACGCCGATCAAAGCGCTCACCGACGCGGCCTTACGATGGGACGCATGACTGCAACGCCCGCGACGAACCGCCCGAAGCGTGTCCTGCTCGCCGCACCCCGTGGCTACTGCGCGGGCGTCGACCGTGCCGTGATCGCCGTGGAGAAGGCCCTGGAGCAGTACGGGGCCCCGATCTACGTACGCCACGAGATCGTCCACAACAAGTACGTCGTCCAGACCCTGGAGCGGAAGGGCGCGATCTTCGTCGACCAGGCGACCGAGGTCCCGCCGGGCAACATCGTGATGTTCTCCGCGCACGGCGTCGCCCCGACGGTCCACGAGGAGGCCCGCCAGGGCCGCCTCGCGACCATCGACGCGACCTGCCCGCTGGTCACCAAGGTCCACAAGGAAGCCGTCCGCTTCGCCAACGAGGACTTCGACATCCTCCTCATCGGCCACGAGGGCCACGAGGAGGTCATCGGCACCTCCGGCGAGGCCCCCGACCACATCCAGCTGGTCGACGGCCCCGGCGACGTCGCCAAGATCGAGGTCCGCGACCCCTCCCGGGTCGTCTGGCTCTCGCAGACCACGCTCTCGGTCGACGAGACGATGGAGACGGTCGACGCGCTGAAGGAGAAGTTCCCGCAGCTGATCTCCCCGCCCTCCGACGACATCTGCTACGCCACCCAGAACCGCCAGATCGCCATCAAGGAGCTCGCCGGCCAGGCCGAGCTCGTGATCGTCGTCGGCTCGAAGAACTCCTCGAACTCGATCCGCATGGTCGAGGTCGCCAAGCAGGCCGGCGTCCCCGCCGCGTACCTCGTCGACTTCGCCAGCGAGATCGACGAGGCCTGGCTCGAGGGCGTCACCAGCGTCGGCCTCTCCTCTGGCGCCTCCGTCCCGGACGTCCTCGTCCAGGAGGTCCTGGAGTGGCTCGCCGAGCGCGGCTACGCGGACGTCGAGATCGTCAAGACCGCCGACGAGTCCCTGACCTTCTCGCTGCCCAAGGAGCTCCGCAACAAGGACCTCCGCGCCGAGGCCGAGAAGCTCGCCGCGGCCGCGCCCGTCAAGGAGTAACTCCGCGCCGAAGCCCTTACCGTGGGTCCATGAACGTCTTCGGAGTGGACATCGGCGGCTCGGGCATCAAGGGCGCCCCCGTGGACCTGGAGCGCGGCGCGCTCACCGAGGAGCGCCACAAGGTCCTGACCCCGCAGCCCGCCACACCCGACGGTGTGGCGGGCTGCGTCGCGGAGGTCGTGGCGAACTTCGGCTGGACCGGCCCGGTCGGCGTCACCTTCCCCGGAGTCGTGACCGGCTCCACCATCCGTACCGCTGCCAACGTCGACAAGGCCTGGATCGGCGTCGACGCGGGCACCCTCCTCGGCGACCGCCTCGGCGGCCTCCCCGTGACCGTCGTCAACGACGCCGACGCCGCCGGCATCGCCGAGATGACCTTCGGCGCCGGCCGCGGCCGCAAGGGCACCGTCATCCTCCTGACCCTCGGCACCGGCATCGGCTCCGCCGTCTTCACCGACGGCCGCCTCGTGCCCAACACCGAACTCGGCCACCTCGAGCTCAAGGGCCACGACGCCGAGACCCGCGCCTCGACCAAGGCCAAGGAGGACGAGGACCTCAGCTGGGAGCACTGGGCCACCCGCCGGCTCCACAAATACCTCGCCCACGTGGAGATGCTCTTCTCGCCCGAGCTCTTCATCATCGGCGGCGGCGTCAGCCGCAAGGCCGACAAGTTCCTCCCCCTCATCGAGGGCATCCGCGCCGAGATCGTCCCCGCCGAACTCCAGAACAACGCCGGCATCGTCGGCGCGGCGATGGCGGCCCACGGGGCCTGACGCCGGGCGCCGGGGAACAGCGGTCCACGCGCTGGGCCTGGCGCGGGCCGGCCGGGGAACAGCGGTCCACGCGCTGGGCCTGACGCGGGCCGGCCGGGGAACAGCGGTCCACCCGCGGGGCCCGGCCGCCCGCTCCGCGCCCCGGCTACAGCACCGGGCGGCGGCGGGGGCCGCGGGGCGCTTCCGCGGGGGCGGGAGCGGGAGCGGGGGCGAGGGAGGCGGTGGCGAGCCGGGCGGCCGCGGCGGAGCGCTGATGACGGCGACCGATCTCCCGCACCTTCCGGAAGCTCGCGATGAGTCCGGCGACCAGAGTGCCGCCGTAGAGCCAGCCCGCGTGGACGGCGAGGGCGGTGACGACCGCCATGGCCTGGCCGCCGAGCCCGCCCGTACCGCCGGCGATCGGGACGACACCGACGGCGAAGGCGATCGGGACGCCGATCGGGGCGGTCACGAGGTCGGCCGTACGGACCCACAGCGCGGTGAGCGCGCTGACCGGCAGGAACAGCAGCCCGTAGACGACGGGGGAGCCGTCGAGGAGCAGCAGGTCGAGGAAGCCGATCGTCAGCATCACGGCGGAGGCGAAGAGCCCGGCGCCCAGACCGGTCAGACGGGGCGAGGGCAGCCGGCGCAGGGCGAGGACGACGGGCGGCACGGGCCTGGACCCGGCCGGCCGCCCGGCACCGCGGCCTGCGGCGGCGCCCGCCACCCCGGCGGCCCGCTCCACCCGGGCGCCACCGGGGGCCCGCCCGGACCGGCCGGTCACGCGGTACACGGCGGCGCCCTCCACGAGCGCCGGGGGCGGCGTGACGGGGGTCTGCGGCCGTCGGCGGCCTTGCGGCTGACTTGTCCTGTGCTGCTCCACACGACCAACGTAGGTCGGATGGGGCCGGGAACCGGGTCCGGGACACGCCCTTTGGGTGACGTTGCGCCCGAGATCGACCGAAGGTGGGCGTCACTGGCCGGTTCTCCCCGCCCGTAAACTGGGGAATCGGCCCCCCGTCCTCACTTCAGGAAGTCGCCACCGTGTCGCTCACGATCGGAATCGTCGGTCTGCCGAATGTCGGCAAGTCGACCCTGTTCAACGCCCTGACCAAGAACGACGTGCTGGCGGCCAACTACCCGTTCGCCACGATCGAGCCCAACGTCGGCGTCGTCGGTGTCCCCGACGCCCGCCTGACCAAGCTCGCGGAGATCTTCGGCTCCCAGCGCATCCTCCCGGCGACCGTCGACTTCGTCGACATCGCGGGCATCGTGCGCGGCGCGAGCGAGGGCGAGGGCCTCGGCAACAAGTTCCTCGCGAACATCCGCGAGTCGGACGCGATCTGCCAGGTCATCCGCGCCTTCAAGGACGAGAACGTCGTCCACGTCGACGGCAAGGTCTCGCCGAAGGACGACATCGAGACGATCAACACCGAGCTGATCCTCGCGGACCTCCAGACGATCGAGAAGGTCCTGCCGCGCCTCCAGAAGGAGATGCGGATCAAGAAGGACACGGCGCCCAAGGTCGCCGCCGTCGAGGCCGCCCAGGCGATCCTCGAGAAGGGCGACACCCTCTTCTCGCAGGGCATCGTCCAGGGCTCGGAGAAGGCGGAGCTCCTCCACGACCTCCACCTCCTCACCACCAAGCCGTTCCTCTACGTCTTCAACGTCGACGAGGACGAGCTGACCGACGACGCCTTCAAGGCCGAGCAGAGCGCCCTCGTCGCCCCCGCCGAGGCCATCTTCCTCAACGCCAAGCTGGAGCAGGACCTCGCCGAGCTCGACGAGGAGGACGCCATGGAGCTCCTCCAGTCCGTCGGCGCCGAAGAGCCCGGCCTCGCCACCCTCGCCCGCGTCGGCTTCGCCACCCTCGGCCTCCAGACCTACCTGACGGCCGGCCCCAAGGAATCCCGCGCCTGGACCATCAAGCAGGGCGCCACCGCCCCCGAGGCCGCCGGTGTCATCCACACCGACTTCCAGAAGGGCTTCATCAAGGCCGAGGTCATCTCCTTCGACGACCTCGTCACCACCGGCTCCGTAGCCGACGCCCGCTCCGCCGGCAAGGCCCGCATGGAGGGCAAGGAGTACGTCATGCAGGACGGCGACGTGGTGGAGTTCCGCTTCAACGTGTAGCCGTTTGCATACTGTACGTGATCTGATTAGTCAAACGTGCAGTTCGGAAGGGGTCGGACTCTTTAGAGTCCGACCCCTTCGTCGTCACCGTGCTGGATGGGTGCTGGATGTTCTGACGTGGAGTCAGCGGGTAATCAGGTCTCGTACACAGTGGACCGGTGTCCCACGTGGACGACCCAGACCACCAGCTCCCCGTTGTCGATCGTGTAGACGACGCGGTAGTCGCCGACGCGCAGCCGACGGCGTTCGGGCTGGGATACGAGCGCAGTGGTGTTGAAGCCGAGAGGGTCGGTCTCCAGCTCGGTCAGTTTGGCCAGGATGCGCAGTGCCATGTCGCGAGGGATCTTCCGGAGTTCGGCCTGGGCCTCGGGCCGGAAGACGGTCCGGTACTCACTCACTGCGCGCCAGCGTCTCCCTCATGATGTCCTCGATCGGGATGCCGGGTGCCGGGTTGGCCATGCGCTCGTCGATGATGCGGTTGATCTCGCGCTCTTCCCACTCCTGGTACTTGCGCAGGACTTCGATGGAGACGACGGCGGCGACTTCCTTGCCTCGGCGAGTGATCACCGTGGGCACGTCGTCGCGGTCTGCGCGCTCCACTACCTCCGCCAGGTGTGCTCGCACGTCGCGGATGGACTCTATGGGCAGTGGCTGCGTCATGCGCTCAAGCGTACCGAGTGTTCCATGTGTACACAATGCCGGGCGGGCGGGCGGCCTGCCCTCGCGGCGGACGCGCGTGCTGGATGTGCTGGATGAACCCGCACGGTGCTGGATTGGTGCTGTATAGCCACTTTCAGAACCACGCTTTCGCAGGTCATAGCTCTGAGCGGAACGTTCCGCTTCAACGTCTAGCGGCCAGGCGTGGCGCCGCGTCGCTGAGTCGGCGGACATGCAGGTCAGAGAGGGCCCGACTCTTCGGAGTCGGGCTCTTTGTCGTTCCCGGGTCGTTCCCGGGTCGTCCTGTGCCGTGTTCGGGGTGGGGCTGGGGGGAGGGGTGTCCGGATTACGACGTTGGTGCGGGGGGTGCGGAGAAAATACAGAAGGTGTGCAGCGTGCTCCGCGATGTTGGTCCTTCGGCCCCGTGCAGCGGGGCATGGGGGGAGGAGCGGGCATGGGGACAGTGCGGGAGGCCGTGCTCGAGTACGCGGCGGGGACCTTACGGCTGATGCCGGGGCAGGCGGCGGTGACGGCGGCGGTGTTCGAGGGGCCGCCGGCTGCGCTGCTGGGGAGGATTCCGCAGTTGGTGCGGGGGTTCGCGGGGGAACGGACCGATGGTGGGGCGCTGTTTCGTGCGGCGGCCGGACTGGTCGGGGAGGCGGCGGCGGGGGCGGCCGCGGGCGGGGATGACGGGCGCGGGTGTGCCGTGGTGCAGTCGTTGCCCGCGTTGAGTCGGGAGTCGGTGGGGAGTGCGATGGCGTCGCGGGCGGAGCGGCTGGCCGAGGCTGCCGACCGGTTGCACTGGGAGCTGGCCGAGTGCGGGGACGTTCCCGAGGGCCCGGCGGCTGGGCGCTTCGCCGCTCGATATGTGCTCTGCTACGCCGGGGCGGCCCTTCTCTGGGTGGGGAGGGCGGGGGAGGAGAGCCGGTCGGAGCGGATGGGCGAGGCGGTGGACGCGGTGCTGGCGGTCCTGGAGGACTCCGCGGCCGGTGTGCCGGATGTTCCGGCCGCGCTCGCCCTGCTTGCTTCCGGGGGCAGCTGACAGCTGGTTCAGCCGGCGAGGTCGCCCGCAAGGGCCAGCTGGAAGGTGCGGGTGAGGAGCGGGCCGGGGGCGACGCCCAGTCGGTCGGCGAGTAGTTCCCGGCCTGAGTGGAACTGGAGCAGGGCGGCCGCGGGCTGGCCCGCACGGCACTGGGCGGTCATCAGGAGGGAGCGGTATCGCTCCCGTAGGGGGTAGCGGGCCACCAGCCTGGTCAGTTCGGCGACGAGGCCGTGCGGGAGTCCGGTGGCGAGTTCCGCCTCGGCGCGGTCCTCGAGGGCCGTGAGCCGGGCCTCCTCCAGCCAGGGGCGCTCTTCGTGGGCCAGCTGCTCGGTGGTGTCGGCCAGGGCGTCGCCCTGCCAGAGGTCGAGGGCGGAGCGGAGGACGGCGGCGGCCTGCCGTGCGTCTCCCTGGCGCAGGAGTGTGCCGCCGAGGGCGGCGCGCTCGGCGAACAGGCGGTGGTCGCAGGCGAGTCGGCCCGGGGTGGCCGTGAGGCGGTAGCCGCGTCCCACGCGTTCCAGTCGGGCGGCCCCGTCGAGAGGGGCGCGCAGGCGGGAGGCGTAGGTGTGCAGCTGGGCGACGGAGCGGGCCGGGGGGCGCTCGCCCCACAGGGCGCGGATCAGGCGGCTGTCGGGGACGACCCGGCCGTCGGCGAGCAGCAGTGCGGCGAGGACCGTGCGGGGCTTCGCGCCGCCCAGGGCGTTCTCCGCGCCCCCGGACGCGGCCCGGATGCGGACCGGTCCGAGCAGGGCGGTCTCCAGGAAGGGCGTCATGGGGAGCGACCGTAGGCGGGCGGCACATCCTGCTGATATCGGCTGCTTATCGGTGGTTCGGACCGCCGGCTCGGACGGGGCTCGTACCCTCTGTCGCACCCGTGCCCCAGCTATTATGATCATGACAACTTTCAGGGGGGGCCTGAATTGGCGTCGATGCGGTTTTGCCTGCTCGGGACACTCCGACTGGCTTGCGAGGACCGGGAGATCCGGCTCGGTGGGGCCCGTCAGCGCGCGGTGCTGGCCCTGCTCCTGCTGCGGCGTGGCCGCACGGTCTCCGTGGACGAGCTCGCCGAGACCGTCTGGGACGGTTCGCCGCCGCCGACGGCCCGGACCCAGATCTCCATCTGCGTCGCCCAGCTGCGCAAGCTGTTCCGGGAGGCGGGCGTCGATGACGAGGTCATCGTCACCTCCCACCCCGGGTACCGGCTCGACACCGACGGTCACGGGTTCGACCTCGTGGACTTCCTCTCGCTGGTCGGGCAGGCGTCCGCGCTGGCGGGCTCCGGCCGCTCGGCGGAGGCCGCCGACGCCTACCGGCGGGCCTTCGCCCTGTGGCGGGGCCCCGCCCTGGACGGCCTGACCGGCTACGCGCTGGAGCAGGAAGCCTGCTGGCTGGAGGAGCAGCGGCTGACCGCGCTGGACGACCACGCCGAACTGCGGCTCGCCCTGGGCCGCCACCAGGAGCTCACCGCCGAACTGGCCGCCCTGGTCAGGGAGCACCCGCTGCGGGAGCGCACCCGGCACTCGCTGATGCTCGCCCAGTACCGCTCCGGCCGCCGCGCCGACGCCCTGGAGACCTTCCGCACCGGCCACCAGCTGAGCGTCGACGAGCTGGGGCTCGAACCCGGCACCGCACTGCGGGAGCTGCACAACGCGGTCCTCTGCGAGGACCCGGCCATCGCGGCCCCGCCGACCGTCCCCGAGCCCGTCGCGACCGTCGCGCCTGCCGTGGCCGTCGCGCCTGGTGGGACCGTCGTGCCTGCTGGGACCGTCGCGCCTGCTGTGACCGCTGCGACCGGCGCTCCTGCCGTGACCCTCGTACCCGTCACGGCCGAGGAGCCGGCGGACCGGCCGGAGAGCTCGCCCGCGGACTCCCCGGGCGAAGCCCCGGCCCCCGCCGACCGCCGCCCGGCCCCGCCCGTCACCGCGTCCCTCGCCCCGTCCGACCTCCCCCCGAACATCCCCTCCTTCACCGGCCGCGCCGCCGAGACCGAGATCCTCGACGCCCTGCTTGACGGCCGTCCCGACGGGGAGCCGCCGCGGGTCGCCCTGGTCACCGGGGTGGCGGGGATCGGCAAGACCGCGCTGGCCGTGCACTGGTCGCACCGGGCGGCCGCCTCCTTCCCGGACGGCTGCCTCCACGTGGACCTGGGCTCCGCCCCTGCCGCCCCCGGCGAGGTCCTGGGCCGCCTGCTGCGCTCGCTCGGCGCGCCCGGCGACCGGCTGCCCGACGACGAGGCGTCCCGGATATCGCTCTACCGCAGGCTGCTGCGCGGCCGCCGGGTCCTCGTCGTCTTGGACGACGCCTCCTCGTTCTCGCAGGTGGCCCCGCTGCTGCCGGCCAACGGCGGCTGCTGCGTGGTCGTCACCAGCCGGGAGAGCATGGAGGAGCTGGTGTTGCGGCACGGCGCCGTCCGGGTGCCGCTCGGGGTGCTCGACCGGGCCGACTCCACCGCCCTGCTCGACCGGATCGTCACCGGCGGCCGTACGGCGGCCGCGCCCGCCCAGACGGCCCGGCTGGCCGAACTCTGCGACGGGCTGCCGCTCGCCCTCTGCATCGCCGCCGCCCGGCTGGCCACCCGCCCGCACTGGACGGTGCGCCGCCTCGCCGACCGGCTCGCCGACGAGCACCGCCGCCTGGACGAGCTCAGCCTCGGCGGGAGCCGGGTCCGGGCCAGCTTCGAGCTGAGCCACGGCTGCCTGTCACCGAGCCTCGCCTCCGTGTACCGGCGGCTCTCCCTCCTTGACGTCCCCGACGTGCCGGCCTGGGCCGTCGCCGCCCTCCTGGACTGCCCGGTCGAGACCGCCGAGCAGTACCTGGACGAACTCACCGACGCCCACCTCCTGGAGGTCTCCGGCCCGGACGCCACGGGCCAGTACCGCTACCGCTTCCAGAGCCTGCTCCGCCTCTACGCGCGTGAACGCGCCCAGGAGGACCCCGATCGCCCCGCCGCCGAGGCGGCCCGGGACCGGGCGCTGCACAGCTGGCTGACCGTCGCCGAGGCCGCCCACCGCCGCGAGTACGGCGGCGACCACTCCGTGGTGCACGGCCCGGCCCCCCGCCCGCACGTCGACCGGGACCTCCTGGACGACCTGCTGACCCGCCCGCTGGACTGGTTCGACTCCGAACGCCACTGCCTGGTGGCGGCCGTCACCCAGTCCGCCCGGCTGGGGCTCGCCGCACTCGCCTGGGACCTGGCCTCCTCCACCGTCGGTTTCTGCGAGATCCGCAGCAACACCGACGACTGGCGCCGCCTCTGCGAGGAGGGCCTGGCGGCCTCCCGGGCCGCCGGGGACCGGCAGGGCGAGGGCGTGATGCTCGGCGAGCTGGGCGCCGCCCTGCTCTACCGGGGCGAGTCGGAGGCCTCGGTCCGGCTCCTGGAGGAGGCGGACGGCGTACTGCGGGCCGGCGGCGAGGTCTACGGGGCCGCGCTGAACGCCTGCAAGCTCGCCGTCGTGGTCCGCCAGCGCGGCGACGCGGGCACGGCACGCACCCTCCTGGACGGGGCGCTGCCCGCGCTGCGGGCCGCCGGGGACCTCTCCGCGCAGGCCCACGCGCTCAACAACCTCGCCCAGATCGCCCTGGACGCGGGGGACCCTGAGGAGGCCGTACGCCTCGGCAGGGAGGCGGTCGCGCTGGCCCGGGGGCTGGGCGCGACCCGCGGCGCGGCCCAGGCCTTCCACCGACTGGGGCGCGCCCTGCTGGCGGCCGGGCGGCTGCCGGAGGCGGAGGAGGCCCTCACCGAGGCGGCCGGAATCGTCCGCGCCAAGCACGACCGGCTGGGCATGGCCTACGTCCTGCTGGCCCTGGCCGAGGCCCGCCTGCGGGCCGGCCGCGCCGATCGGGCCGACGAGGACCTCAGCGCCGCCCTCGCCCTGGCCGAGGAGACCGGCAGCACGGTCCTGCTGGACCGCCTGCACCTGCTCCGGGTCGAACGCGAGGAGGCGCGGACACCGGGCGCGGAGCTCCCGCAGGAGGCGTGACCCGGGCTGGTACTCAGTCCCAGGGCTCGGTCTCCACGACCGCCGTCGTCCCACCGGCAGCGGCCGAGGTCGAGGCCGTCGCCGTCGTTCCGCCCGCCACCGCGGTGCCGGCGGCCAGGGCCACACCAGTGATGATCGCCGCGACCGCCACGACCGCCTTGACGAGATGCTTGTTCCCCATGTCCCCACGTCCTCTCACCCGTCGCCCACCGGACTCCGGCCTGTGCCGGTCCGTTCCCCGAGCGACTCGCTCTGACATCGACAGACGTTAGGGGAAGGCGATTTCGACTCCTTATCGGCCCGCTATCCCTTCCCCTTCCCGGCCCCGCTCACCTGCGGAAACGGGCGTGGCCCCCGGCGGGGGAAGCCGGGGGGCACGCGTGGGGGAGTGGTGCGGAGTGGATCGGGGGAGGAGCGGTCAGAACTTCAGGGTCCAGTGGTCGAGCGTTCCGGAGGAGCCGGCCGAGATGTCCTCGACCCGGAGCTTCCAGACCCCGCTCGCGGGGGAGGCGGAGGCGTCGACCGTGTAGACCTGCTGGATCACGCCGTTGCCCTCGTCCTCCACGGACTCCTTGACGAGGTAGACCTTGCCGTCCGGGGCGACCAGGTGGACGTCGAGGTCACCGCGCCAGGTGTGGGTGGCGTGCACGTACACCTGGAGGTTCTTCGGAGCGTTGCCCGTGATGCCGGTGACGGTGACCGGGACCTCGATGGTGCCCGGGTCGGGGACCGAGTGCGGGGTCTGCACCTCGTACGCGGGGAACGTCATCGACCAGGCGTTGAGGGTGCCGACGGAGCCCGTGTACGGGTCGGAGACCTTGAGCGTCCACTTGCCGTCGGCGGGGGAGGCGGAGGCGTCCACTCGGTAGGTCTCGCGGAGCACCCCGCCGTTCTCGGTGGCGGCGGTGGAGGTCGAACGCAGCGGGTAGGTCCGGCCGTCGGGGGAGAGCAGGTCGATCCGGACGTCGCCGCGCCACTCGTGGGTGACGTCCACGGCGACCTGGAGGGCGGCCGGGGCCTTGCCGCCGATGCCGTCCACCGTGAGGTCGGAGGTGACCGATCCGCCGTCAGGGACGCTGAGGTTGCCGGTCATGGCGAAGGGGGAGGGGAACTTCAGCGACCAGCCGAGGAGGGTGCCCTTCCCGCCGGTGGAGGCGTCCGTGATCTGGAGCTTCCAGGTGCCGGAGGCGGGGGAGGCGGAGGCGTCGACGGTGAAGCCGCCGAGCGCGCCGCCCGTCTCGGTGGCGGAGGTGGACTTCAGGCGGTACAGCCGCCCGTCGGGACCCACCAGGTCGATCTTGAGGTCGCCGCGCCAGTCGTGGCTGCCCTCCAGCTCGACCCGGAGCGCCTTGGGTGCGTTGCCCGGCACCCCGGTGACGGTCAGCGGGGCCTCCAGGGTGCCCGGGTCCGGGATGGGCCGGTCGGTGTCGTCGAAGACCTGGGAGGGGCGGGGCCGGGCGGCCGGCGCCGGCTCCGGGGCGACCGTGCCGACGACGGCCTTGCCGACGTCGATGCGGGGGGTGACGGCCCCGGTGTAGGTGATCGGCGTGCCGGTGGTGACCAGCTTCGCCACCAGGTTCGCGATGCTCTCCGTCGGGTACTTCTGGCGCAGCAGCGCCAGGGAGCCCGCCACGTGCGGGGCCGCCATCGAGGTGCCGTTCTTCGCCGCGTAGCCGCCGCCCGGGACCGAGGACACCACGGACGTGCCGGGTGCCATCACGTCCAGCAGCGGGCCGCGGTTGCTGAAGGAGGCCACCTGGTCGTCGTCGGTCGTCGCGCCGACCGTCACCGCCGACGGGACGCAGCCGGGGGCGTTGACCGCGTCGCCGTACCCGTTGTTGCCGGCCGCGACGACCGTCGCCACGCCCACCGAGTACAGGCTGTCGATCACGGACTTCCGGGGGTCGGTGTCGCAGGCCGTGGTCCAACGGCCCGCGCCCAGCGACATGTTGGCCGCGATGATGTCCATGCCGGACTGCTTCAGCGCGTACACCTTCTCCAGCGCCTTGATCTGCGAGCTGGTGAAGCTCAGCACGCAGGGGCTGTTGCCCGCGCCGCAGTAGTCGTCGGAGTCGAAGCGGGAGAACACCTGCATCGCCACGATGTTCGCGCCCGGGGCCACCCCGCGCTTGGGGGCGCCGCTCAGGCCGGTCCCGTTGCCGGCGGCTATGCCCGCCACGTGGGTGCCGTGCGAGCAGGCCGCGCCGAGTTCCGCGCAGCTGCCGGTGTCGGCGTCGGCGCTGCCGGTGCCCTCCTGGGAGGCCTCGCCGTTCGGGCAGAGGCTGGTGGCGCCGTAACTCTCGTCGTTCACCGAGAAGCAGGCCTCGGCCGTCACCCGGCCGCCCAGGAACGGGTGGTTCTTCGCGACGCCGGTGTCGATCACCGCGACCGCGGTGCCCGCCCCGGTGGCGCCGGCGGCGAAGGCCTTGTCCGCGCCGATCCGGACCGTCGACTCGTCGAGCATCGCGGGGACCGGGACGTCCTCCGTCACGCTCACCACGTCCGGGTTGGAGCGGAGCGCGGTGAGCCCCGCCTGGTCCACCGTGAGGGTGACCATCGGCAGCCGCTCGTACGCCACTTCGGTCTCGCCCGCCGCGGCGGCCGTGGCCACGTCGGAGCGGGTCTGGGTCACCACGTTCACCCGGACCGTGCCGCCGCCCTGGGTGCCGGTCTCCAGCGCCGGGTCCACCGGGACCCCGTCGGCGGCGGCCGCCGGGGTCACCCCGACCAGGGGCGCCAGGCCCGCCGGCAGTGCGCCGAGCAGCAGGCCCGAGGCCATCGCGACGGCCACAGCAGATCTCTTCACGACAGGCTCCAGGGAGTAGGCACCGAGCGGGCGGTGCCGCGGCGGTAGGAAAAGGCAGGAGGGGGCGACTCGCTGATGAAGCCCGCGAGTTCAGGGCTGGAAGTTCGAGGGGGGCGGGGCCGTGTGGTCAGGCCCCGGGGCGGGGACCGGGCAGCGTCGGCTGTTCAGCTGCCCGGTTCCCCTGCGGTCGCACGGCCCGTCAGGTGGCGTCGGCGCCGTTCCTCGGGTGGCCGCCGTAGAAGACGCCGAGGTAGTACGTGTACGCGGTGGAGCGGCAGGCGCTCTTCCAGAAGTACGCCGGGCAGGTGTTGTAGTAGAGCATGTTGTAGAAGGCGACGTCGGTCGCGATGCCCTTGTTGCGGTCCAGGTAGTAGCGGTAGCCCTTGTAGGTGTTGCCGATGGTGCCGTAGCCGTAGTCGTGCGAGTCACAGGCGGTACGGAAGTCCCAGCCGCCGGGCTTGTCGGAGGCGCTGGTGCAGTGGTCCTCGAAGATGCCCATGACCCAGGCGCCGGTCGGGGTCTTCTTCCAGCTCGGGTTGTGCCAGCCGTAGTGGGCGACCTTGGTCGCGCAGCCGCTGTACTGGTACCACATCCACGTCTCGGGCCGGGAGCAGTAGCTCGGGTAGGCCTGGGCGGAGGTGATCTCGCCGGGGCCGAAGTCCTCGGAGGCCGGGGCGACGCCCTCCTCCTGGGCCAGGCTCGGGGCGCCCTGGACGGCGCTGCCGGCCTCCGGGCGGAGGCCCGTGGTCTCCACCGACTGCGGGGCGGCCGCGTCACCGGAGTAGGTCAGCTGCCAGGACGCGCCGTCCTCGGCGGAGGCGGCGACCACCCGGTCCGAGGCGTCGTAGCTGTAGGTGTTGAGCTGGCTGCCGGCCGCCGGGTCGATGACCTTGCGGAGCAGGCCGGAGCCGTCGTACGAGTACCGGGCCAGGGTCTGCACGGTCTGGCCGACGGTGACGGTGATGTCCTTGACCTGGCCCGCGACGTCGCCGAGCGTCTGACCGGCGGCGGTGGTGGCGGTCGCGTAGTTGACCTTCACCGTCTGCGCGGGGACGTCGGCGCGCGCCGGGTCCTTGACGGTGGAGACGCGGCCGGTGCTGTCGTAGGTGACCGTCGTCTGCTTGAAGGCGGAGCTGCCGACCGCCGTCACCCGCCAGTTGTCGCCGCTGCCGCCGACCTGCTTCCAGGTGTAGGACGGCTTGAGCGAGGAGGCCGCGATCGGGTTGCCGGCGGAATCCAGCGGCACGTCGTCACCGGAGGCGACCTGGGTGAGGTCGATGTTGAGCGTCTCGGTGACCGTGGTCTTCAGTACGCCCGCCAGGTCGTCCCACTGGACGTTCTCCACCAGCGTGGAACCGTCGGACGCCTTGTAGGTGTTGATGCTGCCGCCGTTGGCGCCGGCCACCGAGTCGGTCAGGTCGTAGCGGACGGACTCGGCGGTGTCCAGGTCGGTGGTGGTGATCGAACCGGAGCCGGGGACCAGCTTGCGGTTCAGCTGGCCGCCGACGAACTCGGCCTCCCAGCTCGGACCGAACACCCCGAGGTCGGTGCGGGTGGTCGGGGCGTCCTGGGCCTGGGCGACGCCCGCCCCGCTCCCGTCCACCGTGTGGGTGCGGCTCATCAGGCCGTACGTCACGTCGTTCTCGGATATCTGGAAGGTGTCGTCGGCCGACTGGTACATGCCGGGGCCGATCAGCTGGGTCTCCCCGGTCTCCAGCGCCGGGGACGGGAGGTCCTCGGCGATGGCCGACTGGGGGAGCAGCAGGGCCAGTGACACTGCCGCCACTGCGGGAAGCGCGATTCTGCGCACGTTCGGTTCCTTCGAGTCACCGGCGGCCTGCGGTCCGGGCCTTGCGGCCGGCCCCTGTTCGCCTGTTCGAACCGGTCGTTCTCGGCCGGCAACGAGGAACTTAGGAACCCGCTCCTTCGATCCGGTATGCGTCCGCCATCGCCCGCGCCGATGCCCCTCCGATGGCACCCGGTTGCCCGTACGGTGACGCTCCCGGCCCGTCCGGTCGGCGCCGTCCACGGGGTCGGTGCGGCGGGGTCCCGGGGAGGTGGCGCACGGCCTCCGGGAGACTGCTCGTCCCGGGAGACTGCTCGTCCGGGGAGACGTCGTGGTGCGCTCCGGTGGTTCGGGCCGGGCACGGGAGAAGAGGGGTGGGGCGCGTGGGGCGTGACGAGCGGGAGGTGGTGGCCAGAGGGGCGCGGTTGTACGCGGCGGCCCGGGGGGTGTGCGGCGATCACGGCAGGGCCGTCGAGGCGGTACAGGAGGCGTTGAAGCCGCTGCAGGACGAGGCGGTGGCGCGGGAGCTCGATGCCACGCCCGTCGCCCGCCTCCAGGAGGCCACCGGGGGGCGGGTGCAGTGGGAGAGCGTCGAGCGGAGCGGGCTGCGGACGGTCGGGCGGGTGCTGGAGGCGGGGCCCTACCGCCTGCGGCAGGTTCCCGGGGTCGGCCGGCGGACCGCGGACCAGATCCTCGCGGCCGCCCAGCGCCTGTCCGAGGCCGTGCACGAGACCGTAGCGGTGCGGATCGACGTGGACCGGCCGGAACCGCGGACCTCGGCGCTCGTCATCGCCCTGAACCTCCTGGTGGAGGCAGGGCCGGACGGGCGGCGCGCGGTGGACATGGCCGAAGGTCTGGCGCTGCGGCTGGGCCCGCTGCTCGCCGAGGCCGGACCGGCCGCCGGACGGTTCCGGATGCTGCTCGCCGGCCGGGAGAAGCGGTCACGGGCGCTCGCGGCGGTGGACGGGATCCGGTCGCTGGTGGAGGACGCGGACCGGGCGGGGGCGCTCGGACTGCTCGCCCAGGCGTCGGTGGATCTGCTGCGCGAGCCCGCGACCGACATCGCGGCCTGGGTCGACTTCGAGCTGCGCTCCGCCGAGTACTACGGCCTGCTCGCCGAGATCCCCGGGCGGGCACCGGACGTGGGCGCCGCCCAGGGGTTCCTGCCCGACAAGCTCGCCGAGCGGGTGCGGCGCCAGCGCCTCGACGACTCCCGCCTGCGCGTCTCCCTGCGCGGGTACCAGGAGTTCGGCGCGAGGTTCGCCCTCGCCCAGCGCAAGGTGCTCCTCGGCGACGAGATGGGGCTCGGCAAGACGATCCAGGCGATCGCCGCGTTGACGCATCTCGCCGCCAAGGGGCAGAGCCACTTCATGGTCGTCTGCCCGCCGAGCGTCCTGGTCAACTGGGTGCGCGAGATCGAGGCCCGCAGCACGCTGCGGTCCGCGCTCCTGCACGGCCCCGACCGCCACGACGCCTTCGCCGACTGGAGGAGCCGGGGCGGGGTCGCGGTGACCACCTTCGACGCGCTGCGCGGATTCCCCGCCCCCGACGGCGGCGAGATCGGGATGCTCGTGGTGGACGAGGCGCACGCGGTGAAGAACCCGAAGACGCTGCGGTCCCAGGCGGTCGCCCAGTGGGTGGAGCGCTGTGAGCGCGCCCTCTTCATGACCGGCACCCCGATGGAGAACCGGGTCGGGGAGTTCCGCGACCTGGTCCGGATGCTCCATCCCGGCGTCGCGGACTCGCTGACGGAGGGGGACGCCCTGACGGGCTCGGTCGCCTTCCGCAAGGCCGTCGCACCGGTCTATCTCCGGCGCAACCAGAAGGACGTACTGGCCGAGCTGCCCGCCCTCCAGCACACCGACGAGTGGGAGGAGCTGAGCGTCTCCGACGAGGAGGCCTACCGGGAGGCGGTGGCCGCCGGCAACTTCATGGCGATGCGGCGGGCCGCGTACATGCGCCCCGAGAAGTCGGCCAAGTTGGAGCGGCTCCGCGAGATCGTCCGGGAGGCCGGCGAGAACGGCCAGAAGACGGTGGTCTTCTCCTACTTCAAGGACGTGCTGGGCGTGGTGGCCGAGGCCCTCGCCGGCGGTGTGCCCGTGCACGGTCCGCTCACCGGTGAGGTCCCGCCGGCCCGGCGGCAGCAGGTCGTCGACGACTTCGCGGCCGAGCCCGGGCCCGCGGTGCTGCTGGCGCAGATCCAGGCGGGGGGCACCGGCCTCAACATGCAGGCCGCGTCCGTGGTCGTCATCTGCGAACCCCAGGTCAAGCCGACGATCGAGCAGCAGGCGGTGGCCCGGGCCCATCGCATGGGCCAGGTCAGACGGGTCCGGGTCCACCGTCTGCTCGCCACCGGCGGGGTGGACGAGCGCATGGTGAGGATGCTGGCGGCCAAGACCCACCTGTTCGACTCGTACGCCCGGCGCAGTGCCGTGGCCGAGGCCACACCGGCCGCGGTCGACGTGTCGGACGTCGGCGTCGTCCAGAGGATCGTGGAGGAGGAGCAGGCGCGACTGGGCCTGGTCGGCGAGGGGCCGGCGGCGGTCGGGCAGGAGGAGTCACCCTGACGTGCGCCCCGCGCCCGTGCCCCGCGCCCCCGGTCCGGTGCCGTGTCCGGATCGTGCGGGTGGGGGTGGGGAGGGAGGTGGGGACGGGGGCGGCGGGGGTCAGGGGGGGTGCCGGGGGCGACGTATCCTCGGGGGCTGGGGTCAGGGGGTGCGGGGGAGAGGGATCGCGGAGGTACATGGTGGAGTTCAGGCTGCTCGGCTCCGTTGCGTTGGTGGCGGAGGACAGGGACGTAGCCTTGGGGCCCGCCAAGCGGACGAGCCTGCTCGCGATGCTGCTGTTGCGGCCCAACAGCGCGGTGAACGTGGGGCAGTTGATCGACGCCCTGTGGGAGGAGGAGCCGCCCACCCATGCGAAGACGGTGCTGCAGGGGCACGTGTCGCGGCTGAGGGCGCTGCTGGCGGAGTACGGGGCCGAGGCGTACGGCGTGGAGCTCGCCACGCACGGGTCGGCGTACATGCTGCGGATGCCGGAGTCGTTGGTGGACGCGCACCGGTTCGAGGAGCTCGTCGGTCTCGCGGGGGTGCAGCGGCAGCCGGCCGACGCGGTGCGGATGCTGCGGGAGGCACTGTCGTACTGGCAGGGGCCGGCGCTCACCGGGACCGTGCACAGCAGGCCGCTGGAGGCCGCGGCCGGAGGCCTGGAGGAGCTGCGGCTGGCGTCGGTGGAGGCGCTGGCGGAGGCGTACGGGAAGCTGGGCGAGCACGCCAGGGCCGCCGCCGTGCTCCGCACCGAGGCCGTCGCGCACCCGCTGCGGGAGTCGCTGGCGGCGGCGCTGATGCTGGCGCTCGGCCGCTCAGGTCGGCAGTCGGACGCGATCGACTGGTACCACAGGACCCGGCGGCTGCTCGCCGAGGAACTGGGCGTCGACCCGGGCGAGACGCTCGCCGAGGCCTACGCCACGCTGCTCCGCTCGGCCGAGCCCGTCACCGTGCCGCGCCCGGCGGCCCCGGCCGACGTCCAGGTGCCGGAGGGGCTGCCGCGGGCGCCGCGCGGCTTCACCGGGCGCGGCGAGGAGCTGGCCGCGCTCGACCGGGCGGTGTCCTGCGAGGAGGCGCCGGTGTGCCTCGTCACCGGGCCCGCCGGCGTGGGCAAGACCGCGTTCGCGTTGCACTGGGCGTACCGGCGGCGCGCCGACTTCCCCGACGGGCGGCTCTTCGCCGACCTGCGCGGCTTCAGCGACACCCAGGAGCCCGAAACCGCCGCCGTACTGCGGGAGTTCCTGCTCGCGCTGGGCGTCCCGCCGCAGCGCGTCCCGGAGGCGGTCGAGGCGCGGGGCGCGCTGTTCCGCTCGCTCACCGGAGGGCGGCGGCTGCTCGTCGTCCTCGACAACGCGCGCTCCTCGGAGCAGGTCAGGCCGCTGCTGCCGGGCGGCGACCACTGCACGACCCTGATCACCAGCCGTGACCGGCTCGGCGGCCTCATCGCCTCCGACGCCGCCCGTCCGGTGCCGCTGCGGCACCTGCCGACGGCCGACTCGACGGCGCTGCTCACCACCGTGCTCGGCGCGGAGCGGGTCGCCTCCGAGCCCGACGCCGCCGCGCGGCTCGCCCGGCTCTGCGACGGGCTGCCGCTCGCGCTGCGGGTGACGGCGGCCCGCCTGGCCGAACGGCCGCAGTGGACCCTGAGCGCGATGGTCGGCGAACTCGCGGACGAGCAGAGCCGGTTGATCCTCCTCGACGTGGAGGACCGAGGGGTGTCGGCGGCGCTGCACCTCACCGTGCAGCAGCTGCCCGATTCCGCCGCCAGGCTGTTCCGCGCGATCGGTCTGCACACCGGCTCCGACCTGGACCGCTTCGCGGCCGGGGCGCTCGCCGGGACGTCCCCCGCGCAGGCCTCCGTCGACCTGGACCGGCTGGCCGCCGCGCATCTGCTCACCGAGTCCGTCCCGGGCCGCTGGACGCCGCACGACCTGGTGCGGCTGTACGCCCGCCACCTCGCCCCGCAGGCCGACCCCGAGGGGCTGCTCCGCCTCCTCGACCACTACCTGTACACGGGCCTCGCGGCCGACGCGGCCGCCGAACCGGGCTCCCAGCCCTGCTACTCGCTGCCCGCCGACGTCCGACGGCCCGCCGCCACGCGGGAGTTCGAGGACCGCACGGCCGCCCTCGACTGGTACGCGGCCGAACGCCCCGCCCTGGAGGGGGCGGTGGCCGCCGCCGCGGCCCTCGGACTGCACGACCGCGCCTGGCGGCTCGCCCTCGTGCAGTGGCCGCTGATGCTCATGCGGATCGGCGACGGCTGGACGCCGCTCCTGGAGGCCGGTCTCGCCTCGGCCGTGCACGTCGGCGACCTCGACGCGCAGTCGCGGACCCGGGCGCTGCTCGGCTGGATCCTGCACGAGGAGGGCCGGGACACCGAGGCGCTCGTCCACCTGGAGAAGGCGCCGGGTCTCGCGGCCCGGGCGGGCGACGCCATCAGCGAGGCCATCGCGTACGTCAACTACGCGGCCGTCCTCGACGCGACCGGGGAGCACGAGCGGGCCGGGCTGCTCATGGTGCACGCGGTCTCGCTCGCCGACCGCACCGGCCATCCCTCCACCCAGGTGCTGACCCTCCAGCACCTGGCGGGGCACTGCCTGAAGGCGGAGGAGTACGAGGCCGCCCTCGCCCACACCGTTCGCGCCGGGGAACTGGTCGCGCCCGACGCGGTGGTCGTCCGGGCGCAGCTGCAGATCGCCCGGGGCGAGGCACTGGCCGGCATCGGCCGCCTCGACGAGGCGGCTGACCAGCTGGAACGTGCCATCGCGGCGGCCGACAAGGCCGGATTCCCGGAAGGATCGGCGCGGGCGACGGAGCGTCTTTCGCGGCTGTCAGCGGATCGTTAGCGGTACGCAAGCGGGACGGCAGCGCGGGGCCGGAAGCTGGATACAGCACCGAGCACGAAGTCATGTGCGCCGACCGAACCGCTTCAACGGGGGAACACCACCATGCGCAACCACCGCAAGAACACCGTCCTGGCCGCCGCCGCCATCGCCGCCCTCTCGCTGGGCCTGACCGCGTGCGGCGGCGACGACAGCGCCGGCGCCAAGGACGCGGGCAGCGCCGGCGCCTCGCAGGCGGCCGGCGGTTCGGGCCAGGGCGGCACGGCCACCGGCGGTACGGCGGACCAGACCGCCGGCAAGGGCGGATCGGGCTCGGCCGGCGGCTCCACCGCCACGTCCACCACCTCCGGCGGGTCCTCGACCGGCTCCACCGGCTCGACCGGCTCCACCGGCTCGACCGGCTCCACCGGCGGCTCGAAGACCTCCGCCGACGCCCCGGCCTGCGCCTTCGGCGACGTCAAGATCACGGCGAAGAAGGCCGACGAGGTCCCGACCGAGCACATCGTGCTCACCGCCACGAACACGTCCGGCCGCTCCTGCACCCTGCTCCAGTACCCGCTGATCGCCTTCGGCCCGATCCAGACCGCCAAGGACGTCCCGGCCGTCGCGAAGAGCAAGCCGTCGGCCCCGATCGTCCTCAAGGCCGGCGAGCCCGCCTACGCCAACGTGCGCATCGCCCTCGGCGGCGCCCACGAGGACAACAAGGTCGTCAACGAGTTCAACGTGAACCTCTTCGCCGCCGACGGCCCCGCCGAGGGCAGCGTCGTAGTCAAGTCCCCGGCCGGCGGCCTGGCCGTCGACGAGGCCGCCGCGAAGACGGGCTACTGGACGTACGAGCTCCGCAACGGCGCCGACGAGTTCTGAGCCGAAGCCGAGGCGGGGTCTCAGGCCGCCAGGCCGGTCTTCGCGCCCGCCCCGCACAGGGGCACCACGGTGAGGCCGGGGCGGGGCGGGGCGGCCTGCACGGCGGCCCAGCAGGCGACGCCGGTGGGTTCGACGAAGAGGCCGCGACGGGCCAGGTCCCGTTGGGCGGTACGGATCTGGTCCTCGGTCACGGTCAGGAACGTGCCGCCCGTCTCGCGTACCGCCCGGAGGATCCGGCGGGCGCGGGGCGGGGCCGTGATGGCGATGCCTTCGGCGAGGGTGGGGCGGGCGGGGGCCGGCGAGGCCAGATCGTCCGCGCCGGCGTGGAAGGCCGCGGCCAGGGGGGAGACGGCCCGCGCCTGGACGGCGACGAGGGCGGGCCGGGTGGCGGTGAGGCCGTGGCGGTGGAGTTCGTCGAGGGCGAGGGCGGCGCCGAGGAGGAGGGTGCCGTTGCCGACGGGGACGACGATCGTGTCGGGGAGGCGGCCGCCGAGCTCCTCCCAGAGCTCGTAGACGTAGGTCTTGGTGCCGTGCGTGAAGTACGGGTTGTACACGTGCGAGGCGTAGAAGGTGCCGGGCGCGTCGGCGGCGGAACGGGCGGCCCGGGCCGTCGCCTCGCGGTCGCCGGGGACCTCGACGACCCGGGCCCCGTGTGCCCGGATCTGGTCCAGCTTCTTCGGCGACGTGCCTTCGGGGACGTACACGAGGCAGTCGAGTCCGGCCCGCGCCCCGTACGCGGCGACGGCCGTGCCGGCGTTGCCGCTGCTGTCGGCGACGATCCGTTCGAGGGCTCCGGCGCGGGCGAGCCGCAGCGCGTGCGCGGCGAGCATCACGGCGCCGCGGTCCTTGAACGACAGGGTCGGCATGAGGAAGTCGAGTTTGGCCGAAACCGAGTCGGTGAGGGGGACGAGGGGCGTGCGGCCCTCCCCGAGGGTCACGTCGGGCGCGCACGGCATCGGAGGCAGTGCCTCCGTGTAACGCCACAATGAATTCACACGTGACGCGAGTGAGGGGAGGGGAACCGGTTCACTCGCGAAATCGAGGTCCCAGGGGCCGCGGCACTTCGGACAACACCAGGTGAGCGCGGACGTGGGCAGCTGGATCCGGCAACGGGGGCACACGTAGGCGGTCATGGGGCTCAGCATGGCAGCCGTGTGACGCGGATGTGACGGGTCGTCGGGAACCCTTGTGGGATTCCTATGGATCCGCCAATCTTTCGCTCGGCAGCCGGGCGTTCGAAACGGCGTGGACATCTCGATGCAGCTTGTCATGTCCTCGTCATGTCCGGCGTCCCTGCCGTGCCCCCACGGCAGCACACCCCCCACAAGGAGGACCCCCTCATGTCAGTGATGCGCGACTCCCGTCGCCGAATCGCCACCGCCGCGGCCATCGCCGTCGCCGCGCTCGCGCTCGGCTCCGTCTCCACCCTCCCGGCCGCCGCCTCGCCGACCGCCCCGGAGGGCGTCATCGAGAACGCCGGAGCCGAGGGCACCGTCGCGGGCAGCTACATCGTCACCCTCGACGAGTCCGCGCCGGCCGAGACCGCCGAGGGCAGAGCGGTCGCCGCGCGGTTCGGCGCGAAGATCAAGCGGACGTACACGTCGGCGATCAACGGCTACTCCGTCGAGCTCTCCGAGGCGCAGGCGCGGAAGCTCGCGGCCGACCCGGCCGTGAAGTCCGTCGTGCAGAACCGCGTCTTCCACGTCGACGGCACCCAGCCCTCCCCGCCGTCCTGGGGCCTCGACCGGATCGACCAGAAGGCCCTCCCGCTGAACCAGAGCTACACCTACCCGGACACCGCGGGCCAGGGCGTCACGGCGTACATCATCGACACCGGCGTCCGCATCACCCACACCGAGTTCGGCGGCCGCGCCACCTACGGCTACGACGCCATCGACAACGACAACACCGCCCAGGACGGCCACGGCCACGGCACCCACGTCGCCGGCACCGTGGCGGGCTCGTCGTACGGCGTCGCCAAGAAGGCGAAGATCGTCGGCGTCCGCGTCCTCGACAACTCGGGATCGGGTACGACCGAGCAGGTCGTCGCGGGCATCGACTGGGTGACGCGGAACGCCGTCAAGCCGGCCGTCGCCAACATGAGCCTCGGCGGCGGCGTCGACTCCGTCCTCGACCAGGCCGTCCGCAACTCGATCGCCTCCGGCGTCACCTACGCGGTCGCCGCCGGCAACGAGACCGACAACGCCGCCAACCACTCACCCGCGCGCGTGGCCGAGGCCATCACCGTCGGCGCCACCACGTCGAGCGACGCCAAGGCGAGCTACTCCAACTACGGCAGCGGCCTCGACCTGTTCGCCCCCGGCTCGTCCATCACCTCGTCGTGGGGCACCGGCGACTCCGCCACCAACACCATCTCCGGCACGTCGATGGCGACCCCGCACGTCGCGGGCGCTGTCGCCCTCTACCTCGCCGCCAACCCGACGGCCACCCCGGCGCAGGTCTCCACGGCCCTGACGACCGCCGCCACCCCGAACGTCGTCACCAGCCCCGGCACCGGCTCCCCGAACCGGCTGCTCTTCGTCGGCGGCGGCACCACCCCGCCGCCCACCGGCCCGAAGTTCGAGAACGCCGCGGACTACGCGATCAACGACAACGCGACCGTCGAGTCCCCCGTCACCGTCAGCGGCGTCACGGGCAACGCCCCCGCCGCCCTGCAGGTGCCGGTGAACATCGTCCACACGTACATCGGCGACCTCCAGGTCCAGCTGATCGCCCCGGACGGCACGGCGTACACGCTGAAGGGCTTCGGCACCGGCGGCAGCGCGGACAACATCAACACCACGTACACCGTGAACGCCTCCTCGGAGGTCGCCAACGGCACGTGGAAGCTGCGGGTCACGGACAACGCGGCCATAGACACCGGGAAGATCGACTCCTGGGCCCTGCAGTTCTGAACCACGATCGACGGAGGGGCGGTCGCCTGCGGGCGGCCGCCCCTCGGCCGTTGCCGCGCGTTCACCCCGGCCGACCTTCCGGTTCCCCCCGCCACGTACGATGCGCGCTCGATCGTTTGTTCGCGCCGCCCGCCCCGAAACAGGAGCACCGTACCCGTGGAGCCGATCCAGCCGACCCCGCCGCCCTCGTCCCCGGAGGGAGCGCCGCAGCAGGGAGCGCCGCAGCAGGGGGGATGGGCCGCTCCCGGGCCGTACACCTCCCCCGGGATGCCGTACGGACCGTACGGCACGCCCGGCATGCCCGGCGCCGTTCCCTACGAGCAGCCGCGTCGCACCACCAACGGCCTGGCCATCGGCTCCCTCGTCTCCGGCATCGTCTGCTGCCTCCCGCCGCTCGGCCTGGTGCTCGGGCTCGTCGCCCTGCCGCGGATCAAGAAGCGGGGCCAGGCGGGCAAGGGGCTCGCCATCGCCGGCATCGTCCTCTCCGCGTTCAGCTGCCTGCTGCTCGTCGTCGGCCTCGTGACCGGCGGCTTCGGCACGGCGTGGAACAGCTTCAAGGAGGGCTTCGAGGAGGGCATGGACGAGGCGGCCCGCTCGAAGTCCCCCACCGCGCTGCGGATCGGGGAGTGCTTCGAGGACGAGGACAAGCTGAAGGAGTACGCGACCGACGTCCAGGTCGTCGACTGCGCACTCCCGCACGACGGCGAGGCGACCGGCCGCTTCAAGATCACCGGCTTCGCCGAGTGGCCTGGTGACGAGGCGCTGGACGAGGTGGCGGAGAAGCGTTGCGACACGATCAACACGGCCTACGCGCTGGACACCTGGGCCGTCCCCACCGACGTTTGGACCTATTACTACCTGCCGAGCAGCCAGACGTGGCGCCGCGGCGACCGGACCGTGATCTGCGCGTACGCCACCGAGAAGGAGCCCTTCAAGGGGTCGGTGCGGTCCGACGGGTCGACCCTGAACGCGGACCAGACGTCCTTCCTGCTGACCGTCAACCCGATCGAGACGGCCGTGTACGGGGAGCCGGAGAAGGACCCCGACGAGGACTTCGCGGCCAACAAGGCCTGGGCCGGGGACCTGCTGAAGGAGATCGACCGGGCGCGCGCGGGCCTCAAGGGCCGCCACTGGCCCGCCGCCGCCAACGGCCCGATCGCCGAGCTCGGCACCACCCTCGACGGGGCCTCGAAGCTGTGGGCCAAGCTGGCGACGGCCGCCGACGCGAAGGCCTACTGGGCCGCGTACGACACGGCCTGGGAGGCCCTGCCCCCGGACCTCGGCGCGGACGTGCGGACCGCGCTCGGCCTCACGGACACGCTGCCGGAGGGCCAGGGCGGCGCCTCGGCCTGAGCCGCCGACGGGACGAGTCGTTCCGCGGGCGGTCCAGGCGCCGTGGCCTTGCCGTGTCGTGCCGTTGCCTTGCCGACACGGCCGATGGCGGCCGGCCCGGGCTCCGTGCCGGGCCGGTCCGTCAGCGGCGGGTCAGGCCCCGGTCGATCGCGGTGATCAGTTCACCGTCCGGGGTGTCGGCGTCGAGGGACCAGACCATGGCGCCGCCGAGTCCGCGCTGCCGGACGTAGGACGCCTTGGTGCGCAGGACGGTGGGGTCGTCGTACGTCCACAGGGTGGTGCCGTCGAAGAGCCAGGCGTGCCCGTTCTTCGGTCCCCGGTAGAGCGTGTACGTCCCCGAATCCGCGAGCTTCTTCAGGTGCTTGTAGTCCTCGGAGCCGGCGGTCCAGGTCGCGGGCGCGGGTCCGGCGGCGGGCTGGCCGAGGCCGTCGCCGCCGCCGGTGACGCCGGTCCAGCCCTGGCCGTAGAACGGCATGCCGACGACGAGCTTGTGGGCGGGGGCGCCGCGGCGCAGCCAGGCCTTGACGGTCCCGTCGACACTGAAGTCGTTCTCGGCGAAGAGCGCGGACTGCTGGGCGGTGGTCTTCTCGCCGGAGACGTGGAAGTCGTAGCCCTGGAGGTTGACGAAGTCGAAGTCCCGCATGATCTTGGCGACTTCGAAGCCCGCGTCGATCTTGGCGGGGGCGGTGGGCACGTACGCGCTGAGGTCGTAGTGCCTGCGCTGCGGCAGCGAGCGGCCGTAGGCGTCGAGCTGGGTGCGGAACTCCCGTACCAGCTTGGTGAAGTTGGGCTTGTCCTCCGGGCGGATCACGTTTCCCGGGGCGCCGTCCGAGCCCGGCCACTCCCAGTCCAGGTCGACGCCGTCGAAGACGCCCGCCGCCGCTCCGGCGCCGCCGCGGGCGCCGTCGGCAGGGAGGTCGCCCTTGATGTACGTGTCGACGCAGGACGCCACGAGGGCCTTGCGGCCGGCGTCGGTGCGCACCGCGTCGGAGAAGTGGGCCGAGCCGCTCCAGCCGCCCAGCGAGATCATGACCTTGAGGCCGGGGTGCTTCGCCTTGAGCTCGCGCAGTTCGTTGAAGTTGCCGGCGAGGCGCTGGTCGGTGGTGTCGGCCACGCCGTCGACCGAGTTGGCGGCGTCGACCGGGCGCACGTAGTCGGCCCAGGGGTCGGATCCGGGGGCGTTGCCCATGAGGCACTTGCCGTCCGGGCCGATCACGCCGAACGCGTAGTTGACGTGGCTGAGCTTGGCGGCGGTACCGCTCGTCTCCAGGTCCTTGACCTGGAAGTTCCTTCCGTAGATGCCCCATTGGGTGAAGTAGCCGACGCGCTTCTGCGCGGGCGTGGGGGAGGAGGGCTGGTGCGCGTCGGCGGTCGGGGCCAGGGTGGCGAGGAGGCCGAGGGTGGCGGCGGCGGCCGCGCCGAAGGTCAGCTTGGTCATGGCTCTGGGACGCATGGGCTCGTTCCTGTGCGAGGCGGGATGGAGCGTGCGGTGGTTCCGGAGGGTTCAGGCAGGAACGTATTGGTCTGGACCAATGGGGTCAAGGGGTTCGGTGCCGCCTATCCGGGGTGACCGCGGGTAGCAAGCCCTCTCGTCAAGCTGTCATCACATCGGGTGAAACTTTGGCCCATGCTTGCGGATCGCCACCGTCGGTTGTCAGGCTGTAGCTGTCAGTCAACCTGAGGGGAGTGTCCAGTGACGTTCGGTGAGCAGCCCGCCTATCTGCGCGTGGCGAGCGATCTACGGGAGAAGATCGCCAACGGCTCGCTTCCTCCGCATACCCGCCTCCCCTCGCAGGCACGCATCCGCGAGGAGTACGGGGTGTCGGACACCGTCGCGCTGGAGGCCCGCAAGGTGCTCATGGCCGAGGGGCTCGTGGAAGGACGCTCCGGCTCCGGCACGTATGTGCGGGAGCGCCCCGTGCCGCGCCGCATCGCCCGCTCCGGCTACCGTCCCGCGGCCGGCGCCACCCCGTTCCGCCAGGAGCAGGCGGCCGAAGGGGCCCGCGGCACCTGGGAGTCGAGCAGCGAGCAGGAGCCGGCGAGTGCCGAGGTCGCCGAGCGGCTCGGCATCGACCCGGGGGAGCGGGTGATGCGCACGCGGTACGTGTACCGGGACGGGGGCGAGCCCATGATGGTCTCCACCTCCTGGGAACCGCTCGCCGTCACCGGCCGGACGCCGGTCATGCTGCCCGAGGAGGGGCCGCTGGGCGGCTGCGGTGTCGTCGAGCGGATGGCCGCCATCGACGTCGTCGTGGACAACGTGGTGGAGCAGGTCGGCGCCCGTCCCGGCCTCGCCGAGGAACTCCTCGCGCTCGGCGGGGTCCCCGGCCACGTCGTGATGGTCGTCGAGCGGACCTACTACGCCTCGGGCCGCGCCGTCGAGACCGCCGACGTCGTCGTCCCCGCCGACCGCTACCGCATCGCCTACCACCTACCGGTGCGCTGACACCCCCGCCGCCGCGCTGACACCCGCGCCGCCGTGCTGACACCCGCGCCAGCCGTGCTGACCCCCGCGCCGCCGCGCTGGCACCCGCGCCCGGATGCGCTGACCCCTGCGCTGCCGCGCCGGCGCCGGCGCCGCGCGGCGCCGGTCAGGTGGGGTGGCGTCAGGTGGGGTGACGGGTGCGCCGATGTCCGCGCCGGCGTGTGCGCCCCGGGCGTGGCGGGGGTGTGGGCTTCGGCCGCGTTCCGTCGGTTCCCGGCCGATCCGTGTCTCTTTGTGAAAACACATATCCGCTGTGTGAAGGTCAGGCGTAAGCTCCGGCATATGCGGATTGCGGTTTCCCGGAGATCCTCGACGGCGCCCGGACCGGCGGAAGGAGCAGCCTGATGACCGACGGTGGCCCCCTCCTTCCCTGGTTGGTCATAAGGCAGGACGACAACGGCAATCGCTACCGGGTGGGGCGGTACGCGACCAGGGACGAGGCGCAGAAGATCGCGGACAGCCTCGACGACCGCGGTCACAAGCAGCTCTACTGGGTCGAGCGCATCGGCACCCCCGCCCTCTGAGCCGCTCGGCCGCCGGCGGGGGCGGGCTACGCTCGCGCCCATGACCGAACGCGCCACCGACCCCGCACCGACCCGCGAACCCGACGCCGTGGTCGTCGTCGCGGGGGCCCTGTACGACGAGGGGCGGCTGCTCGCCGCCCGCCGCAGCGCCCCCGTCCAGCTCGCCGGCCGCTGGGAACTGCCGGGCGGCAAGCTCGAACCGGGCGAGACCGGGGAGCAGGCCCTGGTGCGCGAACTCCGCGAGGAGCTCGGCGTGGAGGTCGAGCCGGGTGAACGCATCCCCGGCGAATGGCCGCTGAAACCCGGTTACGTCCTGCGGGTGTGGACCGCCCGACTGGTCTCCGGCACGCCGCGCCCGCTGGAGGACCACGACGAGCTGCGCTGGCTCGCCCGGCACGAACTCGACTCGGTCGACTGGCTCGACCAGGACCGCCCGGCCGTCGCCGAGGCCGCGCTGCGGCTGCCGGAGGAGCCCTCCGGCGGAGCGCGGGGCTGAGTCTCTACGCCGTTCGTGCCACCGTGCGCCCGCTGCTGCGACCCACGCGATATCCCGCCCCGAATTCCGGGTATGTCCAGATTGATCCCTGTAAGGGGACGTGGCCCTTCCGCTGAGACACGGCTGGGGAAGTGATCGGGTGTGATCGACACCGACGGCGACCGCGCCGAGTGGAACTTCCCCGCGGAAGCGAACGCCGTGCGGACGGCCCGCCACGCTGTGCGCGAGACCCTGCGCGCCTGGGAGCTCGACGCGGCCCTCGGAGATGTGACCGTTCTGCTGGTCAGCGAGCTGGTGACCAACTCCCTGCGGTACGCGTCCGGCCCGATCGGGGTCCGGCTGGTCCGGCCCCGCCCCGCCGGCGCCGACCCGTCCCACCCGCCGTCGCTGCTCGTGGAGGTTTCCGATCCGCTTCCGGATCCGCCGACCGCACGGGCCTCCGGACCCGAGGACGAGGGGGGTCGCGGCCTCGGGCTCGTAGCCGGTTCCGCCCGCCGCTGGGGGACCCGTAAAGGGAGAACGGGCAAAACCGTATGGTTCGAGCTGGCTCTCCCTGGTGAGTAAACAGGGAGGGACAACGATCACCGGTACTCGGCACGGGACGACCGAGACCACCCTGTGATCGGGAACGTCGTGCCGTCGGGGCCTGCCGTATTGAATACTGCGGGAATGGCCGATCCGGTGCGGTGAGCTGGAGGGGACGGTCGCGTGAGCGAGATATTCGAGACGGCGAGCGGTGGCGTCGTGTGGCAGAGCAGCCCGCCCGGCTCCATCTACGACTACATTCGGGTCGCCTCCTTCTCGATCGGGCCCGACGGCCTCGTCGAGCAGTGGAGCCGACGGGCCGTGGACCTCTTCGGAGTCACCGCCGAGGAGGCCAGGGGCAAGGATCCCGTCGAGGCCTTCATGCCCGCCGACCTGCGCGAGCGCGGCCACCGACGGGTCAAGGAGATCCTCGACGGCAAGGAGTGGACGGGACTCGTCCCCTTCCGTCTGCCCGGCGAGGAGCAGCCCCACGGCATCGCCGAGATGTACGTGATGCCGAGCGAGACCCAGACCGGCGAACGGGCCGCGCTGTGCATCGTCGTCGATGTGCGCGCCCTCCGCCGCATCGAGACGGACCTCGCCGCCTCCCAGGCGATATTCGGCCAATCCCCCTTCGGTTTCCTCCTCTTCGGCACCGACCTCACGGTCAAGCGGGCCAACCGGCGCTTCGCCACCGTCTTCGGCGGCTCCGCCGACGACCACCGGGGCCGCACCGTCCACGACTACCTCACCCGGCCCGAGGCCGACCGGATGACCACCGCCCTCCAGCGGGTCCTCGACACCGGGGAGGCCGTCACCGACTTCCGGATCGTCGGCGCCGCGCCCGGCGCCCGGGACCGCCGCCACTGGTCCATCAACCTCTACCGGGTCCACAGCGGCTCCGGCCGGCCGGTCGGCGTCGCCGGCCTCGGCATCGACGTCACCCGCCGCCACAACGCGGCCAGGGAAGCGGCCAGCGCCCGGCGCAACCTCGCCCTCCTGAACGAGGCGGGGGCCCGCATCGGCAACTCCCTCGACCTGGAGGCCACCGCGCGGGAGCTGCTCGACGTCGCCGTCCCCGGCTTCTGCGACCTCGCCTCCGTCGACCTCTACCAGGGCCTGCTGACCGGCGACGAGGCCCCGCCCGGCCGCTGGGGCAGCTCCCACGACGTCGGCTACGGGGCGGGCAGCGCCGAACTCCGCAGGGTCGCCTTCGCCAGCGCCGTCTCGGACACCCCCCTCAGGTCCGACGAGGGCCACGCCGCCGACAGCGGCTGTTGCGGACCCGTGCCCATCGAGGTCGGGGCCGTCCACCGCTACCCCTTCAACTCGCCCTGCGCCGGGGCCCTGCGCACCGGCCGCGTCCGGACGGTGCCCGGCGCCGACGGCGAACTCGTCCAGTCCACGCTGGTCGTCCCGATGGTCGCCCACGACATCGTCGTCGGCCTCGTCCAGTTCTCCCGGGCCAAGGGCAGCGAACCCTTCGGGGAGCGCGACCGGGCCCTCGCCGTCGAACTCGCCGCCCGCGCCGCCGTCTGCATCGACAACGCGCGCCTCTACCGCCGCGAGCACGAACGGGCCCTCATCCTCCAGCGCAGCCTGCTCCCGCCCGGCGACCCCGAGGCGGCCGGCCTCGACATCGCCTGCCGCTACCTCCCGGGCACCACCGCCACCGAGGTCGGCGGCGACTGGTTCGACGTGATCGAACTCCCCGGCCACCGCACCGCCCTCGTCATCGGCGACGTCATGGGCCGCGGCCTGCGCGCGGCCGTCGCCATGGGTGAACTGCGCACCGCGGTCCGCACCCTCGCCCAGCTCGACCTGGAGCCGGCCGAGGTCCTCTCCCACCTCGACGAGATCGCCCGCGGCCTCGGTGCCCCCATCGGCACGCAGCAGTCCCGCAGCCAGAAGTCCCGCGGCCCCGAACTCTCCGAGGTGTACCTCGCCACCTGCGTCTACGCCGTCTACGACGCGGTCACCCGCCGCTGCACCTTCGCCAACGCCGGACACCTCCCGCCGGTGCTCGTCGAACCCGGCGAGGAGGCCCTGCTGCTCGACGTGCCCCCCGGGATGCCGCTCGGGGTCGGCGGCGAACCCTTCGAGGAGGTCGAGGTCGAACTCCCGGAGGGCGCCCTGCTCGCCCTCTACACCGACGGCCTCGTCGAGTCCCGCGACCATCCCCTGGACGAGGGCCTCAACGCCTTCCGGCGCGCCCTCACCGACCCGGCCCGTCCGCTCGAGGACGTCTGCGACCGCGTCCTGAGCAGCCTGAACACCGGCCACGGCGAGGACGACATCGCCCTCCTCATGGCCAGGATCCAGGGACTCCCCAGCGAGGCCGTCGGCGACTGGCAGCTGCCCAGGGAACCCCGCTCGGTCGGCCGCGCCCGCGAACTCGCCCGCGCCCAGCTCGCGGCCTGGGACCTCGGACCGCTCGTCGACACCGTCGAACTCCTCGTCAGCGAGCTCGTCACCAACGCGCTGCGGTACGGCGAGGGCGAGATCAGGCTGCGGCTGCTGCGCGACCGCACCCTCGTCTGCGAGGTCTGGGACGCGGGCCTGGTCCAGCCGAGGCGACGACGGGCCCGCGACACCGACGAGGGCGGCCGCGGCCTCCAGCTCGTCGGCCTGCTGTCCTCCTCCTGGGGCTCGCGCCGCACCCCGCGCGGCAAGACCGTCTGGTTCGAACTGGCCCTGCCGGACGGCGAGGGGGCGGCGGAGCCCACGGTGGAGCAACTCCTCAGCATGTTCTGAGGCGTAGTCCCGGACGGCCGCGAGGAGTCGCCGGATCAGCCCTTGAGCGCGGCCAGCCGGGCCTCGATCTCGGCGCTGTCGCCGAGCGCGTCCAGCTGCTCGAACTGGGCGTCCAGGGAGGAGGCGGCGAGCTCCTGCTTGCCCGTCGCCCGCGCCTCCTCCCGGCGCACCTTGTCCTCGAAGCGGTTCAGTTCGCTCGTCGGGTCGAGCACGTCGATGCTCTTCACCGCGTCCATCATGCGGTTCTGCGCCCGCGCCGACGTGGCGCGGGCGACCAGCTCGTCGCGCTTCGCCCGGAGCTCGCCGAGCTTGGCCTTCATCTGGTCCAGGCCGGTCCTGAGCTTCGCCACCACCTCGGTCTGGGCGGCGATCGTCGGCTCCGCCGTCCGCGCCTCCTTCTCGGACTGGAGCTGGCGGCCCAGCGCCACCTTCGCCAGGTTGTCGAACCGGTCCGCCTCCGCCGTCTGCCCGCCGCCCCGCAGCTCGTCCGCCTTCCGGCTCGCGGCGAGGGCCTTGCCGCCCCACTCCTTCGCGGCCTCCACGTCCTCTTGGTGGTCCTGCTCCATCAGCCGGAGGTTGCCGATGGTCGAGGCCACCGCGTCCTCCGCCTCCGCGATGTTGTTCGAGTAGTCGCGGATCAGCTGGTCCAGCATCTTCTGCGGATCCTCCGCCTGGTCGAGGAGCGCGTTGATGTTGGCCTTCGCCAGCTGGGTGACGCGGCCGAGGACGGTCTGCTTGCTCATGGCTCTCCTTGAGCTCCTTGAGAGGGACGGAAAAGGGGAGGACGGAGTGGACGCGGAGCGGTCCGCCCTCAGAAGCGGCCGCCGCCGCCCAGCCGGCCGCGCGTGCCGCTGCCGCCGAAGCTGCCGGGCCCGCCGCCGAAGCCACCACCCCCGAACCCCCCGCCCGAACCTCCACCGAACCCACCGTGTCCCCCTCCCCGTCCCCCGCCGAGCAGTCCGCCGAGGATGATGCCGCCGAGGACCGCGCCGCCGAGACCGCCGCCGCTTCCTCCTACTCCTGATACACCGCCCAGGCCGTTCGGGTTCCCATACGTGCGGACGTCCTGCTCGGCGAGGTCCTGGGCGCGCCGGGCCAGCGCGTCCGCCTGCCGGGCCTCCGCCAGCGCGGCCTGCGGGTCCTCGGCGGCGGCCGGCGCGTGGGCCTCGTTCCAGTGCCGCTGGGCCTCGGCCAGGCGCGTACGGGCCTCGCTGCCCACCGCGCCCCGGTGGGTGGTGATGTAGTCCGAGGCCGCTCCGATCGCGGAGCGGGCCGTCAGCATCGCCTGATCGAGGAGCGCGCGGGCGCGCCGGGTGCCCGACTCGCGCTCCCGCGCGCCCGCCAGGGCCTCGTCGAGCGCCGTGTCGGCCTCCTCGACCCGGCGCAGGGCGTCGATCGGGTCGTACCGCCCGGCCTCCATGCCGCGCCGCACCTCGGCGACCACCGACTCGGCCCGGGCGATCCGGCCCTGGAGGTCGGCCGTGGACACCTCGGCGGCGGTCCCGCCGAGCAGTCCGCGGGCGTCCGCGAGGTCCGCGTCCGTCTCCGAGAGCGCACCGGGCAGCTTGCCCACCGCCTCGGCCAGTTCCTGCGCCCTGCGGTCCACGGCCTCGATCAGCCGGGCCGCCTGGTCCACGGCGCCCTCGGCCGCCCTGATGTGCACGGCGGCGCCGCCGTTGTCGCCGGCGTCGATCCGCTGGCGGGCCTGGTTGACGTGGGTCGTCGCGAACACGAGCCGGTCCTTCGCCTGCTCGGCGTCGCCGGCGACGGGGGAGGCGGCCGTCTCGGCGTACCGCTCGCGCATCGCGGTCAGCGCCGCCTCGGCCGTGCCCACCTGCCCGGTCTGCTCCCGGAACGCGGCCTCGACCGCGGCCAGGGCCTCGGGGGCGGTCCGCTCCAGGGCCCGGAGCCGGTCGAAGTCCTCGGTCTCGGCGTCGAGCCGGGCGTCCGCCTCCGCGCAGCGGCGGAGGATCTCCTCCAGCATGGTCCGGCGGGTGGAGTCGTCCTCGGGGAAGGAGTCGTCCAGCTTCTGCCGCAACCGGAAGGATGCCGTCAGCTGCTCTTTGGCGAAGGCGAGGGCCTCGGTGAAGGGACCTACGGCGTCCTCGCCGAACTGGGCCGAGGCGAAGCCGAGTTCCTCCTGGCTGGTGCGGACGGCGTCGTCGGTGGCGACCAGCACGTGCCGGGCCTGGCCGTCGAGTTCGTCCAGGGACGGCGGTGCGGGTTCCGGCGGAGGACCCCAGCCCTGCCCGCCCCGGGGGGTGGTGCGGGTCTCGGTGCGCCGGCGCCGTTTGGTGTACGCGTAGGCCGCCACGGCTGCCGCGCCGCCGACGAGGACCACCGGCAGGACGAGGTCGGAGGCGGAGGTGCCGTCGTCGGCCGCGCCGCCGGGGTCGGCGGGTCCGGGGGTGATCGTCGGGGCGGGGACGGGCTGCCCGGCGAGGACGGCGGCGTAGCCGTTCGCGGCGCCGATGGCGGCGCCGGCCCAGTCGTTCCGCCGCAGCGCCGGTTCGATGGCGGTCCTGGCCACGTCGTCGAGCTGGTCCTGGGTGAAGCGCGAGGCCGGGTCGGCGGAGTAGCCGTACCGCCGGTCGCGGGTGGCGACGGCGAGGAGGACGTCCTCGGTGCCGAGGCCGTTGCGCTCGGCGGTGGCGTCGGCCCAGCCCTGCCCCGTGCGCCCGGAGAAGTCCCGTACGTAGACGACGAAGAGCTGGATCCGCCGGTCGTCGTAGAGCCGGTCGAGGGCCTCGACCACGGCGGGGCGGCGGTCGCCGAGGGCGTCCACCCGGTCGGTGATCTGCCCGTCGCGGGACAGGGCGACGGGGTCGTCGGCGTGGGCACCGTGAACGGCGGGCACGAGGAGCCACCACGCCGCCACCAGTGCTGCGAGAAGGGCTCGGGTGGCTATTCGCGTCACAAAGGGGAGGTTATGTCCCGGTATCGCGTGCCGCGACCGGGCGGAAACCGTTCCCGCCCGCCCGGCGTCACTGTCAGTGGCCGCCTCTACGGTGGTTCCAGTGGCGTGACGACCTTCGGGGGGCTCGGGTTGAACGGACGGCTGCGGCGGTGGTGGCGGCGGGGACGCTGGTGGGTCCTCGGCCTCGTGCTCGTCCTCGTCGTGCCCCCGCTCTTCGGGGCCCTCGCCCTCCGCGTCAGCTACGCCGGCGATCTCAGGGACGACGCCAGGACGCGCGGCAAGGACGCCTTCTGGATCGGCCACGCCTGGGTCGACGGCCGCAAGAAGGACGCCGACCTCACGGCGCTCGCCGCCCGGCTCAAAGGCACGGGCATACGCGACCTGTACGTGCACGCCGGGCCCCTGGAGCACGACGGCACCCTCCCGGCCGCCAGGTACCCCCAGGCGAAGTGGCTGATCGACGGGGTGCACCGGACCATGCCCGGGATACGGGTCCAGGCCTGGCTGGGCGACGTCCTGGCCACCGAGGGCCCGACGGGGCTGCGCCTGGAGGACGCCGGGTCCCGGCGGGCCGTGGTGGGCTCGGCCCGGCAGATCCTCGACGCCGGGTTCGACGGGGTCCACTTCGACCTGGAGCCGCTCCACTCCGACGACCGGGACTACCTCTCCCTCCTCGACGACCTCGGGAAGGTGACCCGCGCCCGCAAGGCCCCGCTCTCCGTCGCCGCCCACCAGATAGACCCGCTGCCGGGCGCCCACACGGCGCTCGGCGCGGTCAGCGGCAGCGAGAAGTGGTGGTCGCAGGAGTTCTTCGGCGAGGTCGCCCGGCGGGTCGACCAGATAGCCGTCATGTCGTACGACACGTGGATGCCGCTGGAGAGCCTCTACGGCGGGTACGTCGCCCAGCAGACGAGCCTCGCCCTGGAGGTCACCCCTGAGTCGACCGACCTGCTGATGGGGCTCCCCTTCTTCCACGAGGACGACCTCGGCCACCACGAGGACGCGGAGACCGTCGCCGCGGCCGTCAGGGGCGCGCGGCTCGGCCTCGGCCGCACGGACCCCGGCCGCGAGCGCTTCGGCCTCGCCCTGTACGTCGACTTCGCCGCGCGCGAGGGGGACTGGGCGGCCTACCGCGCGGGCTGGCACTGAGCGGTCCGGCACTGAGCGGTCCGGCACGGAGCGGGCCCCCGGCCGCCGGGTCGGGAACGGGCGGAGGAGGATGGGTGCCGCACGGCCCGTGCGGGCCGTGAACAGGGGGAGTACGCCATGACCAGTCGCATGCTGATGCCGGTGCGCGCCGGCCGCACCGCTGCCGCCGGCCCCGCCGGTGACGGGGGAACGCCCGCGGGGGAGGTCCCCGGTTCGACCCGGCCCACCCCGATCCTCGACCGGGAACACCCGCTCGTGACCGCCCTCGTGGCGCGGGTGCTGCGCGAGTCCGAGGCGCGGGGAGCCGTCACGGACCGCGCCAGGCTCCAGGTGGCGCACGGCGTCCTCGTCTCCGCCGTACGGCCGGTGTACTCGGTCGAGGACCGCCGCCGGGTGTCGCGCACGCTGCGGCTCGGCCGCGGTTCGTGCAGTCAGCGGATGGCCGCCCTGGAGGCGGTGGCCCGGTCGCTCGGCGTGGCGACCAGGGTGCGGGGCCTGCTGGTCGACGGCTCCTTCTGGTACCCGCGGTTTCCGAAGCTGCGCCCGTTCGTGCCCGCGGAGGTCCTGCTGGCCTGGCCCGAGTTCCGGCTCGACGGTGCCTGGGTGCCGATCGCGGAGCTGTTCGGCGCGGCGGCGGACCGGCCGGCCGACGCAGCGGGACCCGGCCGCGCCGGGCACGACGGCGGATTCACCAACACCGGCGCGGAGACGCTCTTCGAGGCCGTCGCCCGCACCGCCGTCGACTGGGACGCGCCGGCCGCCTGCGCCGGCTCCGCCCCCTGCGACCTCTCCGCCCACCTCCGTACGGACCTGGGCCGCTTCTCCTCCCGCGACGAGCTGTTCGACCGCCACGGCCAGACGCTGTGCCGCCCCGCCCGCACCCTCGCCGAGCCGGTCCTCGGCCGCTGGAGCGCGGGCGCGACCGCTCCCGCCGCCGGTACTAGTCCTTCCGCCGCCTGATCGTCTTCCCGAGCCAGACGAGCGGGTCGTACTTCCGGTCCACGACCCGCTCCTTCATCGGGATCAGGGCGTTGTCGGTGATCCGGATGGACTCCGGGCACACCTCCGTGCAGCACTTCGTGATGTTGCAGTAGCCGAGGCCGTGCTCCTCCTGCGCGGTCCGCCGCCGGTCGAGTCCGGCCTCGTCCGCCGCGTCCAGGGGGTGCATGTCGAGCTCCGCGATCCGCATCAGGAAGCGGGGCCCGGCGAAGGCCTCCTTGTTCTCGTCGTGGTCGCGCACCACGTGGCAGGTGTCCTGGCACAGGAAGCACTCGATGCACTTCCGGAACTCCTGGGAGCGGTCCACGTCCTCCTGCCGCATCCGGTACTCGCCGGGACCGACGCCGGCGGGCGGGACGAACGCCGGGATCTCCCGGGCCTTCGCGTAGTTGAAGGAGACGTCGGTGACGAGGTCGCGGACGATCGGGAAGGCCCGCAGCGGCGTCACGGTGATCACCTCGTCCCGCCCGAAGACCGACATGCGGGTCATGCACATCAGCCGCGGCCGCCCGTTGACCTCGGCCGAGCACGAACCGCACTTGCCGGCCTTGCAGTTCCAGCGCACGGCCAGGTCGGGCGTCTGGGTGGCCTGGAGCCGGTGGACGATGTCGAGGACCACCTCGCCGTCGTGCACCTCGACGGTGTAGTCCGTCAGCTCCCCGCCCCCGGCGTCGCCGCGCCAGATCCGGAAGCGGGCCTCGTAGGTGCTCATGCCTCCAGTTCCTCCTCCGCCAGGTACTTCGCGAGCTCCTCCCTCTCGAAGAGGGCGAGCAGGTCGGGCCGTACGGGTTCGGTGCGCACCCGTTCCAGGACGACACCGTCGTCCGCGACCCGGCACAGCAGGTTCACCGGGCGCCACGACCGCTCCATCGCCGGGCGGTCCTCGCGGGTGTGCCCGCCCCGGGACTCGGTGCGCTCCAGGGCCGCCCGGGCCACGCACTCGCTCACGAGCAGCATGTTCCGCAGGTCGAGGGCGAGGTGCCAGCCGGGGTTGAACTGCCGGTGCCCCTCGACGGCGACCCGGCCGGCCCGCTCCCGCAGGGCGTCGATCCGCTCCAGGGCCTCGGCCATCTCGCCCTCCCGCCGGATGATCCCGACGAGGTCGTTCATCGTCTGCTGGAGCTCCTGGTGGAGGGTGTACGGGTTCTCCCCACCGCCGTCGAACGGGGCCAGGGCCTCGGCCCTGGCGGCGTCCACCTCGTCCGCGACGACTCCGCCGCCCGCTCCCGACACCGCGTACTGCGCCGCGTAGAGCCCGGCCCGGCGTCCGAAGACGAGCAGGTCGGAGAGGGAGTTGCCGCCGAGCCGGTTGGAGCCGTGCATGCCGCCGGCCACCTCGCCGCAGGCGAAGAGGCCCGGGACGCCGACCGCGGCGGCCGTCTCCGAGTCGACGGCGACGCCGCCCATCACGTAGTGGCAGGTCGGCCCGACCTCCATCGCCTCGGCGGTGATGTCGACGTCGGCCAGCTCCTTGAACTGGTGGTACATCGAGGGCAGCCGGCGTCGGATGGCGTCCGCCGGCAGCCGGGTCGACACGTCGAGGAACACCCCGCCGTGCGGGGAGCCGCGTCCGGCCTTGACCTCGGAGTTGATGGCCCGCGCCACCTCGTCGCGCGGGAGCAGTTCGGGCGGGCGCCGGTTGTGCTCGGGGTCCTCGTACCAGCGGTCGCCCTCCTCCTCCGTCTCCGCGTACTTCTCCTTGAAGACGTCGGGGACGTAGTCGAACATGAACCGCCTGCCGTCGGAGTTCCGCAGCACCCCGCCGTCGCCGCGCACGGACTCGGTGACCAGGATGCCCTTCACGGACGGCGGCCAGACCATGCCGGTCGGGTGGAACTGCACGAACTCCATGTTCACCAGCGGCGCCCCCGCGAGGAGCGCGAGCGCGTGCCCGTCGCCCGTGTACTCCCACGAGTTCGAGGTCACCTTGAAGGACTTGCCGATGCCGCCGGTGGCGAGGACGACGGCGGGCGCCTCCAGGACGAGGAAGCGCCCGCTCTCCCGCTCGTAGCAGAAGACGCCGGCGGCCCGCCCGTCCGCGTCCTTGAGGATCCGGGTGACGGTGTACTCCTGGAAGACCTTCAGGCGCGACTCGTGGTCGCCGGTCTCGCGGTGGTCCTCCTGCTGGAGCCCGACGGCCTTCTGCTGGAGGGTCCTGAGCAGTTCCAGGCCGGTGCGGTCGCCGACGTGCGCGAGCCGGGGGTACTCGTGGCCGCCGAAGTTGCGCTGGGCGATCCGGCCGTCCGCGGTCCGGTCGAAGAGCGCGCCCCAGGTCTCCAGCTCCCAGACCCGTTCGGGGGCCTCCTGGGCGTGCAGCTCGGCCATCCGCCACTGGTTGAGGAACTTCCCGCCGCGCATGGTGTCGCGGAAGTGGACCTTCCAGTCGTCGTGCTCGTTGGCGTTCGCCATGGACGCGGCGATGCCGCCCTCGGCCATCACGGTGTGCGCCTTGCCGAAGAGGGACTTGCAGACGACGGCGGTGCGCGCGCCGGCCCGGCGCGCCTCGATCGCGGCCCGCAGCCCGGCGCCGCCCGCGCCGACCACGACCACGTCCCACCGCTGCCGTTCCACGGAGCTCACAGGACTCATGTCAGAAGAACCTCGGGTCGTCGAAGGCGCCGGTGGCGAGCAGGTAGACGTACAGGTCGCAGACGGCGACGCTGACGAGCGAGGCCCAGGCGAGCCGCATGTGGTGCCGGTTGAGCCGTCCGACCCAGGTCCACAGCCGGTAGCGGACGGGGTGTTTCGAGAAGTGCCGCAGCCTGCCGCCGACGATGTGCCGGCAGGAGTGGCAGGACACGGTGTACGCCCAGATCAGGGCGATGTTGAGGAGGAACAGCAGCGTCCCGAGCCCCGCGTGCCCCCAGGCGTAGGAGGAGTCGCGGAAGGTGAGGACGGTGTCGTACGTGAGGATCGCGGCGACCGGCACGGCCGCGTAGAAGAAGTACCGGTGGAGGTTCTGCAGGATCAGCGGGAAGCGGGTCTCGCCGGTGTACGTGCGGTGGGGCTCGGCGACCGCGCAGGCCGGGGGAGAGGCCCAGAAGCTCCGGTAGTACGCCTTGCGGTAGTAGTAGCAGGTCAGCCGGAAGCCCAGCGGGAAGACCAGGATCAGCAGGGCGGGGGAGAGCCCCCACCAGCTGCCGAAGATCTCGGCGTTCGGTCCGCCGCGCATGGGGACGCAGTTCTCCGCCAGGCAGGGCGAGTAGAACGGGGAGACGTAGGGGGCGGCGTAGTAGTCGGCGTTCGCGAAGGCCCGCCAGGTCGAGTACGCGATGAACGCCAGCAGTCCCGCCGCGGTGGCTGCGGGGGCGAGCCACCAGCGGTCGGTGCGCAGATGGGGGGCGGTGAGGGCGGCGCGTCCGGGGGAGCGGACCCCCGTCGCCGCTCCGTGGCTCGGCGGGGGCTGCGTACCTGCGGCCAACAGGGCCTCCTACGGTCGGTTGCCGGTCCGTCCTACGGGGCGTGGCGGTCGCGTGCTCCCAGTCCCTCGTCGTCGGTGTCCGTCCAGAGCCCGCTGTCGTACGGGGCGTCGGGGATGGTCACCACGCTTTCGGGGCGGCCCGGCGCCGGCGGCGGGGTCGTGCCCTCGGCCGCGACGGAGCGCTCCAGCTGTCCGACGGTGCGGACCAGGTCTTCGAGGCAGCGCTTGACGGCCGCCAGATCGTCCTGAACGGACATGGGTTGCCCTCACTTCCGCGAGCGGCTTCGGCAGGAGTGTCGCGCGTCACATCCCGCTTGGGAAGCCATGTGCACGGGATTCCACTCGTCCGGAGCGCCCGGTCCGGGGATGTTGAGCCGCACGAGTGGCGTTTTCCGGACGTGCCGCCGTGTCGCCGTGGCCGAAACCGCTCCGTCCTTTTCAGTGTATGAGCAATAGGTCTGATCATCTCTCTATGGCATAAATCTGGACGAAGGGGTACAAGTCATGTCCCAGATCGGCGCCCCTCGCGGGAGGACATGCTCCAGGAGCCCCCGCTCCCGCACGCTCCGCACCGTCGCCACCCTCACCAGCGCCGTCCTCGCCGTCACCGTGCTCGCCGGGTGCAGCTCCGACGACGAGGCCGACGAGTCCCGGGCCGCGGCCCAGGACAACGCGCCCGCGGCCCGCGACAAGGTCGCCGACGGCGGCACCGTGCGCTGGGCGATCGACGCGCTGCCCACCACCCTCAACAGCTTCCAGGCCGACGCCGACGGCGCCACCTCCCGCATCGCGGCCGCGGTGCTCCCCTCCCTCTACACGCTCGACGAGCGGGGCCGGCCGCAGCGCAACGCCGACTACCTGGAGTCGGCGCAGGTGGTCGAGACCGAGCCCAAGCAGGTCGTCCTCTACAAGCTCAACCAGCAGGCGGTGTGGAGCGACGGCCGGGAGATCGGGGCGCCCGACTTCGTGGCCCAGTGGCGGGCCCTGAGCGGCCGCGACACCGCGTACTGGACCGCCCGCAACTCCGGGTACGAGCGGATCGAGAAGATCGAGCGGGGCAAGAACGACCTGGAGGTGCGGGTCACCTTCGCCAAGCCGTACGCCGACTGGCAGTCCCTCTTCACCCCGCTGTACCCGAAGCAGGTGATGGGGTCCCCGAACTCCTTCAACGACGGGGCCCGCACCACCCTCAAGGCCACTGCAGGACCGTTCCTGCTGAAGTCGATCGACCTCAAGGGCGGCGGCGTCACCCTCACCCGCAACCCCCGCTGGTGGGGACAGGCCGCCAAGCTCGACAGCATCGTCCTCGCCGCCGTCCCCCGCTCCGAGCGGGCCGCCGCCCTCGCCGCCGGCAAGCTCGACCTGGCCGAGATCGACCGCTCCACCGCCGAACGGATCTCCCTCGCGCTCCGCGACGCCCGCGCCGGCCGGAACGGGGCGCAGGCCGCCCTCGCCCACGGCCCCGGCTCCGGGACCACCCCCTCCAAGGCGCTGAAGTCATGGGCCCTCGCCCACGGCTCCGACGTGGAGAAGGCGGACGCGGTCCAGGCCGCCCGCGCGAACAACCAGCAGGCCATCGCCCAGTACGCGGCCGCCCAGGACGCCCTGGCCGGATACGTGGTCCGCAAGTCCCTCGAACCCGCCTACACCCAGCTCTCGCTGAACGGCGAGTCCGGACCGCTCGCCGACGAGCGGGTCCGGCGCGCGGTGGCCCGCGCCATCAACCGCCAGGAACTGGCCGAATCCGTACTCAAGCCGCTCGGCCTCCCCGCCCGGCCCCCCGGCAGCCACCTGGCCCTCGCCGGCCAGGCGGCGTACGCCGACAGCAGCGACGCGCTCGGAGACCAGGACACCAAGGAGGCGCGGGCCCTCCTCGCCGACGCGGGCTGGGTCCCGGGCGGCGCGGCCCGCAAGCCCGCCGGCACCAAGGCGGGCAGCGAAGCCGAGGAGAAGGCGAAGGCGGAGAAGAGCGGGGGCGGCTCCACCGACAGCAAGAAGAAGGCCGCCGACACCGCCTCCGACGCCCAGAAGAAGGCCGCCGACACCGCCTCCGACGAGGGCCTCTACATCGTCGGCGACGACAAGCCCGGCGACCGGCGGGCCCCCGCCCCCGTCATCGGCGCGGGCGGCCCGGAGAACGGCACCGGCATCCTCGCCCCGGCCCCCGCCGCCGCCGTCCAGAGCGCCGCGCTCCTCGCCCGCGCCGAGGCCCTCGACACCGGTACGGGCTCAGGAGCCCGGGCCGGCGGCGCCCACTCGGTCGCCAAGCCCGACCAGGGCATGGCCGGGGCCTACGCCCCGCGCGGCACCGCCGCCCCCGTCACCGTGCCCGAGTCCGCGCAGGCCCTCGGCAAGGACGGCAAGGCCCTCAGCCTCCGCTTCGTCCTGCCCTCCGGGCCCGGCTCCGAGTCGCTGCGGGCGGTCGGCGACCGGATCGTCCGGATGCTCGACGCCGTGGGCATCCGTACCGAGGTGACCAAGGTCTCGGACGACAGCTTCTTCAAGGACCACGTGGCCTCCGGCGACTACGACCTCGCCCTCTACTCCTGGCCGGCGTCCGCCTTCCCGGCGACCGACGCCCGGCCGATCTTCGCCAAGCCCGAGCCCGCCTCGGACGGCTCGCTCCTGGTCGAGCAGAACTACTCGCGGGTCGGCACCGACCGCATCGACCAGTTGTTCGACCAGGCGGCGGGCACGCTCGACGAGGAGGAGGCGCGCGATCTGGTCCGCCAGGCCGACGCACGGATCTGGGCCGCGGCCGGCTCCATCCCCCTCTACCAGCGCCCCCAGCTGGTCGCCGCCAAGGCCGATCTGGTGAACGCCGGAGCCTGGGGTCTGGCCGGCCCCCGCTTCCAGGACATCGGCTACAAGAAGCCCGAAACCTCCAAGGGTGCCGAACGAAACCGCTGAAACCTCCGAAACCGCAGGTCACAACCTCAGAACCAGCTCAATTTCCTTGCCCGCCGGCGAACCCGGCGGGCAGGATCGCGTCGGCCCCTTGACCCGGTCGCACGACCCTCCCCACACCCTTGAAAACTCCCAGTAGACCCTCTCGGATCCCGGGCGGGGAAGCCCCTTGCGCGGCAGCCCCGTACCATAGGACTTAGCCGTGGCGCGTCCGCCCGGTGGGCGTAAGAGGAACTGACGCCGCATCCCACGATCCGAGAGAAGCGCAAGCACCCATGCCCACGCGCCACGACATCCGTAACGTCGCCATCGTCGCCCACGTCGACCATGGCAAGACGACCATCGTCGACGCCATGCTCAAGCAGGCCGGTGCCTTCGCCGCCCACCAGCAGCTCGACGACCGCATGATGGACTCGAACGACCTGGAGCGTGAGAAGGGCATCACGATCCTCGCCAAGAACACGGCGGTGAAGTATCACCCCAAGGACGGCGGGGCCCCGATCACGATCAACATCATCGACACCCCCGGCCACGCCGACTTCGGCGGCGAGGTCGAGCGCGGTCTCTCGATGGTGGACGCGGTCGTCCTCCTCGTGGACGCCTCCGAGGGTCCGCTCCCGCAGACCCGCTTCGTGCTGCGCAAGGCGCTCCAGCAGCGCAAGCCGGTCATCCTCTGCATCAACAAGACGGACCGCCCGGACTCCCGGATCGACGAGGTCGTCAACGAGACCTACGACCTCTTCCTCGACCTGGACGCGGACGAGGACCAGATCGAGTTCCCGATCGTCTACGCCTGCGGCCGTGACGGCGTCGCCTCGCTGACCAAGCCGGAGAACGGCACCGTCCCCGCGGACAGCGACAACCTGGAGCCGTTCTTCAGCGCCATCCTGGAGCACGTCCCGGCCCCGGTGTACGACGAGGAGGCCCCGCTCCAGGCCCACGTCACCAACCTGGACGCCGACAACTTCCTCGGCCGCATCGCGCTGCTCCGCGTCGAGCAGGGCGAGCTGCGCAAGGGCCAGACGGTCGCGTGGATCAAGCGGGACGGCACGATCTCCAACGTCCGCATCACCGAGCTGATGATGACCGAGGCGCTCACCCGCAAGCCGGCCGAGGTCGCGGGCCCCGGTGACATCTGCGCCGTCGCCGGTATCCCCGACATCATGATCGGCGAGACCCTGGCCGACCCGGAGAACCCGATCGCGCTTCCGCTGATCACGGTCGACCAGCCGGCCATCTCCATGACCATCGGCACCAACACCTCGCCGCTCGTCGGCCGCGGTGGCACCGGCAAGGGCGCGGACGCCAAGTCCGCGGTCAAGCAGCGCAAGGTCACCGCCCGCCAGGTCAAGGACCGTCTGGACCGCGAGCTGATCGGTAACGTCTCGCTCCGCGTCCTCGACACCGAGCGCCCCGACGCCTGGGAGGTCCAGGGCCGCGGTGAGCTCGCGCTCGCCATCCTGGTCGAGCAGATGCGCCGCGAGGGCTTCGAGCTCACCATCGGCAAGCCGCAGGTCGTCACGAAGCTCGTCGACGGCAAGGTCCACGAGCCGGTCGAGCGCCTCACGGTCGACGTCCCCGAGGAGCACATGGGCGCCGTGACGCAGCTCATGGGCGTCCGCAAGGGCCGCATGGACAACATGTCGAACCACGGCTCCGGCTGGGTGCGCATGGAGTTCGTCGTTCCGTCCCGCGGCCTCATCGGCTTCCGTACGGAGTTCCTGACCAACACCCGCGGTACGGGCATCGCCCACTCCATCCACGAGGGCCACGAGCCGTGGTTCGGCACGCTGACGACCCGTAACAACGGTTCGCTGGTCGCCGACCGCGCCGGCGCCGTCACCGCCTTCGCGATGACCAACCTCCAGGAGCGCGGCGTCCTGTTCACCGACCCCGGCACCGAGGTGTACGAGGGCATGATCGTCGGCGAGAACTCCCGCTCCGACGACATGGACGTGAACATCACCAAGGAGAAGAAGCTCACCAACATGCGCTCCTCCTCCGCCGACTCCTTCGAGGCGATCGTCCCGCCGCGGAAGCTGTCCCTGGAGCAGTCCCTGGAGTTCTGCCGCGACGACGAGTGCGTCGAGGTCACCCCGGAGGCCGTGCGCATCCGCAAGGTCATCCTCGACCAGAACGCGCGTGGTCGCGCCTCCTCCCGCGCCAAGAACGGCTGACACCGGCCGGAAGACGGGGAGTCGGGGACGAACCACCCGAGACCTCCCTCGAGTAGCGCCATGGGCGGGTGAGAGCGCTCGCTGATGTGACTGGGCCCCGGCGGTTGCGCCGGGGCCCAGTCGTACGAGGGCGGCTGTCGCCGTCCCCCGTACCGGACACGCGCAGCGCCCGACGAACGGCGATCGGAAGCCCGGCACCCCTCACGGGGTGTCGGGCTTCCGGCGATGTGACGTCCGACACCCCGTCAGGGAAGCGTGGGTGTGGTCGTTGACGTCAAGTCGAATACAACGACCGGATGTCCGGATACCGGGCGTCGCTCTCCGGAACGTGTATTAACAGTCCGTTTCGGGGGTGTCTGTCTGAACTCACTTTGTCCGGATTTCGGTATCCCAGGCCTCGGTGATGTTGTCAAAACGAGACCGCTTAAGTGTGGTTTACGGCCCGGACGTACTTAATAGTTGGCTCCATTGAGCTCGGGTCAATGGGTCACGCACTGTGGGGAGTGCCGACTCACGAGCACACTTGGGGTACATGAGTGCAACGCCGTCAGGGGTGTCGGCGAGACTCGAAGTACCCCCCATGAAGCGACAAGTGGACTCATGAGGAGGAACCCATGCGCGGTGCCAAGAGCGCCAAGTGGGTAACGGGCGCGATCATCGTCGCCCTGGCTGCGACCGCCTGTGGCGGGGGCAAGAGTGACGGCGGCTCGGACGCCAAGGGCGCTGTGGACCCGAACGGGATCTTCACCACCGACCTTGGTGAGCCGGAGAAGCTGCTGTACACCGGCGACACGATGGAGTCGAACGGCGCCGGCGTGATGAAGGCCGTCTACTCGAACCTGGTCGGCTACAAGGCCGATGGTTCGCTGGAGATGATCAACGCCGAGTCGCTCACCACGACCGACTCGAAGAAGTGGACCGTCAAGCTCAAGCCGGGCTGGACCTTCCACGACGGCACTCCGGTTACCTCCAAGTCCTACGTGGACGCGTGGAACTGGAACGCCCACATCGACAACGCCATGGGTCTCTCCTCGTGGTTCTCCGACATCGTCGGTTACGACAAGGTCCACCCGGACGCGGAGGGCGCCAAGGCGACCGCCAAGACCCTGGCCGGCCTGAAGATCATCGACGACACGTCGTTCACGATCGAGCTGACCACGGCCGTCCCGTACTTCGGTCACAAGCTCGCGTACACGCCGTTCGCGCCGCTCGCCGCGTCCTTCTACGCGAACCCGAAGGCCGCCGCCGAGAAGCCGGTCGGCAACGGTCCCTACAAGTTCAAGAGCTGGGACCACAAGAAGCAGATCGAGATCGTTCGCTTCGACGGCTACAAGGGCCCGAACAAGGCGAAGAACGGTGGTGTGATCTTCAAGAACTACACCACCCTCGAGACCGCGTACGAGGACCTGAAGTCGGGCAACCTCGACGTCATCCGCCAGATCGGTCCGAAGGACCTCCCGGTCTACCACCAGGACCTGGGCGACCGCGCCGTCGACGCCGACCACGCCGCCATCCAGTCCATCGGTGTCGCGTTCTACGCGGACCAGTGGAAGAAGCCGAAGCCGGTCGACGTCCGCGTCATCCAGGGCCTCTCGATGGCGATCGACCGCGCCACCATCACGAAGACGGTGCTCCAGGGCACCCGTGAGCCGGCGACGGGCTGGGTCCCGAAGGGCATCCTGGGCTACCAGGAGAACGCCGCGGGCGACGTCACCAAGTTCGACCCGACCAAGGCCAAGGAGCTCATCAAGGCCGGCGGCGGCGTCCCGGGCAACAAGATCTTCATCCAGTTCAACGCGGATGGCGGTCACAAGGAGTGGGTCGACGCTGTCTGCAACAGCATCACCCAGGCCACCAGCGTCGCGTGCGTCGGCGACAGCAAGACCGACTTCCAGGCGGACCTCACCGCTCGGAAGACGAAGCAGGTCAAGTCCCTGTACCGCTCCGCCTGGTCGCTCGACTACCCGGTGAACGCGAACTTCATCAAGGACCTGTTCCTGAGCACCGCGGCGGGCAACCAGGGTGGCTTCTCCGTCAAGGAGCTGGACACCAAGATCCTCGCCGCCGACTCGGCCGCCACCCTCGACCAGTCGGTGAAGCAGTACCAGGAGGTGGAGAAGGAGCTCGTGAAGTACATGCCCTCCATCCCGCTCTGGTACTACAAGGTCAACGCGGGCTTCTCGGAGAAGGTCTCCGGCGTGACGTACGGCCAGGACGGCGACCCGATCCTGGACACCGTGATCGTCAAGAAGTAACCACCCAAGCGTAGTCCGCACGCCGTCACGGGGCTGATGGAACGTCAGCCCCGTGACGGTGCCTTACGCAGCGGCCGGGGGGCCCTTCCACGACATCCCATGCCCGATCTCCGGGTATGCCGTGTCGGGGGAGGGCCCGTTGGTTGCCGCTGTCACATCTCAACGGAGGCATGATGGGGCGTTATGTCGCACGACGACTGCTCCAGATGATCCCGGTATTCCTCGGGACGACCCTGCTGATCTTCCTCATGGTGCACAGCCTGCCCGGTGACCCCGTGCTGGCGATGTTCGGCGACAAGGGCGCCGACCCGGCGACACTCGCCGCCAAGCGCCACGAGCTGGGTCTCGACAAGCCGACATGGCAGCAGTACATCTTCTACATGCGGGACATGGTCCTGCACCTGGACTTCGGTACCCAGATCCGCAACGGACTGCCGGTCACCGATGTGCTGGGCGACGCGTTCCCCATCACCCTCCAGCTGGCCACCCTGGCGTTCGCCATCGAGCTGATCTTCGGCATCGGCCTGGGTGTCATCGGCGGCCTGCGTGCCGGCCGCCTCGCGGACAACCTGATCCTGATCTTCACCCTGCTGATCATCTCGGTTCCGGTCTTCGTCCTCGGCTTCATCATCAAGATGGTCTTCGCCTTCAACCTGGGCTGGATCTCGCCGAACGTCAGCACCGAGCCGCAGTGGGCCGAGCTGATCGCGCCGGCCATCGTGCTCGGCTGCCTCTCCCTCGCGTACGTGGCACGACTGACCCGTACGTCCATGGCGGAGAACCTGCGCGCCGACTACATGCGCACGGCCGTCGCCAAGGGCCTGCCGCGCCGCCGCGTCATCGGCGTCCACCTGATGCGCAACTCGATGATCCCCGTGATCACCTTCCTCGGTACCGACATCGGCGCCCTCATGGGCGGCGCGATCGTCACCGAGTCGATCTTCAACATCAAGGGTGTCGGCGGTGTCATCGCCGAGTCGATCTCCCGTCGTGAAGGCGCCACCCTGGTCGGCCTGGTCACCATCCTGGTGATCGTCTACCTCGTCACCAGCCTGCTCATCGACCTGCTGTACGCGGTCCTGGACCCGAGGATCCGGTATGCCTGACGTGACCAAGACCGCCACCGCAGTCGAGGACGCCGTCGCCACCCCCTCGGTGGACGCGTCCGCGGCGGCGGGCAAGCCGGAGAAGGCCCGCAGCCTCTGGGGCGACGCCTGGGCCGACCTCCGCCGCAACCCGTACTTCCTCGTGTCGTCGGTGCTGATCGCGCTGCTGCTGCTGATCTCGGCGTGGCCGACCCTCTTCACCAGCGCGTCCCCGACCGCCGGTGACCTGGTCCACCACTTCCTGAGCAAGCCCGAGCTGAGCAAGGTCGGTTCGCCGGAGTGGCTCGGCTACGACCAGCAGGGACGTTCCGTCTACGCCCGACTGATCCACGGCACCAGTGCCTCGGTCACGGTCGGCATCGCCGTCACCGCGATCGTCACGGTCGTCGGCGGCATCATGGGCATGATCTCGGGCTACTTCGGCGGTCTCATCGACGCCGTCCTCTCCCGTCTCACCGACGTCTTCTTCGGCATCCCGTTCCTGCTCGGTGCCATGGTCGTCCTGCAGGCCTTCGTCGAGCGGACCGTCTGGGTCGTCGTCTTCGCCCTCGCGTTCCTCGGCTGGACCCAGATCACCCGCGTCATGCGCGGTGCCGTGATCACCATCAAGCAGGCCGACTACGTCCACGCGGCGAAGGCCCTCGGCGCCGGCACGACCCGGATCCTGTTCCGGCACATCCTGCCGAACGCCATGGCCCCGGTCATCGTCGTCGCCACCATCGCGCTCGGCGGCTACATCTCGGCCGAGGCGACCCTGTCCTACCTGGGCCTCGGCCTCGCCGCCCCGACCGTCTCGTGGGGTGTCGACATCTCCGCCGGTGTCGCCCAGATCCGAGTGGCCCCGCACGTCCTGCTCTGGCCCTCGATCATGCTGAGCATCACCGTTCTGGCGTTCATCATGCTCGGCGAAGCCGTCCGCAACGCCCTCGACCCCAAGCTGCGCTGAGGAGGGCGTAAAAGATGAGCATCATCGACAAGACCGCGGCCGTCCCCGCGCCGCGCGACGGAGCCGACTCCAACGGCCCGCTGCTCGAAGTCCGCAACCTGCACGTCGAGTTCCACACCCGTGACGGTGTGGCCAAGGCGGTCAACGGTGTCAACTACTCGGTGAACGCCGGCGAGACCCTCGCCGTCCTCGGCGAGTCCGGCTCCGGCAAGTCCGTCACCGCGCAGGCCATCATGGGCATCCTCGACATGCCGCCGGGCAGGATCCCGCAGGGCGAGATCCTGTTCCGCGGCGAGGACATGCTGAAGATGTCCGAGGAGGAGCGCCGGAAGATCCGCGGCCGGAAGATCGCGATGATCTTCCAGGACGCGCTGTCCTCGCTCAACCCGGTCCTCACCGTCGGCTACCAGCTCGGCGAGATGTTCCGCGTGCACCACGGGATGTCCAAGAAGGACGCCAAGGCCAAGGCCATCGAGCTGATGGACAAGGTCAAGATCCCCGCCGCCAAGGCGCGGGTCTCGGACTACCCCCACCAGTTCTCCGGTGGTATGCGCCAGCGCATCATGATCGCCATGGCGCTTGCCCTGGAGCCGGACCTGATCATCGCCGACGAGCCCACCACGGCTCTCGACGTGACCGTCCAGGCCCAGGTCATGGACCTCCTCGCGGAGCTCCAGCAGGAATACAACATGGGCCTGATCCTGATCACCCACGACCTCGGCGTCGTCGCCGACGTCGCGGACAAGATCGCCGTGATGTACGCCGGCCGGATCGTCGAGCAGGCGCCCGTGCACGAGCTGTACAAGCGCCCGGCCCACCCGTACACCCGCGGACTGCTCGACTCGATCCCGCGCCTGGACCAGAAGGGCCAGGAGCTCTACGCGATCAAGGGCCTGCCGCCCAACCTGCTCAAGGTGCCCTCCGGCTGCGCCTTCAACCCGCGCTGCCCGAAGGCCGACGACATCTGCCGTACGGAGATCCCGGCCCTGGTGCCGGTCACCGAGCAGGACGGCGCGGATCTCCCGGGCCGTAAGAGCGCCTGCCACTTCTGGAAGGAGACGATCCATGGCTGACCTCAGCACGAACGACGAGGCCGTGGCCGCCGCCCTCGATGCCCCCGTGGGCCGCGGCGAACCGATCCTCCAGGTGCGCAACCTGCAGAAGCACTTCCCGCTGACGCAGGGCATCCTCTTCAAGAAGCAGGTCGGCGCGGTCAAGGCCGTGGACGGGGTCTCCTTCGACCTCTTCCAGGGCGAGACCCTCGGCATCGTGGGCGAGTCCGGCTGCGGCAAGTCCACGGTCGCCAAGCTCCTGATGAACCTGGAGCGGGCCACCGCCGGCGAGGTCTTCTACAAGGGCCAGGACATCACCAAGCTGTCCGGGCGCGCGCTGAAGGCCGTCCGCCGCAACATCCAGATGGTGTTCCAGGACCCGTACACCTCGCTGAACCCGCGCATGACGGTCGGCGACATCATCGGCGAGCCCTTCGACATCCACCCCGAGGTGGCCCCGAAGGGCGACCGGCGCCGCAAGGTGCAGGAGCTGCTCGACGTCGTCGGTCTGAACCCGGAGTACATCAACCGGTACCCGCACCAGTTCTCCGGCGGCCAGCGCCAGCGCATCGGCATCGCCCGCGGCCTCGCGCTCAACCCGGAGATCATCATCTGCGACGAGCCGGTCTCGGCTCTGGACGTCTCCGTCCAGGCGCAGGTCATCAACCTGATGGGGAAGCTGCAGGACGAGTTCAACCTCTCCTACCTCTTCATCGCGCACGACCTGTCGATCGTCCGGCACATCTCGGACCGCGTCGGCGTCATGTACCTCGGCAAGATGGCCGAGATCGGTACGGACGAGCAGATCTACGAGCACCCGACGCACCCGTACACGCAGGCGCTGCTCTCCGCGGTGCCGGTGCCGGACCCGGAGGCCCGTGCCCACCGCGAGCGGATCATCCTCACCGGTGACGTCCCCTCGCCGGCCAACCCGCCGTCGGGCTGCAGCTTCCGCACCCGCTGCTGGAAGGCGCAGGAGCGGTGCTCCCAGGAGGCTCCGGTCCTCGCGGTCCCGGCGCACTTCAAGGGTCTCGACACCCCGGCCGCGCACTTCTCCGCGTGCCACTTCGCCGAGGAGAAGAACGTCGTCGCCGCGCACTGACGCATCGCGCGCATGACAGAGGGGCGCCCCCGGTCCACACGGACCGGGGGCGCCCCTTCGTCGTGGGGGCGTCCGTACGGGTGCCCTGGAAGTGCATACCCGTCAATATCAGGTGATATTGGGGCCTAAGTGAGACTCAGGACATACGGGAGGCACTCCATGCGCGGAGCCACGCACGCCAAGTGGGCCGCACTGGCCACCGCCGTCGCCCTCGCGGCGACTGCCTGCGGCGGCGGCGACGACAGCGGCGGCGGCGGAGGTGCCGACGGCATCGTGAGTTCCTCGTGGGGCGACCCGCAGAACCCGCTCGAGCCGGCCAACACCAACGAGGTCCAGGGCGGCAAGGTCCTCTCCATGATCTTCCGGGGGCTCAAGCAGTACGACCCCAAGACCGGCGAGGCCAAGGACATGCTCGCGCAGAGCATCGAGACCACCGACTCGACCAACTTCACGATCACGGTCAAGGACGGCTGGACCTTCTCCAACGGCGAGAAGGTCACCGCCAAGTCCTTCGTCGACGCCTGGAACTACGCCGCCCACCTGAAGAACAACCAGAAGAACGCGTACTTCTTCGGCCAGATCGAGGGCTACGACCAGGTGCACCCCGAGAAGGGCGAGCCGACCGCCGAGACGATGTCCGGCCTCAAGGTGACGGGCCCCCAGACCTTCACGGTCAAGCTCACCCAGAAGTTCTCCACCTGGCCGATCACCCTCGGCTACGCGGCCTTCTCGCCGCTGCCCCAGGCCTTCTACGACGACCACGCCGCCTGGCTCTCGAAGCCCGTCGGCAACGGCCCGTACACCGTCGACTCGTACTCCAAGGGCTCGCAGATGGCCCTCAAGCGCTGGGACTCCTACCCCGGCAGCGACAAGGCCCAGAACGGCGGCATCACCCTCAAGGTCTACACCGACAACAACACCGCCTACACGGACCTGACGGCCGGCAACCTCGACCTCGTCGACGACGTGCCCGCCTCCCAGCTCAAGAACGTCCAGGCGGACCTCGGCGACCGGTACATCAACGTCCCCGCCGGCATCATCCAGACCCTGTCCTTCCCGTTCTACGACCCGGCCTGGAACAAGCCCGGGCAGGAGAAGCTCCGCCAGGGCCTCTCCATGGCGATCGATCGCGACCAGATCACCGAGACGATCTTCCAGAAGACCCGCACCCCCGCCGTCGACTGGACCTCCCCGGTCCTCGGCGAGGACGGCGGCTTCAAGGACGTCTGCGGCGAGTTCTGCAAGTACGACGCGGCCCAGGCCAAGAAGCTCGTCGCCGAGGGCGGCGGCATCCCCGGCGGCACCATGAAGATCTCGTACAACGCCGACACCGGCTCCCACAAGGAGTGGGTGGACGCCGTCTGCAACTCCATCAACCGCGCCCTCGGCGACAACAAGGCCTGCGTCGGCAACCCGGTCGGCACCTTCGCCGACTTCCGCAACCAGGTCACCCAGTCGAAGATGGACGGCCCCTTCCGGGCCGGCTGGCAGATGGACTACCCGCTCATCCAGAACTTCCTCCAGCCGCTCTACTACACCAACGCCTCGTCCAACGACGGCAAGTACTCCAGCCCCGAGTTCGACAAGCTGGTGAACGAGGCCAACGCCGAGGCCGACACCGCGAAGGCCATCGGGCTCTTCCAGCAGGCCGAGGGCGTCCTCCGCGACGACATGGGCGCCATCCCGCTCTGGTACCAGAACGGCAGCGCCGGCTACTCGGAGAACGTCTCGAACGTGTCCCTGAACCCCTTCAGCGTCCCGGTCTACGACCAGATCAAGGTCAAGTGACGCCGTAGCAGGCCGTACAGGTCGGCGGCGTACGGCCCGGCCCGCGGACCCCCGCGCCGCCGGGCCGTACGCCTTCCCCAGTCCTCTCCCCGGAGCCAACCCCCGGAGCCCCTCATGGGTCGATATGTGATCCGGCGGCTGCTGCAGATGATCCCGGTCTTCTTCGGCGCCACGCTGTTGATCTTCCTGATGGTGAACGTGATGGGCGACCCCATCGCCGGACTGTGCGGCGACCGCCAGTGCGACCCGGCGACCGCCGCCCAGCTGGAGAAGGAGTTCGGCCTCGACAAGCCCGTCTGGCAGCAATACCTGACCTACATGGGCAACGTCTTCACCGGAGACTTCGGCACCGCCTTCAACGGGCAGCCCGTCACCGAACTGATGGCCAGCGCCTTCCCCGTCACCATTCGGCTCACCATCGTCGCGATCCTCTTCGAGATCGTCATCGGCATCAGCCTCGGCGTCGTCACCGGCCTCAAGCGCGGCCGCCCCGTCGACACCACCGTCCTGCTGCTGACCCTGGTCGTCCTCTCCGTCCCGACCTTCGTCACCGGCCTCCTCGTCCAGCTCCTCCTCGGCGTGAAATGGGGCTGGATCAAACCGGCCGTCTCGCCCGAGGCGACCTTCGGCGAGCTGATCGTGCCCGGCCTGGTGCTCGCCTCCGTCTCACTCGCGTACGTCACCCGGCTCACCCGGACCTCGATCGCCGAGAACAAGCGCGCCGACTACGTCCGCACGGCCGTCGCCAAGGGCCTGCCCCGCCACCGGGTCATCAGCCGGCACCTGCTGCGCAACAGCCTGATCCCCGTGGTGACCTTCATCGGCGCCGACGTCGGCGCCCTCATGGGCGGAGCCATCGTCACCGAACGGATCTTCAACATCCACGGCGTCGGCTACCAGCTCTACCAGGGCATCGTCCGCCAGAACACCCAGACCGTGGTGGGCTTCGTGACCATCCTCGTCCTGGTGTTCCTGCTGGCCAACCTCCTGGTCGACCTCCTGTACGCCGTCCTTGACCCGAGGATTCGCTATGCCTGAGCAGCCCGAGCCGCTTGAGTCGTACGAGGAGGGCCGAGCCATCGCCCCTACCGGTGCCGGCGGCGCGTCCGATCTCGCGACGGCCGAAGGCGAGACCCTGGAACAGCGTCCATCAGCCGCCTCCGGCGGGCGGGCGCCCGGCGGCCCGATGGGCACCGGTGCCGACAAGAAGCCCCGCTCCCTGTGGTCCGACGCCTGGCGCGACCTGCGCCGCAACCCGATCTTCATCATCTCCTCGCTGGTCATCCTCTTCCTGGTCGTCATCTCCATCTGGCCCCAGCTCATCGCCTCCGGAGACCCCCTCGACTGCGACCTGTCCAAGGCGCAGGAAGGCTCCCAGCCCGGCCACCCCTTCGGCTTCAACGGCCAGGGCTGCGACGTCTACACCCGCACCGTGTACGGCGCCCGGACGTCGGTGACCGTCGGCGTCCTCGCCACCCTCGGCGTCGCGATCCTCGGCAGCCTCCTCGGCGGGCTCGCCGGCTTCTTCGGCGGCGCCTGGGACGGCGTCCTGTCCCGGATCACCGACGTCTTCTTCGCCATCCCCGTCGTCCTCGGCGGCCTGGTGCTGCTGTCCGTGGTGACCAGCTCCACCGTCTGGCCCGTCATCGGCTTCATGGTGCTGCTCGGCTGGCCGCAGCTCTCCCGCATCGCCCGCAGCTCCGTCATCACCGCCAAACAGAACGACTACGTCCAGGCGGCCCGGGCCCTGGGAGCGTCCAACTCCCGGATGATGCTGCGCCACATCGCGCCCAACGCCGTCGCCCCGGTGATCGTCGTCGCCACCATCGCCCTCGGCACGTACATCGCGCTCGAGGCGACGCTGTCGTACCTCGGCGTCGGCCTGAAGCCGCCGACCGTCTCCTGGGGCATCGACATCTCCTCGGCGTCGCAGTACATCCGCAACGCGCCCCACATGCTGCTCTGGCCGGCCGGCGCGCTCGCCATCACCGTGCTCGCCTTCATCATGCTCGGCGACGCCGTCCGCGACGCCCTCGACCCGAAGCTGAGGTAGGGACCCATGCTGCTCGAAGTGCGCGACCTGCACGTGGAGTTCCACACCCGGGACGGGGTCGCCAAGGCCGTCAACGGCGTCGACTACTCCGTCGACGCCGGGGAGACCCTCGCGGTCCTCGGCGAGTCCGGCTCCGGCAAGTCGGTCACCGCCCAGGCCGTCATGGGCATCCTCGACATCCCCCCGGGCAAGATCACCCAGGGCGAGATCCTCTTCCAGGGCCAGGACCTCCTGAAGCTCAAGGAGGACGAGCGGCGCAAGATCCGCGGCGCCAAGATGGCGATGGTCTTCCAGGACGCGCTGTCCTCCCTCAACCCCGTGCTCAGCGTCGGCGACCAGCTCGGCGAGATGTTCCAGGTCCACAAGGGCATGTCCCGCAAGGACTCCAAGGCCAAGGCCGTCGAACTGATGGACCGGGTCCGCATCCCCGCCGCCAAGGAACGCGTCGGCCAGTACCCGCACCAGTTCTCCGGCGGCATGCGCCAGCGCATCATGATCGCGATGGCGCTCGCCCTCGAACCCGAGCTGATCATCGCCGACGAGCCCACCACCGCCCTCGACGTCACCGTCCAGGCGCAGGTCATGGACCTCCTCGCCGAACTCCAGCGCGAGCTGAACATGGGCCTCATCCTGATCACCCACGACCTCGGCGTCGTCGCCGACGTCGCCGACAAGATCGCCGTCATGTACGCCGGCCGGATCGTCGAACGGGCCCCCGTCCACGAGATCTACAAGGCCCCCGCCCACCCCTACACCCGGGGACTGCTCGACTCGATCCCGCGCCTGGACCAGAAGGGCCAGGAGCTCTACGCGATCAAGGGCCTCCCGCCGAACCTGCTGGCCATCCCGCCCGGCTGCGCCTTCAACCCGCGCTGCCCCATGGCCCAGGACGTCTGCCGCACCGACGTGCCCCCGCTCTACGACGTGACCGAGTCCCCGGTGCCGCGCGCCAGCGCCTGCCACTTCTGGAAGGAGTGCCTCCATGGCTGAGGCGATTCTCGAAGTCCGGGACCTCCACAAGTACTACCCGCTCATGCAGGGCGTCGTCTTCAAGAAGCAGGTCGGTGCCGTGAAGGCGGTCGACGGCGTCGACTTCGACCTCCACGCCGGCGAGACCCTCGGCATCGTCGGCGAATCCGGCTGCGGCAAGTCGACCGTCGCGAAGATGCTGGTCAACCTGGAACGGCCGACGTCGGGCGAGATCCGCTACAAGGGCGAGGACATCAGCAAGCTCTCCCCCCGCGCGCTGAAGGCCGTCCGCCGCAACATCCAGATGGTCTTCCAGGACCCGTACACCTCGCTGAACCCGCGCATGACGGTCGGCGACATCATCGGCGAGCCGTACGAGATCCACCCCGAGGTCGCCCCCAAGGGGGACCGGCGCCGCAAGGTGCAGGACCTCCTGGACGTCGTCGGCCTCAACCCGGAGTACATCAACCGGTACCCGCACCAGTTCTCCGGCGGCCAGCGCCAGCGCATCGGCATCGCCCGCGGCCTCGCGCTCCAGCCCGAGATCATCGTGGCCGACGAACCGGTCTCCGCGCTCGACGTCTCCGTCCAGGCCCAGGTCATCAACCTGATGGGGAACCTCCAGAGCGAGTTCTCCCTGTCGTACGTGTTCATCGCCCACGACCTCTCGATCGTGCGGCACATCTCCGACCGGGTCGGCGTCATGTACCTCGGCCGGATCGTCGAGATCGGCACCGACGCCCAGATCTACGACCACCCCACCCACCCGTACACGCAGGCGCTGCTCTCCGCGGTGCCGGTGCCGGACCCGGAGGCCCGCGCCCACCGCGAGCGGATCATCCTCACCGGCGACGTCCCCTCCCCGGCCAACGTCCCTTCCGGCTGCCGCTTCCGGACCCGCTGCTGGAAGGCCCAGGAGCGCTGCACCCTGGAGGTCCCCGAACTCGCCGTCCCGGCCGTCTTCCGCCTCACCGACAGCCCGGCCAAGCACGACTCGGCCTGCCACTTCGCGGAGGAGAAGCAGGTGGTCCCGCCGGAGGGCGGCGGCGAGGAGCCCAAGACCCTTTAACCCGCGGGCAACTCGACGGAATCCCTTCCGAGACACGGACACGGCAGGCTCGGAGACGTACGGCCGTGCGGGTGCCGTAGGCCGGCCGGGGCGCATCACGCGACCCGGCCGGCCGCCCGTATCCCGCGCGACTTCGGCCGTACATGCGGAACCGCTTGTTTCGGACGGTCGCGACCGTGAGTATCGGGTCCGTGACTGTGACACGACCGGCACGTCTCACGGGCGCCGCGCTGTGCGCCGCGCTCGCCCTCATCGCCGCCGTGTGGATCCTCAAGGACCTCGCCGCGCTCGGGTCGCCCGTCGACCTCGCGTGGTACTGGGCCGGGGACCGCTCCTTCCTCATGCGGGGGAGGTCCGCCACCTCGCTCGTCGACCCGGTGCTGCTCGTCGTCTCGGCGGTCGCCGCCGTCGCCGCGCTGCGCTCCCGGCACGCGGCCTCCGCGCTCGCCGCCGCCGGCACGGTCACGCTCGCCCTGCGGCTGCCCGGACTCTGGGCGCCGGACAGCGGGGCGCTCGTCACCGCGCTCGGCGAACTGGCCCTCGCCGCCGGTCTGGTCGTCACCGCGGCGGCGGGCCGGCGCCCGGCGACCGCCGCGTACGAACAGCTCCCCGGCCGGCCCCGTACGGGCCGCGCCGTCGCCGCCGGGGTCCTCCTCGCGGTCGCCGCCGCCGTCGTGGCCCTGTGGGAGCTGTACTGGGCGACCGAACTGCCCGTCGAGGTGACCGTCGACCGGCTCACCGGCGGCCGGTCCGTCGTCAAACCCGACCTGGCGCCCCCGCCCGGCTGGCTGTCCGTGATGCTCGTCGGCCTGTACGGCACGGCCGCCGGCTCCGCCTTCGCCCGCGCCCGCCACAGCCGGGCGTTCGGCCTCCTCGCCGGCGGCTTCCTGGCGGCCGGCGGTCTCGCCGAGGTCGCGCGGGCCGTCCGGTACGACGTGGTCGCCCACTTCGACGGCCTCGCCTCCGTCGGGCAGCTGAGCGTCCTCAGCGCCGTCTTCGGCCTGCTCGCCGGCATCGCGGTACTCGTCCTCCTGGCCGGGCGCGGCGCCCCGATCCCCCCTCCCACCCCATACGGGCAGTACGGCCAACACGGGCAGTACGGGGTTCCCGCGCAGCCCGGCCCGTACGGGTCCTACGGGTCCCACGGGCCGGCCGGGGCGGGTCCGCCGGCCCCGCCCTCCCCGCCGCCGCCCGGCTGGTGACCCGCCCGGGCGCCGACCGGCCAGGTCACCCGCCCATGGCCAGCGACCGCTTCAGGAAGTCGACCTGGAGCAGCAGCAGGTTCTCGGCCACCTGCTCCTGCGGTGTCATGTGCGTGACCCCGGACAGCGGCAGCACCTCGTGCGGCCGGCCCGCCGCGAGGAGCGCGGACGAGAGCCGCAGCGCGTGCGCGACCACCACGTTGTCGTCGGCGAGCCCGTGCACGACCATCATCGGCCGGGCCGGCCCCTCGGGCGCCGTGAGCCCCTCGTCGGTCAGCAGCGACTGCGCCGCGTACACGTCCGGATCGTCCTGCGGGGTGCCGAGGTACCGCTCCGTGTAGTGGGTGTCGTACAGCCGCCAGTCCGTCACCGGCGCCCCCGCCACCGCCGCGTGGAAGACGTCCGGCCGCTGGAGCACCGCACGGGCCGCCAGGTACCCGCCGTACGACCAGCCGCGCACCGCCACCCGGCCCAGGTCCAGCGGGAACCGCCCGGCCAGCGCGAGGAGCGCCTCCACCTGGTCGTCGAGCGTCGGCGTCAGATCGCGCAGGATCGCCTTCTCCCAGGCGGGGGAGCGGCCCGGCATCCCCCGACCGTCCGCCACGACCACTGCGAAGCCGTGGTCGGCGAACCACTGGGACGTCAGATACGGATCGTGCGCGGCGACCACCCGCTGCCCGTGCGGACCGCCGTACGGATCCATCAGGACCGGCAGCGGCCCGTCCCCCTCCTCGTACCCCGAGGGCAGCAGCACCGCGCACGGAATCCGCCGGGCGCCCGCCTCCGTGAGCCGCACCCGCGCGGAGATCACCGGCCGCTGCGCGTACGAGGCCACCACCGCGACCCGTGCGCCGTCCCGCAGCACCCGCGCCACGCTCCCCGGCTCCCCGGGCCGCGCCGACACCAGGACCGAGACCGCTCCGGAGCGCACCGCCCCGTGCACCCCGACGCCCTCGGAGAGCCGCTCGGCCCCCCTCGCCGCCGACACCCGGTACACATGGATCTCCCCGGTCTCCGGCCCCGCGCCCGCCGCCGGGCCGCCCGCCGTGCCGCCCGCCCCGGCCTCGCCCGCCGACGCCGACACGAGCACGTCGTCCGCGCCCACGTCGAGCACCGCCCGCACGTGCAGGTCCGCCCCCGTCCACGCCTCGTCCCCCACGGCCAGGGCGCGCGCCCCGCTCTCGTCCGTGATCCGCACGAGGCCGCCGCCGGGCCCCCACGCCGGCACGCCCCAGTGCGCCTCCAGCCACGCCGGGTCCGCCTCGGCGCGGACGACGGAGGTGCCGCCCGCCGCCACGTCCACCGCCAGGACCAGCTGCTCGCGCTGGTCCCGGGTCTGCACGAGCAGCAGCGGCGCCCCGGCCGCCGACCAGTGCACCCGCGCCAGGTACGGGTACCGCTCCCGGTCCCACCCGACCTCCGTGCGCGCCCCGTCCAGGCCCACGAGGAAGAGCCGGACCTCCGCGTTGGGCGTCCCCGCCACCGGATAGCCCACCCGCCGGGGCTCCCGCTCCGGATGCGCCGGGTCGGCGATCCACCAGCGCCGCACCGCCCGGTCGTCCACCCGCGCCACGAGCAGTCGATCCGCACTCGGGGACCACCAGTAGCCGCGGTCGCGCCCCATCTCCTCCGAGGCGATGAATTCGGCCAATCCGTAGGAGACGTGCCCGTCCTCCGGAGCGGCCAGCTCCCGGTCGCCCGAACCGTCCGCGCCCACCACCCGCAGCGCCCCCTCCGCCACGTACGCGACGAGCCGCCCGTCCGGCGAGGGGCGGGGGTCGATCACCGGCCCGGGCACCGGCAGCTCACGCGCCGTCCCCGCCCGCAGTTCCGCCGTGAACAGCCGCCCCGACAGGGAGAACGCCGCCAGCTCCACCGCCCCGTCCACCGCGTACGCCACGATGCCGCCGGAGCCCTCCCTGCTCCGCTCCCTGCGCGCCAGCTCCTCCTGCGACAGCTCCTCGTCCGCCCCCGCGAGCAGCGCCCCCGGGTCGGCGGCCACCCGCTCCGCCGGAACGCCGCCCGGCGGCAGGTCGAGCACCCACAGCAGGTGCGAGCGGTCCGTGCCCGAACCGGACCGGACGAACACCACCCGCTCCCCGTCCGGGGACACCGAGAACCCCCGCGGAGCCCCCAGCGTGAACCGCTGGGTGCGGGCGAGCTGTCGCGGGAAGGAGAGCGGGGCCGGGGGTGTGGCCGGCTGCTGTCGCGTCGAGGTCATGCGGCTGAAAGTAGCGCCGTGCGCCCCCCTCGTGCCTCCGTCCGCCGATCGATGCGATGGCACGGATAGTTATGATCCGTAGCGCTAGGTGGGTATGTACCCGACTGGCACATGCTCGCTGCCCTGTCCGATCGAATATCCGACCGAAGAAGTGTGGAGGTGAACCGCCGTGGCACTCTCGATTTCGGCGGTGGTGCTGCTGGCGATCGTCGTCTTCCTGCTGATCCGGAAATCCGGGTTGAAGGCCGGCCATGCGGCGGTCTGCGCGCTCCTGGGCTTCTACCTGGCGAGCTCGTCCATGGCTTCGTCGATCAGCACCCTCACGACGAACGTGGCGAGCATGATCGGCGGCCTCAAGTTCTGACCCGGCCGGGTGGCCCTGAGGGATCGGCGCCGCCGCGGGAGGGGTCTCGTAGGGTGGGGACATGACCGATCTCCCCGCCCGTCGTCTGCTCCTCGTGCACGCGCACCCGGACGACGAGTCGATCAACAACGGCGCCACCATGGCCAGGTACGCGGCCGAGGGCGCCCTTGTCACCTTGGTCACCTGCACGCTCGGCGAGGAGGGCGAGGTCATCCCGCCCGGCCTCGCCCACCTGGCACCCGACCGGGAGGACCGGCTCGGGCCGCACCGCGTCGGCGAACTCGCCGCCGCGATGCGCGAGCTGGGCGTCACCGACCACCGCTTCCTCGGTGGCCCCGGGCGCTTCCGCGACTCCGGGATGATGGGCGTCGAGCAGAACAAGCGCGACAACGCCTTCTGGAACACCGACGTCGACACCGCCGCCCCGTACCTCGTCGAGGTGATCCGCGAGACCCGCCCGCAGGTCCTGGTCACCTACGACCCCGACGGCGGCTACGGGCACCCCGACCACATCCAGGCACACCGGGTCGCCACCCGCGCCGCCGAGCTCGCCGCCGACCCCGGCCACCGGCCCGACCTCGGCGCCGCCCACACGATCGCCAAGATCTACTGGAACCGCGTCCCCCGCCCCGTCGTCGAGGCCGGATTCGCCCGACTCCGGGCCGAGGGCTCCGCCTTCCCCGCCGTCGCCGACGTCGCCGACGTCCCCGGTGTCGTCGACGAGGACCGGATCACCGCCGCGATCGAGGCCGGGCCCGAGCACGCGGCCCGCAAGAGCGCAGCGATGGCCGCGCACGCCACCCAAGTCGCCGTCGACGGTCCCTTCTTCGCCCTCTCCAACGACCTCGGCCAGCCGATCTTCACCACCGAGTACTACGAGTTGGTCCAGGGCGTCCCCGGCGCCCCCGCCGGCGTCCGCGAGACCGACCTCTTCGCGGGGGTGACCGCGTGAGCACGCCGTCCTCCGACCCCTCGCCGCAGCGGAACCCCAAGCCGGACCCGAAGCGGAAACCCGAGCCGGACCCGAAGCGGAACCCGAAGCAGGATCCGAAGCCCCACTCGAAGGCGCGCTCGAACGCCGGCCCCAAGGCGGCCGCGGAGGGCGCCGCGACCACGGCTCCGAAGGCGGCGGCGAAGCCCGCCCGGACGCCCGACCCGATGCCTTCCCCGGCCGTCCGATACGCCTGGTACGGGATCCTCGTCGTCCTCGGCGCCCTCGTCGGGACCGCCGGCGCCCTCGTCCAAGCCGCCTGGCTCCCCGGCGGCTTGATCCTCGCCCTCCTGGCCACCGCCGCGCTCTTCTACGGAGGATTGCGCGCCACCGGCACCCAGGTCGCCGTCGCCGCGGCCGGCGGCGGCTGGCTCGTCGCCATCGTCCTGCTCAGTTTCGGACGCCCCGAAGGCGACGGGGTGTTCGGCGGGGGCGTCGGCGAGCTGCTCTTCCTCTTCGGAGGAATGGCGGCCGCTGTGATGTGCACCACGCTCTCCCGGCTGCCGCGACCGACCCCGTGAACAGGACTACTTGAGACCGGGGACGTCCTGACTTCGGCCGGAATGCCCGTCGTACGTCACCCGGGGGTCGGGTACGAGGCGGCGGCGGCCAGTATGGTGGTGCGCGCCGCCGAACCGCCCGGGTAACACGAGCATCTGCAAGAGCGGGCGGTGGAGCCAACCGGGAGATCCTGCTTTGAGTCGTGAATCTGGTCGAGAGACTGACAGTTCGTCCTCCGGCGCCCAGGGGCGCGGTGGAGCCGCGTACCCCTCGGGTACCCCGCCGTACGGATCCCGCCAGTATCCGTCGCTCCACCCCACGCAGGACGCGCCGGAGGGGTCCCCCGTCGCGCCCGCGCTGCCGGAGGAGCCCAAGACCGAGACGACCCTGACGACCCGGATCCGGATCAACATCCCGGGTTCGCGTCCGATCCCGCCGGTCGTGGTCCGCCAGACGGTCAACGAGGCGCCCGCTCCGGACCCCGAGCCGGAGCCGGCCCCGGTCGCCGTCCCGGAACCGGAACCCGCGCCCGTGGCGGCCCCCGAGCCGCCGCAGGCCGAGGAGGCCCCGAAGGCGAAGGGGACCAGCGACTGGTTCGCGCCGCGCAAGGCGGCCGCGCCCGCCGCCCCGGCCGCCCCCGCCCTCCCCGCCGCCCCGGCACCCACGCTCAAGCCCGCCCCGCAGGCCACCGGCCCCGACACCCAGGGCACCGGCTTCGCGGGCTCGGCGACCTCCGGCGTCCCGACGGTCGGCAACACCCCGTCGAGCCGCCCGGTCACCTCGCCCCAGCCCGGCAACCCCCTCTACGAGAGCGGCACCCCCGCGGGCGGCACGCCGATGTACGACGGGACCCCCGCGGGCGGCACCCCGACGTACGACGGCACCCCGGCCGGCGGTACGCCCCCGTACACCGGGACCCCCGCGGGCGGCACCCCGATGTACGACGGCACGCCCGCCGCCGGCACGCCCCTGTACACCGGGACGCCCGCCGGCGGCACCCCCGTCTACCGGGGTCCGGGAGCGTCGGCCCCGACCGGCCCCACCACCGGCCCGGTCACCGGCACCGCCTCCCTCGGCGGCCCCGGCCCCTTCCAGGGCCAGGGTCCGCGTCAGGGCCAGGTCCCCGGACAGCCCCAGGGCCGGTCGGGAGCACCGGGCGCGGGCTCGCCGTTCCCCGGCGGTGCCCCCCGCATGTCGGACGACACCGCGATCCTGACCCCGCAGGCAGCCGCTCCGGCGTCCGGACGCGCACCCGCGCCCGGCCAGGGCGCGGCGGCCGACGGCGGCGCGGGCCACGTCTCCGGGGACACGCTCACCAGCGGCATCCCCGTGGTCCCGCCGGGCGCGGCCCGGCCGAACCTCACCCCGCGCATCGACGAGCAGGTGACCCCCGCGCCCGCCCCGGCACCGCGTCCGGCGCCCGCGGCCACCCGTCCCCCGGCGAAGAAGGGCCGCTCGAAGCTGGTCCTCGTCGCCGCCGGAGTCGTCGGCCTGGCCGGCGTCGCCTACGGTGCCGGACTGCTCCTCAACCACTCCGACGTCCCGAAGGGCACCACCGTGCTCGGCGTGGACATCGGCGGCGGTACGAAGGAGGAGGCCGTCAACAAGCTGGACAAGGCCCTCGGCACGCGCGCCCACGCGCCGCTCCGGCTCAGCATCGGCGGCACGAAGGTCCAGCTCGCCCCCGACAAGGCGGGCCTGGCACTCGACAGCCAGGAGACCGTCCGCGCGGCGGCCGGCAGCGACTACAACCCGGTCTCCGTCATCGGCTCTCTGTTCGGCGGCGAGCGGATCGCCAAGCCGGTCTTCCCGGTCGACCGCGAGAAGCTCGCCGTCGCCCTCACCGACCTGGCCGGCAGCTCCGCCTCGGCGACCGAGGGCACGATCCTCTTCGCGCCGAACAAGGTGACCCCCGTGCCGGGCAAGCCCGGCAAGGGCCTGGACGTCCAGCGTTCGATGATCTCCGTCCAGGACGCCTTCCGCGCCCAGGTCGAGACCGGCCAGGGCAAGCTCGTCGAACTGCCCGTCACCACCCGCCGGCCGACGGTCACCCAGGCCGAGCTGGACCGGGCGATGAAGGAGTTCGCCACGCCCGCGATGTCCGGCCTGATCCGGATCCAGGCGGGCGGCAAGAAGATCGACTTCGGTCCGGCGCGCTCGCTGCCGCAGATCCTCTCCATGAAGGCCGTGGACGGCCGACTGGTCGAGGTCTACGACAAGAAGGCCATCGAGCGGCTCCTCGACGGCGCCTTCGACGGCGTCATGATCACCAAGGGCGACGGCACCAAGCACCAGGTCTCCGCCGACGACGTCGCCTTCGTGATGCGCGACGCCCTGCGCGGCAAGACCCTCGCCGAGCGGACCAAGACCATCGACCTCAGCGGCGAAGGCTGACCGCACCCGCCCCGGCGCCCGAGCCCCCGTCCCACCCGGGACGGGGGCTCGCCGCGTCCCACCCGCGCACGCCCACCGCAGCCCCGTCCCGCTTCTTCCCCCGTCGCTAGTTCAGGCGCGCCCTGGCCGCCTGCGCGCGGCGTCGGATGGCGGTCGCCGACTCGGGGTCCACCGCGTCCATCACCTCCGCGTAGGCCTCCATCTCCACCGCGCCCGTCAGGAAATCCCCGCGCTGTACGAAGAGTTCGGCGCGCTCGTAGCGGAGGCGGGCCGGGTGGGAGGGGAGCAGCAGGGAGAGCTCCACCGCCCACAGGGCCACGTCGGAGCGTTCGGGACGGGAGGCGGCCCAGGCGCGGATGTTGTTGAGGATCCGCAGCACGATCGCGCCGGGCTCGGCGGGCCGGAGCATCGAGCGGTCCAGCGCCTCGCCCGTCGCGCTCGCCACGAGCAGCTCGGCGTCCGCGCCGGTCATGGCGCGCCCGCCCGCGAACGGGTCGGCGAGGTTCAGGTCGGCCGGGTCGCCGAAGCCCACGACGAAGTGGCCGGGCAGTCCGAGCCCGTACACGGGGGCGCCGGCCCGGCGGGCGACCTCCATCCACACGACGGAGAGCAGGATCGGCAGGCCGCGGCGGCGCCGGAGCACCTCGTGCAGGAGCGAGGACTCCAGTCGCTGGTAGTCCGCGGGCACGCCTTCGAAGCCCTCGTGGACGCCGAGGAGCGCGGCGAGCTCGGTGGCCCAGTCGCCGGTGATCCGGGTGGCGTACGGGACGAGCCCGGCCAGCCGGTCGAGCTCGATCTCCGCCTCGTCGAGGGCGTGCCGGGTGACCAAGGGGTCCGCCACCGCCCCGACCAGCAGGCAGAGCCGTGCGAGGTCCGGCCGCTCGGCCCGGGCCTCCTCGGCGAACTCCCGCCGCCAGTCGGTCACCTCGTCCGGGCCGTGGTCGCCGGAGCCATCGGCTCCGGCGTCCGGTGGTCCTTCCTCCGTCACGCCTCCACCCATCGGTAGTGGTGGTAGTGGTGATGGGCGGCGAAGCCCATCCCGTCGTACAAGGCCCGGGCGGAGTCGTTGTCCGCCTCCACCTGGAGCCAGGCCGCCGACGCGCCCTCGTCGAGCGCCTGTCGGGCCAGCGCCGTCATGACGGACGTCGCCAGGCCGCGGCGCCGGTGGGCCGGGTCGACCTCGACGGCCATGAAGCCGGCCCAGCGTCCGTCGACGACGCAGCGGCCGATCGCCGCCGGTACTCCTCCCGTGCCCGCCACGGAAGCGAACCACACACTCGGGCCGGAGGCGAGGACGGTGCGGACCGCCGGGCTCGCCTCCCCGGACCGCCGGTACGCGCCGAGCCAGGCGTCGTCGACCGTCCGGGACAGTCGGACGGCCGACACGTCGGCGTCGAGGTCGCCGATGGGGGCGAGGGCCGCGATCCGCACCTCGGCGGACACCTCGCGCCGCCAGCCGTGGCGGTCGAGTGCGGCGCACAGGAGCTCCTGGGTCCCTTCGGCGCCGGTCGCGGCCTGGACGTACGCGGGAAGGCTCCGGGCCGCGTACCAGTCCCGTACGCGTTTCAGCGCCTCGGCCGGCGGGAGCCCGGGGTCACCGAGCGGCAGCGCGGAGTTGGCCCGCCGGGTGAATCCGGCGGAGGCCCGCAGGGTCCACTCGCCGAGGGGTTCGCTCTCGACCGGCTGCCACGCGCGCGCGGTGGCCCTGGCCAGCTCGGGGAAGGTGGCGGCGGGGCCGCGGCGGCGGGCCGGGGCGGCCGGGACGACCTTCCCCGCGACGAGCGAGGACTCCTCGATCCGGACGGCCGCGCCGCCCTTTCGTGTGATCAGGAGCACACCGGAGTCCCATGATGTGAGAACTCCGACCGCATCGGTGTATTTCCCGCCCGCACCCGGTGCCTCCGTCACGCACCGAACGGAGACACGTTTTCCCACGTCAGCGCTGGTGATTCGGACCTCAAGGCGCCCTCCGCCGGTGAATTCCACAGCTTCTCCGCCCCTCCTGTTCGGATCGCCCCCAAGAACGGAGATACTAGGGGCGGGCATCGACGACGCCGCGCTCCCGCGCAGACCAGCCCTATCGAGGAGGAACGACAGCGTGACTTACGTCATCGCGCAGCCTTGTGTCGACGTGAAGGACAAGGCGTGCATCGAGGAGTGCCCCGTCGACTGCATCTACGAGGGCAAGCGGTCCTTGTACATCCACCCGGACGAATGCGTCGACTGCGGGGCCTGTGAGCCGGTCTGCCCGGTGGAGGCGATCTTCTACGAGGACGACACCCCGGAGGAGTGGAAGGACTACTACAAGGCGAACGTCGAGTTCTTCGACGACCTCGGTTCGCCCGGTGGCGCCTCCAAGCTCGGCGAGATCGAGCGTGACCACCCCTTCATCGCCGCCCTGCCGCCGCAGAACGGCTGATCGACCGCATCCGGTCCCGTACGGCGTCGGTCGCCGTACGGGACCGAGGCGTTTCCCCGTACGTAAGAGGAAGTGAGAGCCAACCCGTGAGCGCAGTCTCTTCGCGCCTGCCCGTCTTCCCCTGGGACAAGCTGGAGCCGTACAAGAAGACGGCCCTGGCGCACCCGGACGGAATCGTGGACCTCTCCGTCGGCACCCCCGTCGACCCGGTCCCCGCGCTGATCCAGGAGGCCCTGGTCGCGGCGGCGGACTCGCCGGGCTATCCCACGGTGTGGGGGACGAAGGAACTGCGGGACGCGCTCACCGGCTGGTGCGAGCGGCGGCTGGGAGCGGTGGGCTTCACCCACGGGAACGTTCTGCCCGTGGTGGGCTCCAAGGAGCTGGTGGCCTGGCTGCCGACGCAGCTGGGGCTCGGTGCCGGCGACAAGGTGGCGTACCCGCGCCTCGCCTACCCGACGTACGAGGTCGGCGCGCGGCTCTGCGGCGCCGAGCCCGTCGTCTACGACGACCCCACGGAGCTCGACCCGGCGGGCCTGAAGCTGCTCTGGCTCAACTCCCCGTCCAACCCGACCGGCAAGGTCCTCGGCAAGGACGAGCTGACCCGGATCGTGGCCTGGGCGCGCGAGCACGGCGTGCTCGTCTTCTCCGACGAGTGCTACCTGGAACTGGGCTGGGAGGCCGACCCGGTCTCGGTCCTGCACCCGGACGTCTGCGGCGGCTCGTACGAGGGCGTCGTCGCCGTCCACTCGCTGTCCAAGCGCTCCAACCTGGCCGGCTACCGTGCCGCGTTCATCGCCGGCGACGCGGCCGTCCTCGGCGAGCTGCTCCTGATCCGCAAGCACGGCGGCATGATGACCGCTGCCCCGGTGCAGGCGGCGACGGTCGCGGCGCTCGGCGACGACGCGCACGTGGCCGAGCAGCGCGGGCGGTACGCGGCCCGGCGCGCGGCGCTGCGGGCGGCCCTGGAGGCGCACGGCTTCCGGATCGAGCACAGCGAGGCGAGCCTGTACCTGTGGGCGACGCGGGACGAGCCGTGCTGGGACACCGTGGCGTACCTGGCGGAGCAGGGCGTCCTGGTGGCTCCCGGCGACTTCTACGGCGAGGCCGGGGAGCGGTTCGTGCGAGTGGCGTTCACGGCGACGGACGAGCGGGTCGAGGCGGCCGTCAAGCGCCTGGCCTGAGTCCGGGAGGCGCCGGAGGGCCCGGGGAGCTTTCGCTCCCCGGGCCCTCCGTGCGTGCGTGGCGCGGGTCAGCCGATGGGCAGGCCGCCCAGCGGCGCGGCGCCGAGGGCCTGGCCGGTGGGCAGGTTGCCGAGGCCGCCGCCGACGGCGCCCCCGGTCGGCGCCTCGGCGCCCTCGGCGGCGGCGCCGGCGGTCTTGCCGACGACCTCGCCCGCGCTGCCGGCGGTGTCGCCGGCGACCTTCTGGGCGGCCGGGGTGGCGGTCTTGCCCGCCGCGCCGACGGCCTTGCCCGCGGCGGGGACGGCCGTGCCGACGGCCTGGCCCCCGGCGGCGCCGACGACGCCGGTGGTGGTCTGGGAGGCGCCGTCGACGGCGGTGCCCGCACCGGCGGCGTCCAGGGCGGTGACACCGCCGAGGGCGCCGGTCGGGACGATGCCGTGGTCCAGGGCGCTCGCGGAGCCGGCCGCACCGACCACGGGGGCTGCTCCGGCCGCGATGAGGAGGGCGGCGCGGGCGATCCGACGGGTCAGGGGGAGGGACATGGTGCTCCTTCGACGAGGTGCGAGGTGTTCGTTCGGACGCAGTGACAACCGGCCCTGGGGCGGGAGAGGTTGCGGAGGTCGAAGGTAAAGAGTTGGCAATGCGTCGTATTGTCGGGTGGGGAGGAAAACGGACGAACGCGTCATTGCGAAGGTGTCTGCCGAACCGTCACTTCCCTTGCCCGGCAAGGGACTTGAGGGGGTGGAAAGGCACGCGGGAATTCCGGTGCGAAGGCGTCTCGAATTTCCCGCGCCCCGGACCGGGTCCGTGCCACCGTCGAGTGAACGACCGTACGCCTGACCGGCTACTGCGCGAGCCGGACGCGCACCGAATCCCCGCCGGAACTCCCCCCGGCCTTCCCGTCCGCCCCACCGCCCGCGGCGAGCGGACCCGAGGACTTCGACCATGCTCCGTCGGCCTCGCCCGCGCGCCACACCCGGCCCCGGTAGCCGACCTCCGCGACGCGCAGCTCGTCCGCCCGCGCCACCGCCCACTGCGCCAGCTCCCAGCCGCGCCGCTCCTCCGCCCCGGGCGCCGCACCCGACCCCGCCCGCACCGGCAGCGAGAGCACCACGGGCTCCGCCGCCGACCGGCCCGCGCTCGGGCCGCCCGTCACCGCCTTCGGCGCCGCCTTCTCGCCGAAGGCGCGCACCAGCTCCGCGCGGAACCGCTCAGGATCCCCCGGAGGGCCCTCCAGCTTGCTCGTCGTACAGATCAGCGCCGCCGGCGACCGGCCCGTCAGCGCGGCCGACAGCAGCGTGGCGTCCGGCTCGTGCTTCGCGTACGCCTGCGGGAAGCCGCTCCGCTGCACCTTCTGCGCCGCCACCGTCAGCGGCAGCCGCGAGTACCCGGGGACCTTCTCCAGGCCCGCGTAGAACTTCCCCGACGAGTAGACCGGGTCCATGATCTGGGCCGGCGTCCCCCAGCCCTGCGACGGCCGCTGCTGGAAGAGGCCCAGCGAGTCCCGGTCGCCGTGCTCGATGTTCCGCAGCGCCGACTCCTGCAGCGCGGTCGCCAGCGCGATCGTCACCGCCCGCTCCGGCAGCCCCCGGGTCGTGCCCACGGCCGAGATCGTCGCCGCGTTCGACGCCTGCTCCGGGGTGAACTCGTACTTGTTCCCGCCACTGCCCACCGTGCAGCGTGGCGCGCCCTTGCTGCCCGTCACCTGGTGGACGGCCACGTACGAGGCGAGGCCGAGGAGCACGGCGAAGGCGGCCGCGGAACGGGCGAGGCGGCCGCGACGGCGGGGGCGGGTGGGCTCGGACACGGGCCCACCGTACTGGAGGGCGCGTTAGGGTCGGCACATGGCAGACATCACCCCGCTCGACGGCCCCCTCGACCTGTTCCAGGACGGGGCCGCGCTCACCGCCGCCCTCGTCGACTTCCCGTCCGTCAGCGGGACCGAGCAGCCGCTCGCGGACGCGATCGAGCAGGCCCTGCGCCTCCTGCCGCACCTCACCGTCGACCGGTACGGCAACAACGTCGTCGCCCGCACCCGGCTCGGCCGCGGCGAGCGGGTCGTCCTCGCCGGCCACATCGACACCGTGCCGATCGCCGACAACGTGCCCTCGCGGCTCGACGAGGACGGCATCCTGTGGGGCTGCGGCACCACCGACATGAAGTCCGGCGTCGCCGTCCAGCTCCGGCTCGCCGCGACCGTCCCCGAGCCCAACCGCGACCTCACGTTCGTCTTCTACGACAACGAGGAGGTCGCCGCCGACCTCAACGGCCTCGGCAAGATCGCCGCCGCGCACCCCGACTGGCTCGAAGGCGACTTCGCCGTCCTCCTGGAGCCCTCCGACGCCCAGGTCGAGGGCGGCTGCCAGGGCACCCTCCGCGTCATCCTGCACACCGCCGGCGAGCGGGCCCACTCCGCGCGCGCCTGGATGGGCTCCAACGCCATCCACACCGCCGCCCCGATCCTCGCCCGCCTCGCCGCCTACGAGCCGCGCAAGCCGGTCATCGACGGCCTCCAGTACCACGAGGGCCTCAACGCCGTCGCGATCCAGGGCGGCGTCGCCACCAACGTCATCCCCGACGCCTGCACGGTCACCGTCAACTTCCGGTACGCCCCGGACCGCTCCCCGGCCGAGGCCCTGGCGTACGTCCGCGACTTCTTCGACGGCTGCGACATCGCCGAGTTCGTGATCGACGACGAGAGCCCCGGCGCCCTGCCCGGCCTCTCCCACCCGGCCGCCGAGGCCTTCATGAAGGCCGTCGGCGGCAGCGCGCAGCCCAAGTTCGGCTGGACCGACGTCGCCCGCTTCAGCGCCCTCGGCGTGCCCGCCGTCAACTACGGGCCCGGCGACGCCATCTACGCGCACAAGGTCAACGAGCACGTCGTCGTCGACCGGATCCACCACTGCGAGGCACGACTCCGCGACTGGCTGACTGCCTGACTTCCGTAATTTCGCGTTTCGTCACCTCTGTCGGCCTACTCTGACCGGACCAGAAGATCAGTTGGCGGTCGAACGACGACTGATCGCCGATCGGCGGAGGGAGCAGGCCATGGGCATTCCCGAGGGAATGGCGAAGCCCGAGGAGCAGCGTCTCGGTCCGGTGCTGCGGCGCAGGGAGCAGGTCCAGCCGGGGACGACGGACCAGCGGCTGCTCGACACCGAGGGCGACTCGGAGTGGGTGCACACCGACCCCTGGCGCGTCATGCGCATCCAGTCCGAGTTCGTCGAGGGCTTCGGCGCCCTCGCCGAACTGCCGAGCGCCATCAGCGTCTTCGGCTCCGCCCGCACGAAGCCGGACTCGCCGGAGTACGAGGCGGGCGTACGCATCGGCCGGGCACTCGTCGAGGCCGGCTTCGCCGTCATCACGGGCGGCGGCCCCGGCGCCATGGAGGCGGCCAACAAGGGCGCCAGGGAGGCCAAGGGCGTCTCCGTCGGCCTCGGCATCGAGCTCCCCTTCGAGCAGGGGCTCAACCAGCACGTCGACATCGGCGTGAACTTCCGCTACTTCTTCGTCCGCAAGACGATGTTCGTGAAGTACGCGCAGGGCTTCGTCGTCCTCCCCGGCGGTCTCGGCACCCTCGACGAGCTCTTCGAGGCCCTGACGCTCGTCCAGACCCGCAAGGTCACCCGCTTCCCGATCGTGCTCTTCGGCACCGCGTACTGGAAGGGCCTCGTCGACTGGCTCCGCGACTCCGTCGTCGCCGGCGGCAAGGCCTCCGAGCGCGACCTCCTCCTCTTCCACGTCACGGACGACGTGGACGAGGCGGTCGCGCTGGTGACGAAGGAGACCGGCAAGTAGGTCCGCTCCGGGGGCGCCGGATCCCGGCGCCCCCTCCCGCCCCCTACGCCAGCCCGCGCCGGGCCACGGCCGGCGCCCGGTGACCGGCGATGGACGCCACCATGTCGAGCACCTGCCGGGTCTCCGCGACCTCGTGCACCCGGTACACCCGCGCGCCCAGCCAGGCGGAGACGGCCGTCGTCGCCAGCGTCCCGAGGACCCGCTCCTTCACCGGCCGGTCCAGCGTCTCGCCCACGAAGTCCTTGTTCGACAGGGACACGAGCACCGGCCAGCCGGTCTCCGCCATCTCGCCGAGCCGCCGCGTCGCCTCCAGGCTGTGCCGGGTGTTCTTCCCGAAGTCGTGCCCCGGGTCGATCATGATCGCGTCCCGGCGGACGCCCAGCGCCGCCGCCCGCTCCGCGAGACCGACCGTCACGCGCAGGATGTCGGCCATCACGTCGTCGTACTCCACCCGGTGCGGCCGGGTCCGCGGCTCCGCGCCGCCCGCGTGCGTGCAGACGATGCCGGCACCGTACTTGGCGGCCACCTCCGCGAGGGCCGGGTCGACCCCGCCCCACGCGTCGTTGAGGACGTCCGCGCCGGCCTCGCAGACCGCCGCGCCGACATCGGCCCGCCAGGTGTCCACGCTGATCACCACGTCGGGGTGGCGCCTGCGGACCTCCGCGACGAACCCGACGGTGCGCCGCGCCTCCTCCTCGGCCGTCACCTCCTCGCCGGGACCCGCCTTGACCCCGCCGATGTCGATGATCGCGGCCCCTTCGGCGACCGCCTGCTCGACCCGGGCGAGCGCGGGCTCGTCCCGGAAGGTCGCGCCCTGGTCGTAGAAGGAGTCCGGGGTCCGGTTCACGATCGCCATGATCACCGGCTCGTGCGGCCCGAATTCACGCCGTCCCAAGCGCAGCATCCCTTTTGTCCTCCCTCGCGTCCGTTCGCCTGTGACCCTAACCGCCGGTGGCGCATGGCACGATCGGCACGGGACGAATTCCACTCCGGGGAGAGGCGCGCAGGTGTTCTGGTTTCTGCTCATCACGATGGTCGTGGTCGTGGCCGCGGTGACCCTGGCCGTGGTCGGCGGCGGCGAGAGCGAGGCGCTGCCCGAAGTGGCGCCCGAGCAGCTCGTCGACCCCCTTCCGGCGGCCCGGCCGGTCGACCGCGCCGACGTCGAGGCGCTCCGCCTCCCCGTCGCCGTCCGCGGCTACCGGATGGCGGACGTCGACGACGTCCTCGTCCGGCTCGGGGCGGAGCTCGCCGAACGCGACGCCCGGATCGCCGAGCTGGAGGAGGCGCTCGCGGGCGCCGGCGCCCGCGGGGACCGCGAAGGCGACCAGCAGTGACCGGGGAGGCGGTCCCCGGCCCCGACGGCCGGCTCCGCTGCCCCTGGGGCCTGTCCACCGAGGACTACGTCGCCTACCACGACGAGGAGTGGGGCCGCCCGGTCCACGGCGACGACGCCCTCTTCGAACGGCTCTGCCTGGAGGCCTTCCAGTCGGGCCTCTCCTGGATCACCATCCTGCGCCGCCGCGAGGGCTTCCGGCGCGCGTTCGCCGACTTCGAGATCGCCTCCGTCGCCGGCTTCGGGGAGGCCGACCGCGAGCGCCTCCTCGCCGACGAGGGCATCATCCGCAACCGCGCCAAGATCGACGCCACCCTCGCCAACGCGCGACTCCTCGCCGGCTGGACCCCGGGCGAACTCGACACCCTCATCTGGTCGTACGCCCCCGACCCGGCGACCCGGCCGGCCCCCCGCACCGTCGCCGACGTCCCCGCCGTCACCGACGAGTCCACCGCCCTCTCCAAGGCGCTCAAGAAGCGCGGCCTCCGCTTCATCGGCCCGACCACCGCCTACGCCCTGATGCAGGCGTGCGGCCTGGTCGACGACCACGTGACGGGGTGCGTGGCCCGGGGCGCGAGCCGCCCCGGGCCGGTGGTCCCCGCCTGATCAGAAGACGAGGACACCCGTTCCCGGGTGCGTCACCTGCCCAGGTAGCGGGGCTTCTCCTTGGCGATGAAGGCGCGGACCGCGATGGTGTGGTCCTCGGAGGCGCCGGCGAGGGTCTGGAGCTCGTCCTCCTTCTCCAGGGCCTCGGCGAGCGAGTGGTCGGCGCCGTACGCGAGGGACTCCTTGAGCGCCGCGTAGGCCACCGTCGGGCCCTCCGCGAGGGTGCGGGCCACCTTCACGGCCTCGGCGGCGAGGTCGGCGGCGGGGACCAGGCGGTTCACGATGCCGAGCTCGTACGCCTCCTGGGCGCTGATCGAACGCGGGAAGAGCAGCAGGTCGGAGGCGCGGCTCGGGCCGATCAGCCGGGGCAGCGTCCAGGACATGCCCGAGTCGGCGGTGAGCGCGACGCCCGCGAAGGAGGTGTTGAAGGCGGCCGTCTCGGCGACGATCCGGTAGTCCGCCGCCAGCGCGAAGCCGAAGCCGGCGCCCGCCGCGACACCGTTCACGGCGGCCACGACGGGCTTCCGCATGCCGGTGAGCGCCTTGACGATCGGGTTGTAGTGGTCACGGACGGTGTTCATGGTCTGGCTCGTGCCGGACTCCTGGTCCGCGAGGAGCAGACCCACGTGCTCCTTCAGGTCCTGGCCCACACAGAACGCCCGGTCGCCGGCCGCGGTGAGCAGCACCGCCCGAACGGCGGGGTCCGCCGCGGCCGTCTCGACGGCGTCCCGGAGGGCGACTTTCGCGGCCACGTTCATCGCGTTCATGGCCTCGGGCCGGTTGAGCGTGATGGTGGCGAGACCCTCGCTCACCTCGTACAGCACCGTGTCGGCCATCGGGATCCCTTCGCCTCATTGCGTGGTTGACCAGCCCAGCATGGCGGAGATCACGCGCGCCGCACATGTGAGCTGCGTCAAAGAACGAAGGTGCCCGGTCGGACGCAGAGCGGCGAAGTATCGCAGGCCGGTCGCCGAATTGTGGGGTTTTGAGAGAGCGCGTTGCGGAAGCGATGCAGATCGATGTTGGTCATCGGGTCCTGTGATGCGGGATAATGACCTGGAAGCAATGTGTTCGAAGCCGGTGACGCGTGCTCCACACCAAGGAGCTGCCCGGCTGACGATGAGCTGGTTTCAGGAAGGGGAACAAGCATGGCGGCCATGAAGCCGCGGACGGGTGACGGCCCGCTCGAGGTGACCAAGGAGGGGCGGGGCATCGTCATGCGCGTACCGCTCGAAGGCGGCGGTCGGCTTGTCGTCGAGCTGACCCCGGGTGAGGCCGAGGCGCTGGGCGACGCCCTGAAGAAGGTCGTCGGCTGACCCGACCCTCCACGCATTCATCCGCTGCCCCGGTACGGTCCGCCGCGCCGGGGCAGCGGTGCGTCCGGCCGCGGACGGGCCGGGGGCGGGGGGCCAGCGGTCGCGCGGGGCGTCAGCCGCGTCGGACGGCGCAGAGCAGGCCGTCGCCGACCGGGAGGATCGAGGCGATGAGGTCCTGGCTCTCGCGCACGGCCCGCAGCAGCTCGCGGACCCGCTGGACCTCCGGCGGCTGGGCGGCGGAGTCGACCGTGCGGCCGTCCGCGAAGACGCCCTCGAAGCAGACGAGACCCCCAGGTCGCAGCAGGCGCAACGATTCAGCGAGGTAGTCCAGGTACTCCAGCCGGTCGCCGTCGCAGAACACCAGGTCGTATCCGCCGTCCGCGAGCCGCGGCAGCACGTCCAGGGCGCGGCCGGGGATGAACCGGGCCCGGTTGCCCGCGAAGCCCGCCGCCCGGAACGCCGTCTTGGCCAGCTGCTGCCGCTCCGGCTGGAGGTCCACCGTCGTCAGCACCCCGTCCGGCCGCATCCCGTGCAGCAGATAGATGCCCGACACGCCCGTACCGGTGCCGATCTCCGCCACCGCCTTGGCGTCCGCCGTCGCGGCGAGCACCCGCAGCGCGCCACCGGTGCCGGGGGACACCGAGGGCAGCCCTGCCTCCCGGGCCCGCTCCCGGGCCCAGCGCAGAGCCTCGTCCTCGGCGACGAAGGCGTCGGCGAACGACCAGCTCGTCTGCCGGTTGGCGGTAATGGCCCTCTCCTGTCCCCGTAGTTGACGCAACGGTGACTGTATCCGCTGACAGCGGGAACCTGCTGATGGGACCGGGCGTTCACCAGGGGAGAGACGCGGCAGGAGGAAGCCGGGGGAGCCGGTTCCAAATTCGCGTAAAGATTCTTATCCGGAGCTAACGGGCGAGGTGGCTATGGTAGGGGCTCCACTGGACACCACCAGAGCCGACAGGGGAGGTGCGGCTGCGCCTGTGGATCGGGGAGGAGTGCTTCGGCGTCTTCTCAGGTCGGCGGGTGAGCCGAAATCCGTGACCGACACAGCTGACCGCTTCCGCACCACCGACTCCGCTCCCACCACCGCGACCTTCGCATCGGATGCGGAATCGCAGGCGTGGACCCCTCCCACCTGGGAGGAGATCGTCAGCACGCACAGTGGCCGGGTCTACCGCCTCGCCTACCGCCTGACGGGCAACCAGCACGACGCCGAGGACCTCACCCAGGAGGTCTTCGTCCGCGTCTTCCGCTCGCTGTCGACGTACACGCCGGGCACCTTCGAGGGCTGGCTGCACCGCATCACCACCAACCTCTTCCTCGACATGGTGCGCCGCAAGCAGCGCATCCGCTTCGACGCGCTCGCCGACGACGCCGCCGAAAGGCTGCCCAGCCGCGAGCCCTCGCCGCAGCAGGTGTTCAACGACACGCACTTCGACGCCGACGTGCAGCAGGCCCTGGACACCCTCGCGCCCGAGTTCCGTGCCGCGGTCGTCCTCTGCGACATCGAAGGACTGTCGTACGAGGAGATCGCCGCGACCCTCGGCGTGAAGCTCGGCACCGTCCGCAGCCGGATCCACCGCGGGCGCTCCCACCTGCGCAAGGCGCTCAAGCACCGCTCGCCCGAGGCCCGGGCGGAGCGCGCGCTCGCCTCCGTCGGATGGGAGGCAGGGACAGCGTGACCGGCACACGTCCTTCGTCGCCGACCCCCGCGGAACACCACCTGGGGGACCGGCTGGCCGCGCTCGTCGACGGCGAACTCGGCCACGACGCGCGCGAGCGGGTCCTCGCGCACCTCGCGACCTGCCCCCGCTGCAAGGCGGAGGCCGACGCCCAGCGCACCCTCAAGAGCGTCTTCGCGTCCGCGGCGCCCCCGCCGCTCTCGGAAGGCTTCCTCGCCCGGCTCCAGGGCCTCCCCGGCGAGCCGCCGGGCGGCTCCGGCGGCCCGGGAGGCCCCAGGGGGCCCCTCGAAGGGCTGCTCGCAAGCGGAGTGAAGTCCGACGGCTTCGCCACCGCCGCGGTCGTCACCCCGGGCCCGGGCGCCGCCGGCGGCGCCGGCTTCCGGATCCACGACGTCGGGGACCGCGCCGGGACGTCCGGGCGTGGCCGCCGTTTCGCCTTCGCCGCGGCCAGCGCGGTCTCGTTCGCCGCCATCGCCCTCGGCGGCACCCTGCCGATGGACACCTCGGTCAACGTGGGCGCACGCGGCGGCCAGGGCACCGGCAGCGCGGTCACCCCGCTGCGCGCCACCGGCACCACGGGCGGCGGCGGGAGCACGAGCCCCTCGTCACGCGGCACGCGCTCCGGCGAGCGCTACGGCGCCCAGTCCGTGGACGCCGGGGCGCTGACACCGCCGGCCTCGGCGGGCGTGCCCCACGGGCCCGTCGCGACGGCGCCCTCGGGCGCGGTCCCGCCGGGAGCGGTGCGCGTCGACGCCGCACCGCTGGTGGCCGTGGGGGTCCGGAACCCGGCACCGCAGTCGCTCCTGGCCCTTTCGCCGTTCATACGGCCGACCGCTCCGGCCCTCCGACTGGCCTTCGCGCCCGACCCCGCCACGGGGTCGACGTCGACGGCCGTACCGCTCGTCGCCCGGCGCTGACCCGAGACCTGGTTGAATCCAGGGACACGGGCGCCCGACCCAGGGGCGCGGACGGGTCAGCGGTTGCGGGGAGAGCATGAACAACGGGAAGCCGAACTGGTGGAGCCGGCCGTCGAACACACCGGAGGCGGCGCGGATACCCACGCCGCCGCCGGCCGAGGACGGCGACGGTGACTTTCCCCTGCCCGCACCCCAGCCGTCCGCGGCGCCCGACCCGGCCGTCCCGGCCGAGCCCGGGCCGGCCGCCGACCTGACGGAGACGGCGCCGACGGCCGGGTTCGCGGTGTCGGAGCCGCAGCCCCTCAGGGCCGAGCCCCTCCCGGCGGAGCCGCCGAACGCCGAACCGGCGAACGCCGAACCGCCGAACGCCGAACCGCCGGTGGCCGGGCCTCCGGCCGAGGCCCCGTCGTCCGGGCCCGCGCCGGCCGTCGGGCTGACGAAGTCCGCACCGGCGTCCGACGCCGACGCGGCGCCGACCGCGCCCGTCGCCGTACCCCCGGGGGACGAGACCCGGGGCGCGGTCTCCGTGGCGCAGGCCGAACCCGCGGCGCCGCAGCCGCTGCACGCCCCCGACGAGTACCGCACGCCGCCCTACGGCGAGCCGGGGCCGTGGGCGCCCGCGCCGCCCGTACAGCGCCCGCCGGCCCCCGTACCGCCGCAGCAGCAGGCGGCCGTGCCTCCGGCGCAGCCGCACCCGCAGCATCCCCAGCCTCAGCCGCACCCGCAGGGGCCCGTGCCGCCGCAGGGCGGCGGGTCGCCCTGGGTGCAGTACGACCCGTGGGGGGCCGGCGGGCCCGGGTTCGCGTTCGAGCCGGCTCCCGCGAGGAAGTCCCGGAAGGGCCTCGCCCTCGCGGGCGCGCTCGTCTTCGCCCTGATCACCGGCGTCGTCGGCGGCGGGATCGGCGCGTACGTCGAGCGCAACGGCGGCCTCACCACCGTCGAACTGCCGCAGGCCGAGGCCGGGGACACCGACCGCGCCCCGGAGAGCGTCGCCGGGATCGCCGCGAGCGCCCTGCCCGGCGTCGTCACCCTGCACGTCCGGGGCAACGGCTCCTCCGGCACCGGCACCGGCTTCGTCCTGGACACCAAGGGCCACATCCTCACCAACAACCACGTCGTCGACGGGGCCGCGTCCTCCGAGGACATCTCGGTCACCTTCTCCAGCGGCGAGACGGCCCGCGCCAAGCTCATCGGCAAGGACGCCGGCTACGACCTGGCCGTCGTCCAGGTCACCGGCGTCTCCGGCCTCAAGCCGCTGCCCCTCGGCAACTCCGACAACGTCCGGGTCGGCGACCCCGTCGTCGCCATCGGCGCCCCCTTCGACCTCTCCAACACGGTCACCTCCGGCATCATCAGCGCCAAGGAGCGCCCCATCACCGCCGGCGGCGAGAAGGGCGACGGCAGCGACGTCAGCTATGTCGACGCGCTCCAGACCGACGCCCCCATCAACCCCGGCAACTCCGGCGGCCCGCTCCTCGACTCCAAGGCCCGGGTCATCGGCATCAACAGCGCGATCCGCGCCGCCGGCGGCGGCTCCGGCGAGGGCGAGGGCGCCGGCGCGAGCCAGCCCGGCTCCATCGGCCTCGGCTTCGCCATACCGATCAACCAGGGCAAGCGCGTCGCCGAGGAGCTCATCAACACCGGCAAGGCGACCCACCCCGTCATCGGGGTGAGCCTCGACATGCAGTTCAACGGCGACGGCGCCCGCGTCGGCGAGAAGGGCAAGGACGGCTCCGCCTCCGTCACCGCGGGCGGCCCGGCCGCCAAGGCGGGGCTGCGGCCGGGAGACGTCATCACCAAGGTCGACGGCCAGCGGGTGCACAACGGCGAGGAGCTCATCGTGAAGATCCGCTCCCACCGCCCCGGCGACAAGCTGGAGCTCACGCTGACCCGCAACGGCAAAGAGCTGACAAAGACGTTGACCCTGGGCTCCTCGCAGGGCACCTGAGGGTCATGTGATGGATGCCGCAAGGTACCCGTCGGGCAGTTTCGGCGGGTACCTTGGACCGGGCCCTGGACCGGCGTGAAGGAGCTACTAGGTGTTCAGCGACATAGGCGCACTCGAGCTGGTGGCTCTTGTGGTGCTCGCCGTGCTCGTCTTCGGGCCGGAGAAGCTCCCGAAGGTGATCCAGGACGTCTCGCGCTTCATCCGGAAGGTCCGTGACTTCTCGGACAGCGCGAAGGAGGACATCCGCAGCGAGCTGGGGCCGGAGTTCAAGGACTTCGAGTTCGAGGACCTCAACCCCAAGACGTTCCTCCGCAAGCAGATGGAGCAGAACGACGACCTGCGGGAGCTGAAGGAGCTGCGGGGCAGCTTCGACCTCAAGAAGGAGATGAACGACGTCGCCGACGCCGTCCACGGCCGCGCGAGCGCGCCCGCCGCGGTCAACGGCTCCCCGGTCAACGGCACTCCGGACCTCCTCAAGAAGCAGGACAAGCCGGACACCGGCGAGCGCCCGCCGTACGACTCCGACGCGACCTGACGACGGGCTGTCACCGACCCGACGCGTCCTGGTGGCTATCCTCCCTCTGTTGACGGAACGAGGAGGCGGCCGAGATGGAGACCACGAGTCGGGCGGAGGGCGTGCCCACGGCCCGGCGGACCGCCGAGGGCTACCTGCGCGCGTCCTTCCCCTGGTACGGCCTCGATGAGGCGTTCACCGGCCCCCGCCGGCTGATGCAGGTCGGCACGGCAGCGGACGGCAGTGTGCAGCACGGATCGACCGGGCACGGTGACACGCCGTCCATAAAGTCGGACGTGAGCGGCGTGGAGAAGGAGCGCTTCGCCGTCGTCGTGACGGTCGCGGCGAGCCCGGTGCGGCGCACCGGCGACGGCACGGGCGTCCTCGACGCCACCACGGTCTCGTCCGCCGCCTGGCTGGCCGGTTCCGGGCTGCTCGTCCACACCTGGCCCGCGTCGCTCGACCACGCGACGCGCGACAACTGGCTGGACCAGCAGACCGAGACCGCCTTCGAACTCGCCGACGACCTCACCGGTCCCGCCTGGTCGACGCTGTCGCTGCCGGTGGACGGCGTGCCGGCGCCGTTCCACTACCGGGAGTCGGAGTTCGGCTGGGTCCTCGCGGGGTCCGCCCCCGGGGTCCACATCGGGGCGTACGGGCGGGGGATGAGCGCGTACGGGCTCGGCTTCTCGCAGATCAAGGACCTCGACGCCTACGCGTGACGGCTGACGCCTGGCCCTGACGGCACGACGCCTGACGGCAGGACGTCTGACGGCGTGACGGCGTGACGGCGGGACGGCATGACGAAGGGGCGCCCCGGAACCGGGGCGCCCCTTCGGCGTACGGCCGGAAGCCGTACCGCTAGAACTTGTTGCGGGGCGTGATGCCCAGGCTCATGCCCGAGAGGCCGCGCTGACGGCCGCCCAGCTTGCCGGCGATGGCGCGCAGGGCCGCGCCCGCCGGGGAGTCGGGGTCGGAGAGGACGACCGGCTTGCCGTCGTCGCCGCCCTCGCGGAGCCGTACGTCGATCGGGATGGAGCCGAGGACCGGGACCGTCGCGCCCGTGGTCTGCGTCAGGCCGTCCGCGACCTTCTGGCCGCCGCCGGTGCCGAACACGTCGACCATCTCGTCGCAGTGCGGACAGGGCAGGCCCGCCATGTTCTCGACGACGCCGACGATCTTCTGGTGGGTCTGGACGGCGATCGAGCCGGCCCGCTCGGCGACCTCGGCGGCGGCCTGCTGCGGGGTGGTGACGACGAGGATCTCCGCGTTCGGCACCAGCTGCGCGACCGAGATCGCGATGTCGCCGGTGCCCGGCGGCAGGTCGAGCAGCAGGACGTCCAGGTCGCCCCAGTACACGTCCGCGAGGAACTGCTGGAGCGCGCGGTGCAGCATCGGGCCGCGCCACACGACGGGGGCGTTGCCCGGGGTGAACATGCCGATGGAGATGACCTTCACGCCGTTCGCGGACGGCGGCATGATCATGTTCTCGACCTGGGTCGGACGGCCGTCCACACCCAGCATCCGCGGCACGCTGTGGCCGTAGATGTCGGCGTCGACGACACCGACCTTCAGACCGTCGGCGGCCATCGCCGCGGCCAGGTTCACGGTGACGGACGACTTGCCGACCCCGCCCTTGCCGGAGGCCACCGCGTACACCCGGGTCAGCGAGCCGGGCTTCGCGAACGGCACCTCGCGCTCGGCGCCCGTGCCGCGCAGCGCCGCCGCCAGCTCCTTGCGCTGCTCGTCGCTCATCACGTCCAGCGAGACGTCGACGCCCGTGACGCCCTCGACCCGGGAGACGGCCTCGGTCACGCGCTGCGTGATGGTGTCGCGCATCGGGCAGCCGGAGACCGTCAGGTACACCGTGACGGCGACCCTGCCGTCCGGTTCGATCTCCACCGACTTGACCATGCCGAGCTCAGTGATCGGCTTGTTGATCTCAGGGTCGTTCACCGTCGCCAGTGCTGCGAGCACCGCGTCTTCCGTAGCCATACCGACGATGGTACGGCGCCGACCACCGGCCCATGAAAGCCCTGTCAACGGTCGGGTACGTCACTTCCGCGACCGTCGGCCGACGGGAATAGATCCCGGCGCTCCTCCAGCTCCTTGATCAGGTCCTGGAGCTCCGACCGGATCCAGTCGCGGGTGGCGACCTCGCCGAGGCCCATCCGCAGCGCCGCGATCTCCCGGGTCAGGTACTCGGTGTCCGCGATCGACCGCTCGTTCTGCTTCCGGTCCTGCTCCAGATTGACCCGATCCCGGTCGTCCTGCCGGTTCTGGGCGAGCAGGATCAGCGGCGCCGCGTACGAGGCCTGGAGGGACAGCACGAGCGTCAGGAAGATGAAGGGGTACTCGTCGAACTTCAGCGACGACGGCGCGAAGACGTTCCACCCGATCCAGACGACGACCGTCAGGGTCATCCAGACCAGGAAGCGCCCCGTCCCCAGGAACCGGGCGATCCGCTCCGAGAGCCGTCCGAACGCCTCGGGGTCGTACTCCGGCAGCAGCCTGGCCCGCCGCTCGCGCGGCAGGTCGAGGCGGATGCGGGGCGACGGCCGCTCGCGGTCCCGCTCGCGCTCCCGGTCCTGCGTCCGCTCAGCGGCCATGCGGGGCCCCCTCTTCGTGGAACTCGGTCTCCCGCCAGTCCTCCGGCAGCAGGTGGTCGAGCACGTCGTCGACGGTGACCGCGCCGAGCAGCGAGCCGCTCTCGTCCACCACCGGCGCCGCCACCATGTTGTACGCGGCGAGGTAGCTGGTCACGGCCGGCAGCGGGGTGTCCGGGCCGAGCGGCGGCAGATCGCTGTCCACGAGCGAGCTGACCAGGGTGAACGGCGGGTCGCGGAGCAGCCGCTGGAAGTGCACCGTGCCCAGGTACTTGCCGGTCGGCGTCTCGTCCGGCGGCCGGCACACGTACACCTGCGCGGCGAGCGCCGGCGACAGGTCCTGCTGCCGGACCCGGGCCAGCGCGTCCGCCACGGTGGCGTCGGGGCGCAGCACGATCGGCTCGGTCGTCATCAGACCGCCCGCCGTGCGCTCCTCGTACGCCAGGAGCCGGCGCACGTCGGCGGCGTCGTCCGGCTGCATCAGGGTGAGCAGCCGCTCCTGGTCCTCCTCCGGCAGCTCGGACAGCAGGTCGGCCGCGTCGTCGGGGTCCATCGCCTCCAGGACGTCGGCCGCGCGCTCCTCCTTCAGCTTGCCGATGATCTCGACCTGGTCGTCCTCGGGCAGCTCTTCGAGGACGTCGGCGAGCCGGTCGTCGTCGAGGGCCGCCGCGACCTCGGCGCGCCGCTTGGGGGAGAGGTGGTGCAGGGCGTTGGCCAGGTCGGCGGGGCGCAGCTTCTCGAAGGTGGCGACGAGGTTCTCGGCGCCCTGCCCGTGCTCCTCCAGGGAGAAGCCGGTGACGGCCGACCACTCGACGGTCAGCGTCTCGCCCTTGCGGCTCAGCACCCCGCCCTTGCCCTTGCGGACGAAGACCTTGTCGATCTCCCAGTCGCGGCGGGCGGGCAGCTGCTGGATGGCGACGTCGAGGACGGTGACCTCCTCGCCCTCCCGCCCGTCGCTCCCGACGAGCCGGACGCGCCGGTCGAGGAGTTCGCCGAGGACGAGCCGCTCGGTGGGGCGCTGCTCGAAGCGGCGCATGTTGACCACGCCGGTGGTGATGACCTGACCGGACTGGACGCCCGTGATCCGGGTCATCGGCACGAACACCCGGCGGCGGCTCAGCACCTCCACGACCATGCCGAGCAGCCGGGGCGGCCTGCGGCCCACCCGCAGCATGGCCACCAGGTCGCTGACGCGGCCGACCTGGTCGCCGACGGGGTCGAAGACGGGGACTCCCGCCAGGTGGGAGACGAAGATCCGAGGGGCGCCTGCCGCCATGCCACGCGCCTCCTCGGTGCCGCACGATTCGAGTCGTCGCAGAGCTGTGCCGGTCATGGCAGAGCTTTGCCGGGTTCAGGCTAGCCCGTGCCGTTCCGACCCGCCCTGGCAGTGCCTCCGTACGGCTGCCTGCCGGGCCCGTCACCCGGCCCGGGTACGCTGCGGTCTGCCGTCCCCCCATCGGCCCCCGCACCGGACCCGGCCGTTCCGCCGGTCGGGAGCGCGGCCCGCCCGCCGGCACCCCGTACGGGCCAGGGCCCGTCGCACCCCCACGAAACGAGAGGCAGCGCAGATGACCGTCCGCACCCCGTCATCGCGTATCCGCAGGGCTGTCACGCCCCTGGCGCTCTGCGCCGGACTTGCGGTGGGACTCACGGCCTGCGCCGCCGATCCGGACGAGGGGACGAACGGGGTCGGGAAGCTCACCGCGCCCGAGATCGAGCGGAAGGCGCAGGCGGCGGCCGACACGGCGAAGGCGGTACGCCTCTCCGGCACGCTGGTCAGCAAGGGCGGCACCTTCAAGCTGAACATGCGCCTGAAACAGGACGGCGCGACCGGCTCGGTGACCACGAAGAACAGCACCTTCGAGCTGCTGCGCGTCGGCGACGCCCTCTACCTGAAGGCCGACGCGGGCTTCTGGGCGCATGACGACAAGGCGACCGAGGCGCCCACGGAGGCGGACTCCGAGGCCGCCGACAAGCTCGACGACATGTACGTGAAGGTGCCCCAGGGCGACCCCTCGTACAAGCAGCTGCGCGGCTTCACCGACATGGGCCCGCTCCTCGACGGTCTGATCGCCCTGCACGGCGATGCCGTCAAGGGCGACCGCGACCAGATCGGCGGCGTCCGCACGGTCAAGGTCAAGGGCGGCGCGGACGGCGAGGGCGGCACCCTCGACGTGGCCCTCGAAGGCTCTCCGTACCCCCTGCAGTTCGCGCGGGGCGGCGGCGCGGGCGTCGTCGTGCTCTCCGAATGGAACCGCGACTTCCCGCTCGCCGAGCCGTCCACGGAAGAGACCCTCGACTACGGCAAGCAGCTGCCCCGGACCTAGGCCCTGCCCGGGCCCTGGGCCATGCCCCCGGACCTAGCCCTGCCCGGGCCTGGGTCGTGCCTCGCGCGCGGGCCTAGCGGCGCTTGCGGCCGAACAGGAGCTTCGGCAGGGCGGCCGGTACGGGGCGGCGGGTGGTCGCCTCGGTCGGCAGCGGGACGGCGGACAGGGAGCCGTCCGGCAGATCGGTCGTCGAGGTGTGCGGGTCGAGCCGCAGGACCCGGCACTCGCGTGCCCAGCGGCCCGGCATCGCCTCGCCGTCGGGGGCGTTGAGCCGCTTGCCCTTCAGCTCGGCGACGGCCGCCTCCCACGCCTCGCTGCCGGGGGCGAGCTCGCGCACCGTGGCGGTCCAGGCGACGAGCCGGCCGCCCTTGTCCTTGCTGCGCACGGTCACCTCGGCCGTACCGCCGTCGGCCAGGCCGGGCAGCGGCTGCTCCCCGGGTCCGTCGCCGACGACGTGCGCGGCGCCGTCGTGCCAGACGTGCCAGAGCGCGCGGGCGGGGCCGGTGCCGCGCACCCAGACGAGGCCGGACTTCTTGGTGGCCTCCTCGACGAGGGCGCCGGTGAGCAGCGTGTCGGTCATGGCCGAAGCCTATCTAGAGCCAGCCGTTGCGCTTGAGGGTGCGGTGGATGGTGAAGCAGATGGCGATGATGCCGGTGAGCACCATCGGGTAGCCGTACTTCCAGTGCAGTTCGGGCATGTGGTCGAAGTTCATGCCGTACACGCCGCAGACGGCCGTGGGGACGGCGACGATCGCGGCCCACGAGGTGATCTTGCGCATGTCCTCGTTCTGCGCGACGGTCGCCTGCGCCAGGTTGGCCTGGAGGATCGAGTTGAGGAGCTCGTCGAAGCCGACGACCTGCTCCTGGACGCGGGCGAGGTGGTCGGCGACGTCGCGGAAGTACTTCTGGATGTCGGGGTCGACCAGTCGCATGGGCCGCTCGCTGAGCAGCTGCATCGGGCGCAGGAGCGGGGTGACGGCCCGCTTGAACTCCAGTACCTCGCGCTTGAGCTGGTAGATCCGGCCGGTGTCCGTGCCGCGGGTGGAGCCCTTCGCGGCGGGCGAGAAGACGTCGATCTCGAGCTGGTCGATGTCCAGTTCGACGGCGTCGGCGACCGCGATGTAGCCGTCGACGACGTGGTCGGCGATGGCGTGCAGCACGGCGGAGGGGCCCTTGGCGAGGAGCTCGGGCTCGCCCTGGAGGCGGTGGCGGAGGTTGCGCAGGGAGCCCTGGCCGCCGTGGCGGACGGTGATGACGAAGTCGGGGCCGGTGAAGCACATGACCTCGCCGGTCTCGACGACCTCGCTGGTCGCGGTGAGTTCGGCGTGCTCGACGTAGTGGATGGTCTTGAAGACGGTGAAGAGGGTGTCGTCGTACCGCTCCAGCTTGGGTCGCTGGTGGGCGTGGACGGCGTCCTCGACGGCGAGCGGGTGCAGCCCGAACTCGGCCGCGATTCCGGCGAATTCGGCCTCGGTCGGCTCGTGGAGGCCGATCCAGGCGAAGCCGCCGCTCTCCCGGACCTGGTGCATCGCGCCGCGCGGCGTGAGGCACTCGCGGTCGTCGATCCGGCGCCCGTCGCGGTAGACGGCGCAGTCGACCACGGCGCTGGAGGCCGAGTGGTCGCGGGTGGGGTCGTACGAGGTGTACGTGGTGGGCGTCTTGCGCAGGCTGTGCCGCAGGCTCGGGCGGACGGCTGCGGTGAGGTCACGGATCATCGACACGGGCGTGCTCCTTCACGGATCGGCCGTCGGCGCGGAGCGTGGCACAGCCCGGAATGAGGACGGAGAGGTACGTCGTCCACAAAGCGGGCGGCACCCGGAGAGGCGCGGTGACGGCGGTCGCTACAGACAGGGAAAGGCGAAATGCTCTTCCGTCGTGCGAGATGCCGGAGGGGCGGGTCCGTACGGGACCCGGACGTCACCGGAGGGAGCGCACCTGGCGGGGGTGCGGAGCGGCGGAAGAGCTGCTGGTACTGCCCGACCGACTTCGGTCCATCGCAGTCCCACCTCCTCCGGCCGGTCCCCTGTCGGGGATGACGTGTGACGAGCAGTCGGGAATCCCGACCAGTGGCCAACACTATCAGCCGACAGAGGGTCAATCCCTTACTTTGCCCGTTCCATACGCGATCTATGCTCCCTCCATGGCAGAAGTTCTTGCACTGGTCGAGGCCCGGCTGCGGACGGCGCTCGGAGAACCGGACGCGCGGGCCGCGGTGACGTTTCTCGGGACGGATCGGATCGAGGTGCTCCGGTTCATCGACGGCGATCTCGTGCGCTACGCGACCCTCGGCATGTCCGCGCAGCCGATGGCCGACCCGACGGCCGCGCTCGCCGACCCGGTGAAGGGTCCGCGCGCGGAACTCGTCCTCACCGTGCGGGCGGGGCTCGCCGACACCGACAAGGTGCTGCGGCCGCTCGCCGTGCTCGCCTCCACCCCGCAGGTCGAGGGCGTCATCGTGGCGCCCGGCGCCTCGCTCGACGTCGGCGACCCGCTCTGGCCCGGCGCCGCCTTCAGCTCCGTCCTGGTCGCCGAGTCCGGCGGCCTCGTGGAGGACCTCGAACTGGACGACCCGATGGACCCCGTCCGCTTCCTGCCGCTGCTCCCGATGACCCCCAACGAGGCCGCCTGGAAGCGGGTCCACGGGGCGCAGGCGCTGGAGGAGCGCTGGCTGGCCCAGGGGACGGACCTGCGCGATCCCCTGCGCGGGTCCGTGAAGCTGGACTGAGGCCGGGGGGTCCCGACCCTCGCCCGCCCCGTCCGAATCAGTCGTTTCAGGGGCGTATGTCCACCAAGGGTGAACGGCCCGGGCCGGACGGGTGATCGTCCGTGGGCGTCCTTGACGCGGGGCGGAAGAGCTAGGACCGTTGAGCCCTATGAGGGGCGAACCCAGTTGTCCGAAGTGCGGTGGCCGGGTCAGGGCGCCCGGTCTCTTCGCCGACTCCTGGCAGTGTGACGTGCACGGCTCGGTGTACCCGCTCCAGCCCGTGATCCCGCCCAGCGTCGAGGCGCTCGGTGTCGTGGTGAACCGGTCCCATGTCCCGGTGTGGATGCCGTGGCCGCTTCCCGTCGGCTGGCTCTTCACCGGGGTCGCGTACGCCGGTGACGACCGCAGCGGCGGTCGTGCGACCGCCGTCGCGTGTTCGGGACCCGGCCCCCTCGGCGGGATCGGCGAGCTGGTCCTCGTCGCCGAGGAGCTCGGCGTCGGCCTCGGCGCCCGGTACGCCGGCATCGACGGGCCGGATCCCGGACCCGGCATGTCCATCGACAAGCCGCCCCAGACGAAGGTGCTGGCCGCCGGCCGCCCCACCCCGCTCTGGCACGTCAACGGCGCGCCGCAGGACCGCGCGGTCTTCGCGGGCGAGGCGCGCGGCATGTGGCTGTGGGCCATCGTCTGGCCCGAGCAGTCCGGTCTCCTCATGTACGACGAACTCGTCCTGACGGACCTGCGCGACGCCGGCGCCGAAGTCGAACTCCTGCCGTGCGGCGCCCTCACCCCGAGGCTCCTCGGCTAGCCACCGGCCGGGTCCGCGGCCGGGTCCGCGCCCGGCCTTCGCCCGGGTCCCCCGTCCGGGTCCCCGCCCCGTCCTCGCCCCGTCCTCGCCCCGTCCTCGCCCCGTCCGCGCCCGGTCCGCGCCCGGGGGGAGCGCCTGACGTTCCGTACGGGCGTGTTCGATTCGCCCGTTATGCTGGAGCGTCCCTCGTCCGTGCCGAGCCCCCGGAGTACCGCGTCGTGCGCATCGATCTGCACACCCACTCCACGGCGTCCGACGGCACGGACTCGCCGGCGGAGCTCGTACGGAACGCGGCCGCGGCCGGGCTCGACGTCGTCGCGCTGACGGACCACGACACCACCCGCGGCCACGCCGAGGCGATCGAGGCGCTGCCCGAGGGACTGACCCTGGTCACCGGGGCCGAACTGTCCTGCCGCGTCGACGGGATCAGCCTGCACATGCTGGCGTACCTCTTCGACCCGACGGAGCCCGCGCTCCTCGCCGAGCGCGAACTCGTCCGGGACGACCGGGTGCCGCGCGCCCGCGCCATGGTCGGCAAGCTCCAGGAACTCGGCGTCCCCGTCACCTGGGAGCAGGTCGCCCGGATCGCCGGCGACGGCTCCGTGGGCCGCCCGCACGTCGCCGAGGCGCTCGTCGAGCTCGGCGTCGTACCGGACGTGTCGGGGGCGTTCACGCCCGAGTGGCTCGCCGACGGCGGCCGGGCGTACGTCGGGAAGCACGAGCTCGACCCGGTCGACGCGATCCGCCTGGTCAAGGCGGCCGGCGGGGTCACCGTCTTCGCGCACCCGCTCGCCGTCAAGCGCGGCCAGGTGCTGCCCGAGGCCTCGATAGCCCGGCTCGCCGAAGCCGGACTCGACGGCATCGAGGTCGACCACATGGACCATGACGAGGCGACGCGCGCGCGGCTGCGCGGGCTCGCGAAGGAGCTCGGGCTGCTCCCCACGGGCTCCAGCGACTACCACGGCAGCCGCAAGACCTGCCGCCTCGGCGAGTACACCACCGACCCCGAGATCTACGGCGAGATCACCCGCCGTGCGGCGGGGGCCTTCCCGGTCCCCGGCGCGGGGGGACCTGCCGCCTAGCCCTGGCGCGCGCGGCCCTGACACGGGCCGGGCAGGTACGGGCAGGGCAGGTACGGGCGGGGCCGCGTATGGCCTCGGCGCGGTCCCGGCTGCGGGGCCGTGGTCAGGGATGTGATCCGGGACCGTGGTCCGGGACGTGATCCGGGACCAGGTTCGGCGGGTCCGGTGCTCCGCACCCGAGCTGCCGGGCTCTGCGGTCCGGACCCGATCCCGTCCGGACCTGATCCCGTCCGGACCTGATCCCGTCCGGCTCCGTGTTCGTCCCGACTCCGCGAGGTTCCGTTCTCCCGAGCCTTGCGGGCGGCCGCCCGTCGTTCCCGGAGGTGCATGCCGGGCCGGACGGTCCCGTCCCGTGTCCGGCGCGTCGCCGCCTTCCGCCCAGGGCCCTTTTCCTCCTGGTCCGCCCCCGTACGGTTCCACGCCGTGCGCGGGGTGGCGTCCTTCCTGCCCTGCCCCCGGAACCCTGCATTCCGCACCGGGGGCCAGGGATCACACCCCACTGTTCGACCTCTCCCGCAAGGCACCCCAACGTGTTCGACGTCGCCGTCTTCGGCTCGCTGTTCCTGACCCTCTTCGTGATCATGGATCCCCCCGGGATCACGCCGATCTTCCTCGCCCTCACCTCCGGCCGCCCGGCCAAGGTGCAGCGCCGGATGGCCTGGCAGGCCGTCACGGTGGCCTTCGGCGTCATCACCGTCTTCGGCCTGCTCGGGCAGCAGATCCTGGACTACCTGCACGTCTCCGTCCCCGCGCTGATGATCGCGGGCGGTCTCCTGCTGCTGCTCATCGCGCTCGACCTGCTCACGGGCAAGACCGACGAGCCGAAGCAGACCAAGGACGTGAACGTCGCCCTGGTGCCGCTCGGCATGCCGCTGCTCGCCGGTCCCGGCGCGATCGTCTCGGTCATCCTGGCCGTGCAGAACGCCGACAGCGTCGCCTCGCAGGTCTCGGTCTGGACGGCCATCGCCGCCATGCACGTCGTGCTGTGGCTGACCATGCGCTACTCGCTGGTGATCATCCGGGTCATCAAGGACGGCGGTGTCGTCCTGGTGACGCGGCTCGCGGGCATGATGCTCTCCGCCATCGCGGTGCAGCAGATCATCAACGGCGTCACCCAGGTGATCCAGAACGCCTGACCGGCGGCCCGGGGCGGGTGCCCCGGACGCCACTGCGCCCCCGTACGGATTCCGCTCTTGCGAAGTCCGTGCGGGGGCGCGGTGCGTGGTGTGGACCGGGCCTGTTACGAGGCCGAGGTCTCGGCGGGGCGGATCCAGATGCGCTGGCCGATCGCGGCGGCCTGCTGCACGATCCGATTGACGGAGGAGGCGTCCACGACGGTCCGGTCGACGGGCGTGCCGTCGATGTCGTCGAGTCGCAGGATTTCGAAGCGCATGGGCTTCTCCCTTCGTCTGAGTTGATCCTCCTGATGGAGAACTGCGTTACACAGGGGTCCAACGAGATGCACCCTGCAAACATTCCTTACGCTAAGGAAAATTTTCGGATGGCTAACTACTGACGGGTATGAGGGTGTGGCGGCCGCGCCCCGACCGGCGGACAATGAGCCGCGTATGAACGACGCACAGACCACTCAGGTGACCGAGACGACCGCCCGCCTCCGCGAACTCGACGCGCGCCTGGAGCGCACCAACGAGCTGCTTCAGCGAATGCTGGCCGAGGTGGCCAAGACCCCTTCCACCCACGCCATCTTCGTCGACGCCGGTTACGTCCATGCTGCGGCCGGGTTGCTTGTGGCGGGCACCGAGGACCGGCGCTCCTTCGACCTCGACGCGGAAGGCCTCATCGAGGCCTTCATCGACAAGGCCCGCACGATCTTCGCGGACAGCAGACTGCTCCGCGTCTACTGGTACGACGGCGCCAGACGCCGCATCCACACCCCCGAACAGCAGGCCATCGCCGAACTGCCCGACGTCAAGGTCCGCCTCGGCAACCTCAACGCCAACAACCAGCAGAAGGGCGTCGACTCCCTCATCCGCACCGACCTGGAGTCCCTCGCCCGCCACCGAGCCATCAGCGACGCCGCCCTCGTCGGCGGCGACGAGGACCTCGTCTCGGCCGTCGAGGCCGCCCAGGGATACGGCGCCCGCGTCCACCTCTGGGGCATCGAGGCCGCCGAGGGACGCAACCAGGCCGAGGCGCTCCTCTGGGAGGTCGACAGCCAGCGCACCTTCGAGCTGGACTTCTGCCGCCCGTACGTCACCCGGCGCCCGGTCACCACGTACGAGAACGAGGGCGAGCCGCCGCCCTCCCGCGAGGAGGTCCGGTTCGTCGGCGCCCAGATCGCCGCGACCTGGCTCGGTGAGCGCGGCCGGGACCGGCTCGCCGAGCTCCTGCCCAGCGCGCCCTACCTGCCCGGGCCGGTCGACCAGGACCTGCTCGTCGAGGCGGAGCGCCTGCTCAGCCGCTCCCTGCGCGGACACGCCTCGCTCCGGCGCGCCCTGCGGGACGGCTTCTGGCAGCACCTCAAGGCGCAGTACTGACCTCGGCGGCGGGGGTGCCGCCGACGGGCGCGTCCGACCGCTCCCAGAAGGCGGCGAGACGGTCGGTCAGCTCCCGAGGGTGCGACACGTTGGGGGAGTGGCCGGCGCCCGCCACCACCGTGTGGTGCGCACCGGTGCGGGCCGCCGTCGCCGACAGGTCCGCCGGCGGCCAGACCGGCTCGTCCGCCCCGTACGCGATGTGCAGCGGCATCCGGAGCGTGGACAGCTCCTCGGTGCCGTCCTGACCGTTCACCAGCAGCCGTCCCGCTCCGGCGAGTTGGGCGATCCGCGTCCGCATCCAGCGCCGCCGCAGGAACTCCGTCAGCTCCGGCGCGTCCGTCGCGCCCGGCTCCTCGCCCCGGCTCTCCAGCCGGCACATCGCCTGCCACACCCGCTCCTTCGGGAGCACGGCGAGGGCCCCGCGCAGCACCCGCACCCGTATCCGCTGCGGCCGGGCCACCGGACCAGGGCCCGAGGAGAGCAGGGTCAGCGAGCGGAAGGCACCCGGGGCGAGCGCGGCCGCCGCCCGCGCCACCAGGCCGCCGAACGAGTGGCCGACCAGATGGACGGGCCCGTCCCCGAGCGCCGCCGCCTGCGCCACCGCGTCCAGCGCGAGCGCCCTGCGGCGGTACGCCCTCCGGCCCCGCGGGCCCGGGCTCTCGTGCTGGCCCCGCCCGTCGACGGCCACCGCCCGGTACCCCGCCTCGCCCAGCGGCCCGAGCAACGCCAGGAAGTCCTCCTTGCTGCCCGTGAACCCCGGTAGCAGCAGCACCGTCCCCCGCCGCTCGCCCACCGGCGCCGCGTCCAACACGGCGAAGTCACCGCGCGCGGTGACCAGCCGCCGGGCGCGAGTGCGAGGCGGGAGCACGAGGGAACGCGGCTTGCTCATATCTGGACTGTAGCGGCGCGAGGCGAAGGCGGCCGCGCGGGCCGGACGGGGGCGGGGACGAGCCGTGGACGGGGCCGTAACGCCGGGGGGCGGGTCCTGGTCCCAGGGCGGGGGCGGGGGCGTGACGCGGTCGTGCGGCCTGGTCAGGGGAGGGACGCGGGTCGTGACACGGGCGTGCGGCCTGGTCCCTTCCCTGGGCAGGGGCGGGGTTGTGACGCGGTCGTGCCGCGGCCCGGTCCCAGGGCGGGGGCGGGGGCGGGGGCGTGACGCGGCTGTGTGGCCGGTCTCAGGGGAGGGCGGGGTGACGGCACTGGCGTGCGGACCGGTCCAGGGGAGGGGCGGGGTCGTGGAACGGCCGTGCGGCCCGGTCCCAAAGGGGGGACCGGGCCGCACGGGTGTGACGGGTGGGGCGGGGATCAGCTCTCGGGCTGGGCCGCCGCCTTCTTCGTGGTGCGACGGCGCGGAGCCTTGGGGGCCTCCTCCGCCGCCGGAGCCTCGGCCTCGGCGGCCGCGGCCTTCTTGGTCGTACGGCGGCGCGTCGGCGCCTTCGGCTCGGAGGCGTCGGGCGCCTCGGCGGCGACCGCCTTCTTCGCCGCGCGGCGACGGGGAGCCTTCGGGGCCTCCTCGGCTACCGGCGCCTCGACCACGGCCTCCGCGACGGCCGCCTTCTTGGCCGTGCGGCGACGGGGGGCCTTCGGGGCCTCCTCGACGACCGGCTCGGCGGCGACGGCCTCGGCCGCGGGGGCCTCGGCGGTCGTCGGGGAGCCTGCGGCCTTGCGGGCGGTGCGGCGGGCGCGGGGAGCCTTGGGGGCCTCCTCGACGACCGTTTCGGCGACGGGCTCGGCGGCGGGGGCCTCGACCACGGGGGTCTCGGCCGTGACCGGGGAGCCTGCGGCCTTGCGGGCGGTGCGGCGGGCGCGCGGGGCCTTGGGGGCCTCCTCGACGACCGTTTCGGCGACCGGCTCGGCGACGGGCGCCTCGGCGACCACGGGGGTTTCGGCGGTCACCGGGGAGCCTGCGGGCCTGCGGGCCGTGCGGCGGGCGCGGGGAGCCTTGGGGGCCTCCTCGACGACCGGTTCGGCGACGGGCTCGGCGGCGGGGGCCTCGACCACGGGGGTCTCGGCCGTGACCGGGGAGCCTGCGGGCCTGCGGGCGGTACGGCGGGCGCGCGGGGCCTTGGGGGCCTCGACGACCGTTTCGGCGACCGGGGCCTCGACCACGGGGGCCTCGGCGACGGGCGCCTCGGCCACCGGGGCGTTGGTGGCCGGACGGACCGCGCGGCGGCGGCGCGGGGCGGGGACCTCAGCCGTGACCGCGGGGGCCGTGACCGCGGTGGCCTCGGCCACGGGGGCCTCGACGACCGGGGCGGCGGCCTGCTGGACGACCTGCTCGGCGACCGGGGATCCGGTGGCCTTCCGGGTCGCCCGGCGGCGCGGGGCCTTCTTCGGCTCCTCGACCGCGGGGGTCTCGGCGGCCGGAGCCTCGACGACGGCCGGAGCGGCGGCGCGCAGGGCGGCCGCGGCGGTCTCGACGGTCTGGAACGAACCGGTGTCCTCGACCGGCCGGGCCACGCGGGGACGACGACGGCGCGGGGCCGGAGCCGGCTCCTGGGCCGCCGGGGCCTGGGCGACGGGCGCGGCCGTCACCGGCGCCTGGCGGGGCGTGCGGCCACGGCGACGGGGAGCCTTCGGCTCCTCCGCCGGGGCCGCGGCGGAGGAGGCCTGAGCGGCCTCCGCCACGGGAGCGGCCTTGGCCACCGGAGCAGCCTGGACGGCCTTGGCCGCCGGAGCAGCCTGGACGACCGGAGCAGCGGCAGCGGTCTGGGCCGCCGGAGCAACCGCGGCAGCCTTGGCCACCGGGGCGGCCTGGAAGACCGGAGCGACGACCGCAGCGGCCTCGGCGACCGGCGCGGCCTGGGCCGCCGGGGCGGCCTGGGTCACCGGCGCGGTGCCCGGGACGCCGACGCGGGTGCGACGACGACGGCGCGGGGTGCGGGGGCCGGACTCGGTCCGGGCCTCGTCGGTGGTGGTGCCCGCCTCGACGGCCGGGGCCGCGGACGCCGGGGCGACCGAGACCGGGGCGTCGTCGGCGCCGCCGCGGGTGCGCCGGCGCTGACGCGGGGTCCGGGTGCGCTCCGGGCGCTCCTCGGTCCGCTCGGCCGGCTTCGGACCGCGCGCACGGCGTCCGCCGGGCTCGCCCAGGTCCTCGAGCTCCTCCGCGCCCAGACCCGCGCGGGTCCGCTCGGCGCGGGGCAGCACGCCCTTGGTGCCCGCCGGGATGTCCAGCTCCTCGAAGAGGTGCGGGGAGCTGGAGTAGGTCTCGACCGGGTCGTGGAAGTCGAGGCCGAGCGCCTTGTTGATGAGCTGCCAGCGCGGGATGTCGTCCCAGTCGACCAGCGTCACCGCGGTGCCCTTGGCACCCGCGCGACCGGTGCGGCCGACGCGGTGGAGGAACGTCTTCTCGTCCTCCGGCGACTGGTAGTTGATGACGTGGGTGACGCCCTCGACGTCGATGCCGCGGGCGGCGACGTCGGTGCAGACGAGCACGTCGACCTTGCCGTTGCGGAACGCGCGCAGGGCCTGCTCGCGGGCGCCCTGGCCGAGGTCGCCGTGGACGGCGCCGGAGGCGAAGCCGCGCCGCTCCAGCTGCTCGGCGATGTCGGCCGCCGTGCGCTTGGTGCGGCAGAAGATCATCGCGAGCCCGCGGCCGTTGGCCTGCAGGATGCGGGAGACCAGCTCCGGCTTGTCCATCGAGTGCGCGCGGAACACGTGCTGCTTGATGTTGGCGACGGTCACGCCCTCGCCGTCGGGCGAGGTGGCGCGGATGTGCGTCGGCTGCGACATGTAGCGGCGGGCGAGGCCGATGACCGCGCCCGGCATGGTGGCCGAGAACAGCATCGTCTGGCGCTTCGGCGGAAGCATGTTCATGATCTTCTCGACGTCGGGCAGGAAGCCCAGGTCGAGCATCTCGTCGGCCTCGTCGAGGACGAGGACCTTCACGTGCGACAGGTCGAGCTTGCGCTGGCCGGCCAGGTCGAGCAGGCGGCCGGGGGTGCCGACGACGACGTCGACGCCCTTCTTCAGCGCCTCGACCTGGGGCTCGTACGCCCGGCCGCCGTAGATGGCGAGCACGCGGACGTTGCGGACCTTGCCGGCGGTCAGGAGGTCGTTGGTGACCTGCTGGCACAGCTCGCGGGTCGGGACGACGACGAGGGCCTGCGGGGCGTCGGTCAGCTGCTCGGGCTTCGCCCGGCCGACCTCGACGTCCATGGGGACGGTCACGCGCTCCAGGATCGGCAGACCGAAGCCGAGGGTCTTGCCCGTGCCGGTCTTGGCCTGGCCGATGACGTCGGTGCCGGTGAGGGCGACCGGGAGGGTCATCTCCTGGATGGGGAAGGGGTTGACGATGCCGACGGCCTCAAGGGCCTCGGCCGTCTCGGGGAGGATTCCGAGCTCTCGGAAAGTCGTAGTCAGGGTGCTGCCTCTTCTGTGAGACGCGGCGCGAGGCGAACGAAGGGGGTCGTACCGTGCCGGAATCCTTCCGGCCTGATCGTGGAGATCACTGCCGGGTGGCACGGGACCACTGCCGTCGCTCGAGCGTCGTACCGCTGAGGGTGACCCTTCCGCGGGTCCGCCGGAAGGGCTGTCGGGCCGGAGCCGATCGGGCCACCGACCGGGCATCCTCATTCATGAGTCGGCCCACGGGGTACGTCCGAACGTGCGAAAGCATGTCCGCATACTCAGCAGGCGCTTTATCACTGTACCCCGGATTCGCGCATGTGTGTTGGGAGAAAACGTGATGAGGGCACGGTCACACTGACTGACCAGGGCCTTCCCGGGGACCGCGAGCGGGCTATTGTGCGCTCCATGGAGACGCCTGACAACGCCACACCCACCGGGATCGCCGCCGAGGACTGGGCCACGGCATCCGCCGAGCCGCAGTACCGCGCCGCCGTCATCGACCTCCTCGGCGCCCTCGCCTACGGAGAACTGGCGGCCTTCGAGCGGCTCGCCGAGGACGCCAAGCTGGCGCCCACCCTCGCGGACAAGGCGGAGCTGGCGAAGATGGCCTCGGCCGAGTTCCACCACTTCGAGCAGCTCCGGGACCGCCTCGCGGCCGTCGACGTCGAGCCGACCACGGCCATGGAGCCCTTCGCCAAGGCGCTGGACGACTTCCACCGGCTGACCGCTCCGTCGGACTGGCTGGAGGGCCTGGTCAAGGCGTATGTCGGCGACTCCATCGCCAGCGACTTCTACCGGGAGGTCGCGGCCCGCCTCGACTCCGACACGCGCGGGCTCGTCCTCTCCGTGCTCGACGACACCGGCCACGGCAACTTCGCCGTCGAGAAGGTCCGCGCGGCCATCGACGCCGACCCGCGCGTCGGCGGCCGGCTCGCGCTGTGGGCGCGCCGGCTGATGGGCGAGGCGCTCTCGCAGGCGCAGCGCGTGGTCGCCGAGCGCGACGCGCTCTCGACGATGCTGGTCGGCGGCGTGGCGGACGGCTTCGACCTCGCCGAGGTCGGCCGGATGTTCTCCCGGATCACCGAGGCGCACACCAAGCGGATGGCCGCGCTCGGCCTGGCCGCGTAAGGACGGCTCCTCAGCCGGTACGACCGACGGGTCGGGCGGCGCTCCTCACGCCGCCGCTGATCGGCGCAGCCTTCGGGCGGCCGGGCGGACGAGCAGCGACAGCAGGACCGCCGCCACCGCCACCGCGCCCAGCAGCGTGGCGAGGAAGTGGCCGGGGCCCAGGGCCCCATGGGTGACGAGCGCGCCGAACACGCCGCCGAGCGTGCCGGTGGTCAGGACCCTCCCCCTGGCGGGGAGGCGGTCGGCGAGCCGCTGCGCGGCGACCCAGGCCAGGGCGAAGCCGAGCAGGGCCGAACCGAGGGCTTCCAGGAACACGGGGGATCACCTCGCGGGGTGCTGCGGGGCGGGTGGTGCGGTCGCAGACCTCCTACCCCCGAGGGTCGGAACGCAATCCTCCCGTACCACCCTGACGTGGCCATACGGGCAGGCGAGAGGCCCGGCGGCCGGGCCCGTACGGAACGGCGCGCGGCACGGCGTACGACCGGAATGCGAAAGGCCCGGCGGACCGAGACGGTCCACCGGGCCTTCGTCGTTCCCTGGCTCAGAGCGCGCCGAAACCCACGCGGCGGACGGCGGGCTCGCCGAGCTCCACGTACGCGATCTTCTCGGCGGGAATGAGGACCTTGCGGCCCTTCTCGTCCGAGAGGGCGAGCAGCTGCGACGTGCCGGCCAGTGCGTCGGCCACCGCGCGCTCCACCTCCTCGGCGGACTGCCCGCTCTCCAGAACGATCTCCCGGGGTGCGTGCTGCACGCCGATCTTGACCTCCACGGCTATGTCCCTCCGAACGGTCAGCGTTGCGCGATTGTTTGCGCCGTACGCTGCACACATTAGCCCGGTGAGGGGACGCGCACGGCGCAGCCGCGGCACGCCAGGAGCGAACAGCGCGCGGGAATGCTCAGTGGCCCTCGGCGCTCAGCAGGCCGTCCACCGGGTGCAGCGGGAAGCCGGCGATGCCGCGCCAGGCGAGCGAGGTGAGCAGGCCGACGGCCTTGTCGCGGGGGATCTTGGACTCGCTGGACAGCCAGTAGCGGGCGACGACCTGCGAGACGCCGCCGAGGCCCACGGCGAGCAGCATCGACTCGTCCTTGGACAGGCCGGTGTCCTCGGCGATGACGTCGGAGATCGCCTCGGCGCACTGCAGGCTCACCCGGTCCACGCGCTCGCGTACCGCGGGCTCGTTGGTCAGGTCGGACTCGAAGACCAGCCGGAAGGCGCCGCCCTCGTCCTCGACGTAGGCGAAGTACGCGTCCATCGTCGCCGCGACACGGAGCTTGTTGTCCGTGGTGGAGGCGAGGGCGGTGCGCACCGCGAGGAGCAGGGACTCGCAGTGCTGGTCGAGCAGGGCGAGGTACAGCTCGAGCTTCCCGGGGAAGTGCTGGTAGAGCACCGGCTTGCTGACGCCGGCCCGCTCGGCGATGTCGTCCATCGCGGCCGAGTGGTACCCCTGGGCGACGAAGACCTCCTGGGCCGCGCCGAGCAGCTGGTTCCGTCGGGCACGTCGCGGCAGGCGCGTGCCCCGAGGGCGTGCTGCCTCTGTCTGCTCGATGGCGCTCACGCGGCCTCCCAAGAATCGATCCATGCGCGCTGTCGCGCCGCGCCGCCATCGTACTTTTGGGTAACCCGGCTGTGCGCGGTGCGAACGCAGAATTTCACGGACCGGACGTCCGGGTCGACAGTCGATTCAAGATTAAACCGAACAAATCAGCGGTAGTCGTCTTCGTCCAGGGTGACCACGCGCGCCTGTTCGGACGCGTCTGCCTCGTTCGCCGACTCGTGCTCGATATGGGTGACGGGTTCGTCCTCGCGTTGCTGCACTTCGGTGTGCTGCTCGGCAGCGTCGGCCTCCGGGATTTCCTGCTCCAGCAAGGCGACCTCTTCCTCGGCGAATGTGTCCGGCTCGGACGGATCGACAGTCATGCGGTTCCTTCCGGCACGCGGGTCGCGGTCCTCTCCGATGGCCCTCTCTTCGAGCCTAGGAGCACACGCGCCCCGCCGCACACGCACCTGTGACGGCACCCACACACGGAGCCGCGTGATCGTCTCGTAATATTGCGGCCATGTCGTCGACCGAGCTGCCGGAAAAACGGCCCGCCGCCGCACCACCCGCGCCGATGCCCCGCGCCGTACGGGTCGCCGACGGCGAGGAGCTCCGCTCCGTCGAGCTGCCCGGGCTCACCCTCACCGTCCGCTCCCGGCCGGGCGTCCGTCCCGGCCTGCCGCCCGCGCTGTACGTGCACGGCCTCGGCGGTTCCTCGCAGAACTGGTCCACCCTGATGCCGCTGCTCGCGGACCAGGTGGACGGCGAGGCGCTCGACCTGCCGGGCTTCGGCGACTCCCCGCCGCCCGACGACGGCAACTACTCGGTCAGCGGGCACGCCCGCGCGGTCATCCGGCTCCTCGACGCCGGCGGGCGCGGACCCGTCCACCTCTTCGGCAACTCGCTGGGCGGCGCCGTCGCCACCCGCGTCGCCGCGGCCCGGCCCGACCTGGTCCGCACCCTGACGCTGATCTCCCCGGCGCTGCCCGAGCTGCGCGCCCAGCGCACCGCCTGGCCCACCGTGATGCTCGCGGTGCCGGGCGTCGCCCCGCTCTTCGCGAAGCTCTCCCGGGACTGGACGCCCGAGCAGCGCGTCCGCGGTGTCCTCTCCCTCTGCTACGGGGACCCCCTCAGGGTCTCCGACGAGGGCTTCCTGCACGCCGTCGAGGAGATGGAGCGCCGCCTGGAGCTCCCCTACTTCTGGGACGCGATGGCCCGCTCCTCGCGCGGCATCGTCGACGCCTACACGCTCGGCGGCCAGCACGGGCTGTGGCGGCAGGCCGAGCGCGTCCTCGCCCCGACGCTCCTCGTCTACGGCGGTCGTGACCGGCTCGTCTCCTACCGGATGGCCCGCAAGGCCGCGGCCGCCTTCCGCGGCTCGCGCCTGCTGACCCTTCCCGACGCCGGGCACGTGGCGATGATGGAGTACCCCGAGACGGTCGCCCAGGCCGCGCGGGACCTGATCGCCGACCACGGCAGGAGCTGATCCGGGACCGTGGGACGACACAGTCGCAAGGGCGGCTCCGCACCCGCCGCACCTCCGGCGGCCGAGCAGGCGCAGCCGCAGACCCCGGCCCCCGCCCCGGCGGGGACGGGACGCCGACGCAGGGCCCCGGGCGGCGGCCAGGAGGCCACCGGCACTCCGGCCCACGGGACCCCGGCCTATGGCACTCCTGCCCACGGGACCCCGGCGTACGGCACTCCGGCCCACGGCACCCCTACGTACGGCTACGGCGCGAACTCCGGTGGTAGTCAGGGTGCCGGCGCGTACGGGACCGGTGCGGGCGGAAGCGGTGCGGGCGGTACCGGCCGCACCGGTGTCACGTACGGGACCGGTGCCTACGCGGGCGGGGCGTTCGACACCCCGGCGCACGGGACGCCCGGCACCCCGGCGCACGGCATCCCCGCCTACCGGACCCCCGTGCGGGGCGGCCATCCGCAGCACGACGAGGCCTCCGCCCCGCCGCCCGGCCCGTACGGAGGCCGGCGCGGCACCCACCGGGCCGCCGCTCCCGCGCCCGAACGGGCCGACGCCCAGGCGCCGTTCGTCCCCGGGCAGCGCCGTGTGGGTGACGTCGACGCCCCGGAGTCGGAAGGCCCGGCGGGCCGGGGCGGTCTCGGCCGCACCCTCACCGGGGTCGCGGCCGCCGGCGTCGCCACGGTCCTCGCCGTCGTCGTCGCCGGGCAGGTCGCCGACCGGGACACGGCCCCGCCGGTCACCCGTGCCGCCGAGCAGCCGGCCGAGCGCCCCGCGGACGACACCTCCGCCTCGCGCTCCGACGCCCGCGTCGTCCCGGCGACCCCGGCGCCGGCCGTCACCCCGGTGACGTACGAGCAGCTGATGACCCGGCAGTTCCCGATCGATCCGAAGCTGAAGGGGTCCGGCGCCTTCGAGGCCGTGCCCGGCTTCGCGAAGGCGCCCGGCAAGGGGCGTCTGATCCGCTACCGGATCGACGTGGAGAAGGGGATCGGCCTCGACGCCGGGCTCTTCGCCGACGCCGTGCAGAAGACCCTGAACGACAAGCGCAGTTGGGCCGGCAACGGCGAGATGAAGTTCGAGCGGATTTCCAGTGGGGAGCCGGAGTTCGTCATCACGCTCGCCAGTCCCGGCACCACCGGGACCTGGTGCAGGAAGTCCGGTCTCGACACCACGGTCGACAACGTGTCGTGCGACTCCGCCTCCACCGAACGCGTGATGATCAACGCATTCCGCTGGGCGCAGGGATCGGACACCTTCGGACCGAAGGCCATGCACGCCTATCGCCAGATGCTCATCAACCACGAGGTGGGTCACCGGCTCGGGCACAGCCATGTGAGCTGCCGTACGGCCGGGTCGCTCGCGCCCGTCATGCAGCAGCAGACGAAGTCCCTGAACGTCGACGGGATTCCGTGCCGCCCCAACCCCTGGGTGCACCCCGGAAGTTGACGTTCCCGCCGATCCCGTGGTGATCACATGGTGAGACCCGTGTCTCACTCCGGCCGCTGTCCGCGTTGACATCGCTCGCGTGTTCGTTCATATTTCTCGGCATGTCGCACCGTCACGTCGTATCCGATCGCGCCGCCATCGAGCTGGCGCTCATCGGCGTGACCGCACACACCGTGTCCGACATTCTCTGTAGCTGACGCCCGCCCGAGCGTTCGTCGGCTCCTTTTCCTTTCGGTAAGACCGACGACTTTCCGCGCCCGGGTGTTTCCTCCCCGCAGGCGCGGCTTTTCTTTTTGTCGACGTGATCTCCCGGACGACTCCGCCCGCCGTCGCCTGCGTGGAATTCCCCTTTTCCTTCCCGCAGTCCTCCGAGAGGTTTCTCCGATGCGTCAACCGTCCGTCATTTCCCGCCGCGTGGCAGCGGCCGCCGTCAGTGTCGTCCTGGCCTCGGGCGCCGCCGCCTGCGGTCCCGAGGACGCGGGCGCCGAGGGCGGTACCTCCGGCAAGGCCGCGGGCGCCCCGCAGAAGGGCGGCACGCTGACCGTCCTCAACAGCGAGGCCCAGAGCGACTTCGACCCGGCCCGGCTCTACACCTCCGGCGGCGGAAACGTCCCCTCCCTCGTCTTCCGCACGCTCACCACCCGCAACCGCGAGGCGGGGGCCGCCGGCACCCAGGTCGTCCCCGACCTCGCGACGGACACCGGCCGCCCCAACAAGGACGCCACGGAGTGGACGTACACGCTGAAGGAGGGCCTGAAGTTCGAGGACGGCACGCCCATCACCAGCGCCGACGTGAAGTACGGCATCGAGCGCTCCTTCGCGGCCGAGCTCTCCGGCGGCGCCCCCTACCTGCGGGACTGGCTGATCGGCGGCGACACGTACCAGGGGTCGTACAAGGACCCCAAGGGCCTCGCCTCGATCGTCACCCCGGACGCCAGGACCATCGTCTTCAAGCTGAAGAAGGCCGAGGGCGAGTTCCCGTTCGTCGCCACCCAGACCCAGTTCGCCCCCGTCCCCAAGGCCAAGGACACCGGCGCCAAGTACGAGGAGCACCCCGTCTCCTCCGGCCCGTACAAGGTCGTCGAGAACAAGAACGACGGCGAGCACCTCGTCCTGGAGCGCAACGAGCACTGGGACCCGAAGACGGACGAGGAGCGCAAGGCCTACCCCGACCGGATCGACGTCAAGTCCGGACTCGACGAGGCCGTCATCAACCAGCGGCTCGCCACCTCCTCCGGAGCGGACGCCGCCGCCGTCACCACGGACACCAACCTCGGCCCGGCCGAACTCGCCCAGATCGGCTCCGACAAGGCGCTCGCCGCCCGCGTCGGCACCGGCCACTTCGGCTTCACCAACTACATCGCCTTCAACCCCAAGGTGAAGCCCTTCGACAACCCGAAGGTCCGCCAGGCGATCTCGTACGCGGTCAACCGCACCAGCGTCGTCAACGCCGCCGGCGGCTCCGCCCTCGCCGAGCCGGCCACCACCTTCCTGCCCGAGCAGAAGGCCTTCGGCTTCACGCCGTACGACCACTTCCCGGCCGGGAAGACCGGTGACCCCGCGAAGGCCAGGGAACTGCTCAAGGAAGCCGGTTACCCGAACGGGCTCACCGTCACGCTGCTGCACTCCACCGCCCAGAACCGCGCCACCAGCCCCGAGATCGCCACCGCCGTCCAGGAGGCGCTCGGCAAGGCCGGCATCACCGTCAAGCTCGACGGCCAGGAGCCCAACTCCTTCAACGAGAAGCGCTGGAGCGTCAAGGACGCCCCCGGCTTCTTCCTCTCCCGCTGGGGCGCCGACTGGCCCGCCGGCGGTCCGTTCCTCGCGCCGATCTTCGACGGCCGCCAGATCGTCGCCGACGGCTCCAACTACAACCACGCCCAGCTGAACGACCCGGCGGTCAACCGCGAGATCGACGCGATCAACAAGCTGACCGACCTCAAGGCCGCCGCCGCCCGCTGGGGCGCCCTCGACAGCAAGATCGGCGAGCAGGCGCTCGACGTGCCCCTCTTCCACCCGGTCTACAAGCGGCTCGTCGGCAAGGACATCAAGAACGTCGTCATCAGCGACTGGACCGGCGTCCTCGACATCTCGCAGGTCGCGGTCAAGTGACCACGCTGACCGACACGCCGGCGCCCGTGGCGGGCACCCCCGCCACGGGCGCCGCCCGGCAGGCCTGGCGGCGGCTGCGCACCCGGCCGGCCGCGCTCGTCTCCGCCGCCGTCCTCCTGCTACTCGTCGCCCTCGCCCTCGCCGCCCCGCTGCTCGCCGCCCTGACGGGCCAGGACCCGACCACGTACCACGACGACCTCGTCGACTCGGCCCGCGGCGGCGTCCCGTACGGCGCCTTCGGCGGGGCGAGCGCCGACCACTGGCTCGGCGTCGAACCCGGCACCGGACGCGACCTTTTCGTCCGCCTCCTGTACGGCGCCCGGATCTCGCTGCTCGTCGCCGTCGGCGCCACCGTCGTCCAGGTCCTGGTCGGACTGCTCGTCGGCCTCGCCGCCGGACTCGGCAACCGTTGGGTCGACGCCGCCCTCGGCCGGATCACCGACGTCTTCCTCGCCCTGCCGTTCCTCGTCCTCGCCATCGCGCTCACCGCCGTGGTGCCCCGCGACTTCCCGCGCCCCCTGCTGCTCGTCCTGGTCATCGGGCTGCTCGGCTGGGCCGGCACCTCCAGGATCGTGCGCGCCCAGACCCTCACCCTCAAGAGCCTCGACTTCGTCTCCGCCTCACGGCTCGCCGGCTCGGGGCGGTGGCGGACCGCGCGGCGCGAGCTGCTGCCCTCGCTCGCCGCGCCCGTCATCACGTACGCCGCGATCCTCGTCCCCACCAACATCGTGGTCGAGGCCTCGCTCTCCTTCCTCGGGGTGGGCGTCACCCCGCCCACCCCGTCCTGGGGGCAGATGCTGTCCACCGCGCAGACCTGGTTCCGGGCCGATCCGGCGTACGTGCTGCTGCCGGCCGGACTGCTCTTCGTGACCGTGCTCGCCTTCACCGTGCTCGGCGACGCCGTCCGCACCGCCCTCGACCCGCGCGAGGCCGGCCGGCTCGGCGTGGGCACGCGAAAGGAGACCTCCCGATGACCCGCTACGTCCTGAAGCGGCTCGCGGGCGCCGTGCTCGTCCTCCTCGCGCTCTCCGTCCTCGTCTACGCCCTGTTCTACGTCGTGCCCGGCGACCCCGCGCGGCTCGCCTGCGGCGAACGCTGCAACCCGCAGCAGATCGCCCAGGTGCGCGAACAACTCGGCCTGAACGACGGCGTGTCCACCCAGTACCTGCACTTCCTCCAGGGAGTCCTCACCGGCCGCGACTACTCCACGGGCACCGGCGTCCAGCACTGCGACGCGCCCTGCCTCGGCCTGTCGTACCAGAACGACCAGCAGGTCACCGAGGTCATCCTGGAACGCATCGGCGCCACCGCCTCGCTCGCCCTCGGCGCCATGGTGATCTGGCTCGTCGTCGGCATCGGCACCGGGCTGCTCTCCGCGCTCCGCCGCGGCGGGATCACCGAGCGGGCCCTCACCGTGCTCACCCTCGCCGGCACCGGCACGCCCGTCTTCATCCTGGGCCTGCTCCTGCTCATGGCGGTCTGCGCCTACCTCCGGTGGCTGCCCTTCCCGACGTACGTGCCGCTGGGCGAGGACCCCGAGCAGTGGGCCTGGAACATGCTGCTGCCCTGGCTCACCCTCGGCTTTTTCGAATCCGCCAAATACGCGCGGCTCACCCGGAGTTCCACCCTGGAGACGCTCGCCGAGGACCACATCCGCACCTTCCGCGCCTACGGCGTGGGGGAGCGGTCGGTCGTCGCCCGCCACGCCCTGCGCGGCGCCGTACCGCCCGTCATCGCGCTCAGCGCCGTCGACCTCGGCACCATGTTCGGCGGGGCCGTGCTGACCGAGTCGCTCTTCGGCATCCCCGGGCTCGGCAAGACCCTCATCGACGGCGTCCGCCACGTCGACCTGCCCATCGTCGTGGGCATCGTGCTCCTCACCGGGGTCGCCGTGGTCCTCGCGAACGTCGTCGCCGACCTCCTCTACGCCCTCGCCGACCGAAGGGTCGCCCTGTCATGACGCTCCCGGACCCCGGGCCCGGCACCACGGCCCCGCTCGTGGAAGTCGACCGCCTCACCGTCGAGTTCGGCGGCGCCGTACGGGCCGTCGACGACCTCTCCTTCACCCTGGAGGCGGGGCGCGCGCTCGCCCTCGTCGGCGAGTCCGGCAGCGGCAAGTCCACCGTCGCCGGCGCCCTCCTCGGCCTCCACCGGGGCACCGGCGCCGGGGTCACCGGCACCGTGCGGGTCGGCGGGATCGACGTGGCCACGGCCGGCCCGGACGAGCTGCGGCGGCTGCGCGGAGGCGTCGCAGCGATGGTCTTCCAGGACCCGCTGTCGGCCCTCGACCCCTACTACGCCATCGGCGACCAGATCGCCGAGGTGTACCGCGTCCACCACCCCGGATCGCGCAAGGCCGCCCGTGCCCGGGCCGTGGAGGTCCTCGACCGGGTCGGCATCCCCGACGCGGCCCGCCGCTCCCGCTCCCGCCCGCACGAGTTCAGCGGCGGCATGCGCCAGCGCGCCCTCCTCGCGATGGCCCTCGCCTGCGAGCCCCGGCTCCTCGTCGCCGACGAGCCGACCACCGCCCTCGACGTCACCGTGCAGGCCCAGATCCTCGACCTGCTGCACGAGTTGCGGCGCGAGACGGGCACCGCGCTGCTCCTGGTCACCCACGACGTGGGCGTGGCCGCCGAGAGCGTCGACGACGTCCTCGTCATGCGGGGCGGCCGCGAGGTCGAACGGGGGCCGGTGGCCGGGGTGCTGGGCGCGCCGGCGGAGCCGTACACCCGCCGGCTGCTCGCCGCCGTGCCCCGGCTGGACGGGCCGGCGCGGACCGCCGCCGTACCGCGGCCCGACGGGCCGGCGCGGACCGCCGTGCGCGATCCCGCCGGGTCCGCCGGGGGAGCCGCGCGGGGCGAGCCGCTCCTCGAAGCCGTCGGGCTGCGGCGGGAGTTCGGCCGGGGCAAGACCGCCGTGACCGCCGTCGACGGGGTGTCCCTCACCGTCCGCGCGGGCGAGACCCTCGGCGTCGTCGGGGAGTCCGGCAGCGGCAAGACCACCCTCGGCCGCATGCTCGTGCGGCTCCTCGATCCGACGGGCGGCCGGCTCCGGTACGGGGGCGTGGAGATCGGCGCCCTGTCGGAGCGGGAACTGCGCCCGTACCGGCGCGAGCTCCAGATGGTCTTCCAGGACCCGGTCGCCTCCCTCAACCCGCGGCGCTCCGTCGGCGAGTCGATCGCCGACCCGCTGCGGGTCGCGGGGGAGCGCGACGAGACCCGGATACGGGGACGGGTGCGGGAGCTGCTCGACCGGGTGGGGCTCGACCCCGACCGGTACGGGGCCTACCCGCACGAGTTCAGCGGCGGCCAGCGCCAGCGCGTCGGCATCGCTCGCGCGCTCGCCGCCGAACCCCGCCTGATCGTCTGCGACGAACCCGTCTCCGCGCTCGACGTCACCACCCAGGCCCAGGTCACCGCCCTGCTCGCGGAGCTCCAGGCCGAACTCGGCCTCGGACTCGTGTTCATCGCCCACGACCTCGCGGTCGTCCGGCAGGTCAGCGACCGGGTCGCCGTCATGCGCGCCGGCCGGGTCGTCGAGGAGGGCACGGTCGGCGAGGTGTACGGCGCGCCCCAGGACCCGTACACCCGGCAGCTGCTCGCCGCCGTCCCCGCGCTCGACCCGGTCCTCGCGGCCGAGCGCCGGGGGCGGCGCCGGGAGCCGGCCGCCGTCTGACCGGGGCAGGAGAGGCCGCTGCCTGACCCTCCGTGACCGTTCCGGCGCGTAGCGCGACTGAACGCGACCGGGGTGGGAAAGTTACGTGCATTCACCCCTTCCGGTGGTGCGACGGACAACCGTCCGTCGTACCACCGGTGTCTCCGCTTACGTTCTTCCCGCTGCGAGTCGCCGGACCAACGGTGGCCGTCGTCAAGGGAGATCGGGGGTGCACTTATGCGGATCGGACTGCTCACGGAAGGCGGCTACCCGTACGCCGCCGGTGAGTCCGCACCCTGGTGCGACCGACTCGTACGCGGGCTCGGGCAGCACCAGTTCGACCTCTACACCCCCGGCGGACCCGGCACCCCGCTGCCGCTCCCCCCGAACGCCCGCGTCGTGCGCACCGCCGACCCGGAGGGCCCCGGCCCGGACGGCACGCCGAAGAACCGCCTCGAACGCGCCGCCTTCGGCGACGGCCGCGCCACCCGCCGGGCCTACGGCCGGCGCGAACGGCGCCGCTTCACCGAGGCCTTCCACGCCCTCGCCACCGGCCTCTGCCGCGAGGCCGAGACCGAAGCCGCGGCCGCATCCGGGCCGGCGGCGCCGTCCGGGCCCGTGACCGGACCCGGGTCGGGACCGGCGGCCGCGACCGATCCCGGCGGGGCCCAGTTCGCCGGCGGGCTCTACGCGCTCGCCGAACTCGCCCGCGAGCGCGGCGGACTGCCCGGCGCGCTCCGCTCCGACGACGCCGTCCGCGCGCTGGAGACCGCCTGCCGCGCGCCCGGCGCACGCCGGGGCGCGGCGGCCGCCGGGCTCCGGGACCACCTCGCCTTCGCCGACCACCTGGAGCGGGCCCTGCGCCCCCTCTCCTACGACTGGTACACCGAGGACGCGCTCGGCGCCGCCGACCTCTGCCACGCCGCCGCCGGAGGCGTCACCGCCCTCCCCGGCCTGCTGGCCAAACGCTTCTTCGGAACCCCGCTCCTCGTCACCGAGTACGGCGTCCGGCTCCGCGCCCACTACCTCTCGACCGCGGGCGCCGACCGCTCCGCACCCCTGCGGGCGCTGCTCGCCGCCCTCCACGGACGGCTCGCCGCCGAGACCTACCGGCAGGCCTCCCTGCTCACCCCCGGCAACGCGCACGCCCGCCGCTGGCAGGAGAAGTGCGGCGCCGTCCGGGACCGCATCCGCACCGTCCACCCGGGCATGCCCGCCGACCGCTTCGCCGAGATCGGCGAGGACGAGGAGAGCGGCGACCCCGCCACCCTGGTCTGGGTCGGCCGCGTCGAACCCGCCAAGGACCTCATCGCCCTCCTGCACGCCTTCGCGGAGGTCCGGGCCCGGCAGCCCGACGCCCGGCTGCGGATCGTCGCCGTGCCCGAACGCGAGCCGGGCGGCGGCGCGTACCTCGCGCACTGCAAGGGGCTCGCCGCCCAGCTCTTCCCCGACGAGGCCGCGGGCGCGCACGCCGTCGGCGAGAACCCCGTCACCTACGAGGAACTCGGCGGCCCCGAGGCGCCCACCCTGGAGGACACCTACGCCTCCGGCGCGGTCGTCGTCCTGTCCAGCGTCGTCGAGGGCTTCCCCACCAGCCTCGTCGAGGCCATGTTCTGCGCGCGCGCCACCGTCTCCACCGACGTCGGCGCGGTCGTCGAGATCATCGGCGGCACCGGCCTCGTCGTCCCCCCGCGCAACCCCCGGGCGCTCGCCGACGCCTGCCTCGCGCTGCTCCGCGACCCCGAGCGCCGCCACCGGCTCGGCGCCGCGGCCCGCGCCCGGGCGCTCGAACTCTTCACCGTCGAACAGAACCTCGCCGCGTTCCGCGACATCTACCTCGAACTCCTCTCGCACGCGCCCGTGCGCCACCGCCCCGGGGACGGCGTGCCCTTCGCCCACCCCGCCGAGGCCCATGTGCCGGGCAGCTGGACGCACAAGGCCGTGACCACGGGCTCAGGAGGCCCCGATGCCTGAAGGAGGCACTCCCATGCGCGGCCCCGCCGCCCCGACGAGCCCCGGAGCCTGGGACGCCCGCTCCGAGGCCCTCCTCGGCACGCCCGCCCTGACCCCGCCCCCCACCCCGCCGCCCGGCCTCGACCTGCGCGCCCCCGAGGGCCACGCGCCGGGCACGGAGGAGGACGCGGACCAGGCGGACCACGAGGACGACACGGACCACGAGGACCGGACCGCCGCCGACTCCGCCCGCCCGGCTGGCCCCGCGGGCCCCCCGCCGTCCGGGATAGCCGCGGCCCCGGAAGCGACCGGAACACCGCTCCCGGAGCCTGGCCCCGACCTGCCTGGTGCCCCGGTGCGGGGAGTCGCGTGGAGAGGGGAGCCGGAGGCCGCCGCGGCCCCGGGCGGACGGGCCGCCGCACCGCGGCCCCGGCGGGGGAACGCCGACCCCGTCAAAGTGCTCATGCACCGGCACCGGGAGCTCTGCGAGCGGGCCGTGGACCCGCTGGAGATCGCCGCCGGCCTGGAGGCACAGGGGTTCACGGACCGGACCGCCGCGCGGTTCCGGCACCGGGACGTGTTCTCGCTCGCCGACGAGCTGTACGCGCGCGTGCCGCGCGGACCCGAGAAGGCCGCGCCCGCGCCGGACCCGGAACCGGCCCGAGGCCCCTGGGCGCTCGCCGTGTTCGCCCCCGGGGCCGTCGCCGGGCTCGCGGGCCTGGGACTGACGTTCGCCTACGGGCCCGCGCGGATCGCCGTCGGGGCGGTCGCGGCGCTCGCGCTCGGCGGCGCGCTGCTGCTCGCCGTACGGCAGGGCCCCTTCCGGGTGCCCGACGGCGGGGCCGTACCCGCCGCCCGGCTCTGGACGCTGTGGCTCCTGGCGTACGCGGTCGGCGGCGACGGGCTCCTCCGGCAGGTGCTCAGCGGCGGCCCCGACGGACCGTGGGACCTCGCCCCCGGCCCCGTCCTCGGGCTCGCCCTGGCCGTGGCGCCCGCCGCCTGGTGCGCGCACCTCTTCGCCCGCCGGGCCCGCCGCCGGATCGCCGACAGCCGGGGCCTCGCCGACTTCGCCGCCGCCACCAGGCCGCTGCTCCTCGTCACCGTGACGGTCCAACTGCTCGCCCTCGCCGCCCTGCTCGGCGTCACCGCGTTCAGCCCCGGGGCCCTCGCCCTCGGCGCGCTCCTGCTGCTCGCCCGGATGCTCACCGTGCACGGCTTCCCCGACACTGCCTCCACGGCCCTCGCCGCCGCCTGCGCCGCCGAGGCCCTCGCCCTCGCGAGCGTCCTCGCCGCGCGGGTCCCGCTGCCCGGCATCGACGGGCTCGCCACCCCCGTGCGCGCCGTCGTCGACGCCTGGGGCGCCGGGGCCGTACCCACCCTCGTCTGCGGTGCCGCCGCGCTCGGCCTGCTGGCCCACGCGACCGGCGCCCTCGCCCGGGCCTCGGCCCACGCCACCCCCTGAGAACGGCACCCGCGGAGCCGACGCCGCGGGCGCGCCCCGTCACCTCTCTCATCACCTCGCAAGGAGACCGAAGACCATGACCCCTCAATCCCAAGGACCGGCCGGTCGGCACGTAGGGGCCGCACGATGAGGGTGCTACTGCTCGGAGCCAACGGCTTCATCGGGCGCTTCGTCGCCGACCGGCTGCTCGCCGACCCGGCCGTCCACCTCACCGCCCTCGGCCGGGGCGACGACGCCGACGTCCGCTTCGACCTCGCCTCCGGCAGCCCGGGCGCGCTGACCCGCTTCCTGGACGCCGTCCACCCGGGGGTCGTCGTCAACTGCGCGGGCGCCACCCGCGGCGGCGCCCGCGAGCTGACCCGGCACAACACGGTCGCCGTCGCCACCGTCTGCGAGGCCCTGCGCCGCAGCGGCTGCGGCGCCCGCCTCGTCCAGGTCGGCTGCGCCTCGGAGTACGGGCCGAGCCAGCCCGGTTCCTCCACCGCCGAGGACGCCGTGCCCCGCCCCGGCGGCCCGTACGGGGTGTCGAAGCTGGCCGCCACCGAACTCGTCCTCGGCTCCGGCCTCGACGCCGTCGTCCTGCGGGTGTTCTCGCCCGTCGGCCCCGGCACGCCCGCCGGCTCCCCGCTCGGCAGGCTCGCCGAGGCGATGCGCCGGGCGATGCAGGCGGGGGACGGCGAGCTCAAGCTCAGCGGCCTCGGCGTGCAGCGCGACTTCGTCGACGTGCGGGACGTGGCGCGGGCCGTGCACGCGGCCTCGCTCTCCGCCGCCCAGGGCGTCGTCAACATCGGCACCGGCCGCGCGGTCCGACTCCGGGACGCCGCAGCCGTCCTCGCCAGGGTCGCCGGCTACTCCGGCAACCTGCACGAGCTGGACGCCCCGCACGGCCTTGCGCAGCGCCCGATGATCGGCGCCCCCCGCACCGAGGGGACCATCGCCGACCAGCTGGCCTCCGCCCCCTACCCGTACCCCGACGGCTGCGGCACCTGGCAGCAGGCCGACGTCCGCACCGCCCGCGACCGGCTCGGCTGGCGGCCCCGGATCAATCTGGAGGAGTCGCTCGCCGACATCTGGATGGAGGCGGCGTGTCGCATCTGACGACCACCGCCACGGGGGCCGTCCAGGCGCTCGGCGTGGGCGTCCCCGGCTACGCCCACCCGCTGCTCGCCCCGGTCGAGTGGGCCGAGCTCACCCGCCCGGGGACCCCGGTGCACTGGGCGGTGCTCAACGTGGCGGAGGGCCCGGGGAGCCGGCCCGACCCGCACTGCCTGGAGGCGGCCGGCAAGCTCCGCAACGCGGGGGTCAGGGTCCTCGGGCACCTGGACGCGGCGCACGGCCGCCGGCCCTTCGGGGAGATGGTCTCGGACGCCCACCGCTTCCTCGACTGGTACAAGGTGGACGGCTTCTACCTGGACCGCGCCCCCGCGGACCGGGCGGACCTGGCCGGGACGAGGCGGGTCACGGCGACCCTGGAGGCGGTCCTCGGCGGCGAGGCCCATCTCGTCCTCGGCCACGGCACCCATCCGCATCCGGGGTACGCCGAGGTCGCCGACCAGCTGGTGACGTTCTCCGGCTCCTGGGTGGACTACCGCTGGTCGCAGGTGGCGGAGTGGACCGCCGACTACGCGGAGGCGAAGTTCGTCCATCTCGTGCACGGGGTCCCGCGCACCCACCTGGACGAGGCCCTCCGGGTCGCGCGCTGGCAGGGGGCGGGGACGATCTTCTTCACGGACCGCCCCGGGGGTCCGGGACAAACCGCGCCATTCCACTCGCTGCCCGGCTACTGGGACGAAATCGTCTCGCGGATCGGACCGGGTGTCTCGGAATGAGGAGGGGCGTGGCAGTGTTACGGGGAGAACAACCGTACTGACATACCGACAACCGGAGTCCCCGTGTCGCTGCCACCCCTGGTCGAGCCGGCTGCCGAGCTCACCGTAGACGAGGTCCGCAGGTACTCCCGCCACCTGATCATCCCGGACGTCGGGATGGACGGGCAGAAGCGGCTGAAGAACGCCAAGGTGCTGTGTGTCGGCGCCGGTGGCCTCGGCTCGCCGGCGCTGATGTACCTGGCCGCCGCCGGCGTGGGCACGCTCGGCATCGTGGAGTTCGACGAGGTCGACGAGTCGAACCTCCAGCGCCAGATCATCCACAGCCAGGCCGACATCGGCCGCTCCAAGGCCGCGTCGGCGCGCGACAGCGTGCTCGGCATCAACCCGTACGTGAACGTGATCCTCCACGAAGAGCGGCTCGAAGCCGAGAACGTGATGGACATCTTCAGCCAGTACGACCTGATCGTCGACGGCACGGACAACTTCGCCACCCGCTACCTGGTCAACGACGCCTGCGTGCTGCTGAACAAGCCGTACGTCTGGGGCTCGATCTACCGCTTCGACGGCCAGGCCTCGGTCTTCTGGTCCGAGTACGGCCCCTGCTACCGCTGCCTCTACCCGGAGCCCCCGCCGCCGGGCATGGTCCCGTCCTGCGCCGAGGGCGGCGTCCTGGGCGTGCTGTGCGCGTCCATCGGCTCCATCCAGGTCACCGAGGCCATCAAGGTCCTGGCCGGCGTGGGCGACCCGCTGGTCGGCCGCCTGATGATCTACGACGCCCTGGAGATGCAGTACCGCCAGGTCAAGGTCCGCAAGGACCCGAACTGCGCGGTCTGCGGCGAGAACCCGACCGTCACCGAGCTCATCGACTACGAGGCCTTCTGCGGCGTCGTGTCCGAGGAGGCCCAGGAGGCGGCGCTCGGCTCGACGATCACTCCCAAGCAGCTCAAGGAGTGGATCGACGAGGGCGAGAGCATCGACATCATCGACGTCCGCGAGCCGAACGAGTACGAGATCGTCTCGATCCCGGGCGCGCGTCTGATCCCGAAGAACGAGTTCCTGATGGGCACCGCCCTCCAGGACCTCCCGCAGGACAAGCGGATCGTCCTGCACTGCAAGACGGGTGTCCGCAGTGCGGAGGTCCTCGCGGTGCTCAAGTCCGCGGGCTTCGCGGACGCGGTGCACGTCGGCGGCGGCGTCATCGGCTGGGTCCACCAGATCGAGCCCGAGAAGCCGGTCTACTAGTCACCGGCCGGACGACGGCCCAGGGAAGGGCCCGGATCTCATGACGAGGTCCGGGCCCTTCCGGCCGTTCAGCAGGTCGTGCCGTACGCCGGGACCTTCCCGTCCAGGAAGTACGCGTCGACCTTCCGCGTCACGCACGCCGAACCGCCGTAGGCCCCGTGCCCCTCGCCCTTGTTGGTGACCAGGATCCCGACGCCGGCGCCGAGCTCCTTCGCCATCTTCTCCGCGCCCTCGTACGGCGTCGCCGGGTCGCCCGTCGTGCCGACGACCAGGATCGGGGCCGCACCCGGGGCACTCGCCTCCGGCGTCCGACGCTCGCCCTCCACCGGCCACCGCGCGCACCAGCCCGCCGTGTCCCAGGCGAGGAACGCGCCGAAGACGGGGGAGAGCCGGCGGAACTCCGGCAGCAGAGCCTTCGCCTGCGCGGCGGTAGGCCGCTCGCTGGAGTCCGCGCAGGAGATCGCCCGCTGGGAGTGCGACTGGGTGGAGTAATGGCCCTTCGCGTCCCGGTCGTTGTAGAAGTCGGCCAGGTCCAGCAGGGCGCTGCCGTCGCCGCGCTCGGCGTCGGCGAGCGCCCCGGTCAGCAGCGGCCAGTTGGCCTTCCCGTACAGCGTCACCGCGATGCCGGTGAGGGCCAGGCCCTCGGTGAGCCGGCGCCCGCCGACGGGCAGCGGCTGCCGGTCCAGCTTCCGCAGCAGGCGGGCGATCCGCTCGGTCCCGGCCTTCGGGTCCTCGCCGGTGCTCTTCAGGTAGTTGTCCAGGGCCCGCTGGAAGCCGATCGTCTGGTTGCGGGCGTGCCCGGCGGCGTCGGCGGTCGGGTCGACGACGGCGTCGAGGACGATCCGGCCCACCCGCGCGGGGAAGAGGTGCGCGTACGTGCCGCCGAGCTGGGTGCCGTACGAGATGCCGAAGTAGTGGAGCTTCTCGTCGCCGAGGACCTGCCGCAGCAGGTCCATGTCGCGGGCGGTGGCGGTGGTCGTGGTGTGCGGCAGGAGCTTCGCGGAGCGGCGGGCGCAGCCGGCGGCGAAGGCGGCGCCGTCCGCCAGGTAGGCGGCCTCCTCGGCCGCCGTGTCCGGGACGAGGTCGACGGAGGCCTCGGCCGCGGCCTGTTCGGCGTCGTCCCGGCAGACCACCCCCGCGCTGCGGCCCACGCCCCGCGGGTCGAAGCCGACCAGGTCGTAGCGCTCGTTCAGGTCCCCGTACTCCTCGGCCGCCTGCGGCAGGATGTCGACCCCGGACGCGCCGGGCCCGCCGAAGTCGAACAGGAGCGAGCCGATGCGGTCGCCCTTGTTCCGGGCCTCCTTGCGGATCAGCGCGACCGGGATGGTCTCCCCGTCGGGCTTCGCGTGGTCGAGCGGCACCTTCACCGTGGCGCAGCGCCACTCCGCACCGGGCCGCGGCCCGTTCTCCGGGGCATCGCAGGACGCCCAGTCGGGGCGCTGGCCGGTGAGGGAGGCGGGGAGCGCGGGGGCGGTCGCGGGGTTCGTCGACCCGGCGCCGGAGGTGGCCGGCGGGGCCTTCGTCGTCCCGGTCGCGCCCTCCGTGCTCGTGCATCCGGCGACGAGCACCCCCGTCACGGCCAGCACGGTCATGCGTACGCGTATGGACATGCGTTCCCCCAGGATCCCGGCAAGGCGGCCATCCTAGGGCGGCCGGGCGTCCCCTTTCGGACGGCCTACTTGCAGACGGTCCCGGAGGCGGGCACCTTGCCGTCCAGGAGGTATCCGTCCACCGCCTTCTTCACGCACTTGTCGCCGCCGTTGTAGGCGCCGTGGCCCTCGCCCTCGTACGTCAGCTCCACGCCGACGCCCTTGCCGAGCGCGTTCACCATCGACCGGGCGCCCTCGTACGGCGTGGCCGGGTCGCCGGTGTTGCCCACCACCAGGATCGGCGCCGAGCCCGGCGCGGACACGTCCGGGTGCTCCCACAGACCGGGCACCGGCCACTGCGAGCAGCTCGCGAGCGCCCAGCCCATGAAGTCGCCGAAGACGGGGGAGGCCTCGCGGAACTGGGGGAGCCGCTCCTTGGCCTGCCCCAGGGTGTAGCGCTCCTTGAAGTCGACGCAGTTGATGGCGGCGTTGGCGGCCTGGATGTTGCTGTACGAGCCGTTCTGGCCGCGCCCGTTCATCGCGTCGGACAGCGACAGGAGCAGCGCGCCGTCCCCGCCGTCGGCCGCGTCGAGCCCCTGCTCCAGGTACTGCCAGTACTCCTTCGAGTACAGCGACTGCGCGATGCCGTTGGTGGCCTGCGTCTGGGTGAGCTTCCGGTCGCCGATGCCCGGGATCGGCTCCTTGTCCAGCGACGCCAGGAGGTCCAGGACGAACCCCTCGATCTCGGCGACCGTCGAACCGGGCAGGGTGCAGGCGTCGCCGCGGTCGACGCAGTCCTGGGCGAAGTTGTCCAGGGCGAGCTGGAAGCCCTTCGCCTGGCCGAGGGCACCGTCCTCGACGCCCGCGTCCGGGTCGACCACGGCGTCGAAGACGGCCCGGCCGACGTTCGACGGGAACAGGTGCGCGTACACGCCGCCGAGTTCGGTGCCGTACGAGATGCCGAAGTAGTGGAGCTTCTCGTCGCCGAGGACCTGGCGCATCAGGTCCATGTCGCGGGCGGCGTTCTCGGTGCCGACGTGCGGCAGCGCCGCGCCCGCGTCCCTCTCGCAGCCGGTCGCGTACTTCTTCTGCGCGTTCGACAGGGTCCGCTCCTCGGCCTCGTCGTCGGGCGTGAAGTCCAGGGCGTAGTAGGCGTCCAGCTCCTTGTCCGTGGCGCACTCGACCGGATCACTGCGGCCCACCCCGCGCGGATCGAAGGACACCAGGTCGTAGCGGCCGCGCAGGGTCTCGTACGTGGACGCGAAGCTCGGCAGCGCGGTGACCCCGGAGCCGCCGGGCCCGCCGAAGTTGAAGACGAGCGAGCCGATCCGACGGGTGCTGTCCCTGGCCCTGGCCCGGATGAGGGCGAGCTCGATGGTCTCGCCGTCCGGCACCGACCAGTCGAGGGGCGCCTGGAGGAAGGAGCACTCCCAGGTCGCGCCGCCGGGCAGCGGGGACGGCGCGGGCCCGCCGCCCTCGGCCGCCGACGGCGCCGGGCACGGCGCCCACGACAGCTTCTGCGAGGTCAGTGCCGAGACCCCGGAGCCGCTCGGCTTCGTCGCGTCCGCCGTGTCGTCGCCCCCGTCCGAGCACCCGGCGGCGAGCAGCACGGTGGTGGCGGTGAGCAGGGCGGCGCGCTGGGCGGCGGAGATCGGCATACGCCCATCGTGGGCCGCCGCCCGCCCACCCGCGCGGGACGGGGGTCCAACCGGGTGCCCCCGGGAGCGTCCTCCTACAGCGCCTCGCGCTTCGTCAGCCAGTTGAAGCAGAGCCAGCCCGGCAGGACCGGGATCCACAGGGTGAGCAGGCGGTACAGGAGCACCGCCGGGGTCGCCACCTCCAGCGGCAGGCCCACCGCGACCAGACCGAAGGTGAGCGCGCCCTCGACCGCGCCGACACCGCCCGGCGTCGGCGCCGCCGAGCCGAGCGCGTTGCCCGCGAGGAAGACGACGGCCACGCTCGCGTAGCTGACCGACTGGTCGCCGTGGCTGAACGCCCGGATCGACGCGTCCAGACAGAGCACGAACAGACCGGTGAGGAGCAGCATCCCGCCGATGCCGGTCGCCAGCTTCATCGGCCGCTGGAGCACGTCCAGCATGCGCGGCACCACGCCGGCGAACAGCGAGCGCAGCCGCGTCGACACGAACTTGCGCATGAACGGGATCGCCGTCACGACCAGCACCAGCACCGCGACCGTCAGCAGACCGGCGATGACCGTCCTCGACGGGGTGAACGACTGCGACTTCTCCGTCCCCGTCAGATAGCCGAAGGAGAGCAGGAGCAGGATGTGCGCCCCCAGCCCGAACAGCTGCGAGGCGCCGACGCTCGCCACCGCGAGCCCCGGCCGTACGCCCCCGCGTTGGAGGAAGCGGGTGTTCAGGGCGACACCGCCGACCGCCGCCGGGGCGACGATCTTCACGAACGAGCCGGCGACCTGCGCCACCACCGTCCGCCAGAACCCGACCCGCTCCGGCACGAAGCCCAGCAGGCTCATCGCCGCCGCCACGTAGCTCAGCGCCGAGAACAGCACCGCGGCCGCCACCCAGCGCCAGTCCGCCTGGCTGATCGTCGACAGCGGGGTCCGGGCGATCTGCGACAGCAGGAAGTACGCGGCGACCGCGCCCGCGATGAGACTGACCAGGGTCCGCGGCTTGATCCGCTCCAGGCGGACCGGCTCCACCGGGGCCTGCGGGCGGATCAGCAGCACCTGCTGCCGGATCTGGGCGAGCAGGTCCTCCTCGCGGGCCTCGTCGAGCGCCGTGTCGAGGGCCCGCTTCTCGGCCTTCTTGTCCGCTCTCTTCTCGGCCTTCGCCCCGGCCTTGATCCCGGCCTTCTTCTCCGCCGGTACGTCCTTCAGGTCCACCGAGGCCGCGGCCTTCGCGAGCTCCCGCTCGTGCTTCGCCGCCTCGGAGGCCGCGAGCACGGCCTCCCGCTCCCGCGCCGACCGCTCGCGCGCCAGCTTCCGCAGCGTCGCGCGCGTGGAGCGGCTCAGCGCGATCGGCTGGAGCAGCGGCAGGCAGTCGGCGACGGTGTCGGGGCCGAGGACCCCGACGGCCGCGGCGACCGCCCGCTCCGCCCCGACCCGCAGACCGAGGGTGGTGAGCAGCTGGGCGATGTCCATCCGCAGGATCAGGTCGCCGGCCGCGATCTCGCCGCCCCGCAGGTCGGTGAGGATCACCTTGCCGGAACGATCCACCAGGATCGCGTCCCCGGTCAGCCTGCGGTGCGCGATCCGCCGCGACTGGAGCGCCCGGACCTGCCGGAACGCGCTGGTGACCAGCTCGTCGGTGATCTCGTCGTCGTCGAGCGAGTCCAGACTCCGGCCGCCGATGTGCTCGTACACGAGCATCACCGCGTCCGGGCCGAGCTCCGAGGTGGCGATCAGCTTCGGCGCGTTCGCCCCGGCGGCGATGGCCGCGTACGCGAGCAGCGCCTCCTGCTCCAGCGCCTGGCGCAGCGAGACGATCGACCGGCGGGTGGTGATCGTCCGCAGGGTGATCCGCCGCCACGCGCGGTAGAAGAAGCCGTGCGCCTGCTGCTCCCGGTCGACCACGGTGACGTCCAGCGGTGGCCCGTCCTCCAGGGTGACGATGTACCGGCGGCCGCGGTCCCCGCTGTCCGCCGAGTCGGGCACGCCCTCGGCGCGCAGCGCCGTCACCGGCCGGAAGCCGACCCGGCGCAGGCCGGCGAGGAGGGTCTGCCCGGTGGGCCGGACGTTGGGGGAGCCGACCGCGTAGAGCGTGCCGTACGCCACCGTCCAGCCGATCAGGACGGTCAGGATGATCGAGAGGGCGGTGGTGTAGCCGGCCACCAGCATCGTGAACGCGTCGAGCAGCAGCACCACCCAGAGCGACACCCGCCAGCGGGGCCTGCGGGCCATGCCGACGGCCGTCATGTACGCGATGACCGGGGCGAGGTAGTTGTGCACCGGGTCGGTGAGCCCGCCGCCGGACTGCGGCTGGGTCAGCGCGTCCTGGATGGTGCCGGGCGCGGCTTGGGCGACCCACAGGTCGGTGGCGAGGGTGACGCCGTGCGCGAGGACGGCGGCGAGGACGCCGTCCGCGATGCGCAGCCCGTCCCGTTTGATCAGCCGCTCGATGGCGAAGGCGACCGGGACGAGCAGGACGGCGATCGACGAGACGAGACCGGCGATCTTGACGAAGACGTCGGGGGCGCCGACGGCACCCTTGTTGATGTCCTCTTCCAGGCCCGAGGTCGTGGCGTGGGCGAACGCCGCGATGGCGATGACGAGCCCGATGGCGAGCAGGCCGACGAGCAGCCGCATCAGATCGGAGGGCCGGTGGACCCGGGCGGCGAGCAGCGGCTCGTCCCCGGAGACCCGCTCGGGCACGTCGGCCTCGCCCTCCTCAGGAGGCTGCGTGTCGTGCCCCATCATCCTGTCCGTCTCTTCGTACGCGTCGCGTCGATCACGTTCTTGTTCTCGTACTTGTCGCTCTTGATCTCGTATCACCAGTCACCGCCCGGACGATGGTGGCACGAAGAGCCGTCGCGCGGAGGCATCAGGGCCATGTCGGTGGGGTGAGGCAGGATGGGGCGGATGAGCATGGAGGAACCCGTGGGGGAGACCGGAGAACTGCCCGAGTACGCGGAGCGGGTGCTCGACGTCGCCGACGGGATTCCGCCGGGCCGGGTCATGACGTACGGCGACGTGGCCGAGTGGCTGGGCGAGGGCGGGCCGCGGCAAGTGGGCCGGGTGATGGCCCTCTACGGCGGCTCGGCGCCGTGGTGGCGGGTGGTCCGGGCGGACGGCACCCTCCTCCCCGGCCATGAGCTGCGGGCCCTCGGCCACTACCGCGACGAGGGCACCCCGCTGCGCGCGGCCGGCCCCGCGTCCGAGGGACACGTACCCCGCATCGACATGCGGCGGGCACGCTGGGACGGCACCGCGGACCCGGCACCCGGCGACGGCGCGGGTACCGGCGGGGGTGCCGGAACTCACACCTGAGGGCGCGGGCAGGGAAGGCGCCGGTGAGGCGGCCCCGCCGGGGTGGACGAGGTCCGGAGTACGGCTCGTCGGCGGCCCGCTTCGCGTAACGTCGACGTGCGCGACCCGCGGACCGGCCGCACGGCCGGCTCCCGGGACACCTCGGGCGGCGGCCTCCCGGCCGGTTCCCGGGACGACTCCCGCGTCGGCTTCCCGGCCGGCGCCCGAGGCGCTCCCCGAGGCGGCGGCCACGGCACACGGCCGCCTCACCCGCACCACCACACCCACCAGGACCGGCGATCCACGTGAGCACCTCCTCCACCACCCGGCGAACGCCGCCGCACCAGGGACAGCCGTACCCGGGTTCGGGACGGCAGCGGACCCCGGGCGCGTACCGACTGGTGCGCACCACGCCGGCCCCGCAGGATCCCCCTCAGCTGGACGCAACCCAGCGGCAGGTGGTTGACCACCGCGGCGGACCTCTCCTCGTCCTCGCCGGACCCGGCACCGGCAAGACGACGACGCTGGTCGAGGCCGTCGCCGCCCGCATGGAAGCCGGCGCCGACCCCGAACGCCTCCTCGTCCTCACCTTCAGCCGCAAGGCCGCCGTCGAACTCCGCGACCGCATGGCCGCCCGGCTCGGCGGCCGCCGCCCGCCGCAGGCGACGACCTTCCACTCGTACTGCTACGCCCTGATCCGCGCCCACCAGGACGCCGAGCTCTTCGCCGAACCGCTCCGGCTGCTCTCCGGACCGGAACAGGACCTCGCCGTCCGCGAGCTGCTCGCCGGCCACATCGACCTGGAGAAGTCCGGGCTCGGGAGCATCCGCTGGCCCGACGAACTCCGCGCCTGCCTCACCACCCGGGGCTTCGCCGACGAGGTACGGGCCGTCCTCGCCCGCTCCCGCGAACTCGGCCTCGGCCCGGACGCCCTCGCCCGCTTCGCGGACCGGGTCGGCCGCCCCGACTGGAAGGCCGCCGCCGGATTCCTCGCCGAGTACCTCGACGTCCTCGACCTCCAGGGCGTCCTCGACTACACCGAGCTCGTCCACCGGGCCGTCCTGCTCGCCGGCGACGTCACCCTGCCCCCGTACGACGCGATCTACGTCGACGAGTACCAGGACACCGACCCGGCCCAGGTCCGGCTCCTGCACGCGCTCGCCGGCGGCGGCCGGGGCGACGTCGTCGCCTTCGGCGACCCGGACCAGTCCATCTACGCCTTCCGCGGCGCCGACGTGAACGGCATCCTCGACTTCCCCGCCGCCTTCGGCGACGCCCCGGTCCGCGTCCTCGGCACCTCCCGCCGCTCCGGCGCCGAGCTCCTCGAAGCGACCCGGCAGCTCGCCCGGCGCATGCCCATGCACCGGCTCCCCGCCGACAAGGTCCGCGCCCACCGCGACCTCACCCCCGTCCGGGACGGCGGCCGCGCCGAGGCGTACACCTACCCCACCGCCTCCGCGGAGGCCGAGAACATCGCCGACCTCCTCCGCCGCGCCCACCTCGAGGACGGCGTCCCCTGGCAGGACATGGCCGTCCTCACCCGCGCCGCCGCCCCCCTCCCCGCCCTCCGCCGCGCCCTCACCTCCGCCGGCGTCCCCGTCGAGACCGACGCCGCCGACACCCCCCTCCGCCACGAACCCGCCGTCGCCCCCCTCCTCCTCGCCCTCCGCGCGGTGTCGTCCGACCCGGTGGCCCCGGCCGAGCCCGCGCACGGGTCCGACCCTGTGGCGGGCCCTCGTCCGCCAGGGGCGGAACAGGTGGGCACCACCACCCACAGCACCGCACCGCCGGCGCATCCCTCGGACCCCTCGGACCCCTCGGACCCCTCGGATCCCTCGGACCCCTCGGGCCCCGTGGACCCCTCGGACCCCGCGGACCCCGCGCACCCCCAGGACGCCGCGGACCCCGCGGACCCCCAGGACGCCGCGGACCCCGCGCACCCCTCGGACCCCGCACCCATCGAGCCCGCCGACCCCACCGAGCCCACGGCACCCCGCGCCGACGCGCGCCCGGATTCCGCCGACGCGCAGCCGGACGGCGCCCGCACCGCCCCGACCTGGCTGCCCGTGGACACCGCGCTCGAACTCCTCGCCTCCCCCCTCGCCGGCATCGACCCCGCCGACCTCCGCCGCCTCGGCCGCGCCCTCCGCGACGAACAGCGCGCCGCCGGCAACAGGATCCCGCCCCCCTCCGACGTCCTCCTCGCCCAAGCCCTCGCCGAGCCCGAGCGACTCGCCGCCCACGACCCCGCGTACGCCCGCGGCGCCAAGCGGCTCGGCGACCTCCTCCGGGAGACCCGCGCGCTGCTCGGCGACGGCGGCACCGCGGAGGAGGCCCTGTGGGTGCTGTGGAACGGCACGCCCTGGCCCGGCCGCCTGGAGCGCGCCGCCCTCCGCGGCGGCCCCGCGGGACGCAACGCCGACCGTGACCTCGACGCCGTCTGCGCCCTCTTCGAGACGGCCGCCCGCGCCGAGGAGCGCGTCGGCGGCCGGGGCGTCCTCAACTTCCTTGAGGAGCTCGACGCCCAGGACATCGCCGCCGACACGCTGACGCGCCGGCACACCCGCCCGGACGCGGTCCGCCTCATGACCGCCCACCGCTCCAAGGGCCTCGAATGGGGCTTCGTCGTCGTCGCCGGCATGCAGGAGCGCCTCTGGCCCGACCTGCGCAGGCGCGGTTCGCTCCTGGAGGCGGACCGCATCGGCCGCGACGGCCTCGCCGAACCCCTCACACCGGGCGCGCTCCTCGCCGAGGAGCGACGCCTCTTCTACGTGGCCGCCACGCGCGCGCGTGACCGGCTGGTCGTGACGGCGGTGAAGGCCGCGGCCGAGGACGGCGACCAGCCGTCCCGCTTCCTCACCGAACTCGGTGCCGAGCCCAAGGACGTCCCCGGCCGCCCCCGCCGCCCCCTCGCCGTCTCCGCCCTGGTCGCCGAACTGCGCGCCACCACGGTCGACCCGGACGCCTCGCCCGCCCTGCGGGACGCGGCGGCCCACCGGCTCGCCGCCCTCGCCGCGCTCACCGACGAGGACGGCCAGCCGCTGGTACCGGCCGCGCACCCGGACCGCTGGTGGGGCCTGTTCGAGCCGACGCGCGGCCCGGAGCCGCTGCGCGAGCGCGACCGGCCCGTGGCGCTCTCGCCGAGCGCGCTGGAGAACCTGGTCGGGACCTGTTCCCTCCAGTGGTTCCTGGGCCGTGAGGTCAAGGCCGCGGCGCCCGCCACCGCCGCCCAGGGCTTCGGCAACGTCGTCCACGTCCTCGCCGACGAGGTCGCCTCCGGCCGTACGCCCGCCGACCTCGACGTCCTCATGGCCCGCCTCGACTCCGTCTGGGACGCCCTCGCCTTCGACGCGCCGTGGAAGTCGGCGCAGGAGAAGGGCCACGCGCGCGTGGCCCTCGAACGCTTCCTGCGCTGGCACGTCATGGACCGCGGCGGCCGCACCCCCGCCGCCTCCGAGCACGGCTTCGACGTGACCCTGGAGGCGGGCGCGTACGAGGTCCGCATCCGCGGCTCCATGGACCGGGTCGAGACCGACGAGCACGGGCGCGCGTACGTCGTCGACTTCAAGACCGGCAAGTCGGCCCCCACGCGCGACGAGGTCGCCCACCACCCGCAGCTCGCCGTCTACCAGCTCGCGGTCCGCGAGGGCGCCCTCGACGAGGTCTTCGACGGCCGCCGCCCCGAGCCGGGCGGCGCCGAACTCGTCCAGCTGCGGCAGAGCGCCCCGCAGAAGGAGGGCGGCGACGCCCTGCCGAAGGTGCAGGCGCAGGAGCCCCTGGCCGGCGAGTGGGTCGGCGAGCTGCTCGCCACCGCGGCCGGCCGGGTCCTCGACGAGCGGTTCACCCCGAGCACCGGCCAGCACTGCACGACCTGCGCCTTCCGGGCCTCGTGCAGCGCCCAGCCGGAGGGCCGCCAGGTCGTCGACTGACATCCTCCCGACGCTTTGTGCGGAGCGTCACGTTCCTCGCCGTGCATCCATTGTTCGGCCTCACCCGTCAATGTCTTCGCGACGTCCACGTAAAGACGTCGTCAAGACAAGCTGTGAAAACGCCGTCCAGGACGGCTGTGAGGAGTGCGCGCATGAGGGCCGACAGGAAGCTCTGGACGGTGGCGACGGTCTGCGTGGCCGTGGTCGCGGGTGTCACGGGCTGTTCCAAGGGCGAGGAGAAGGCCGCCGACCCCTTCGCCGGACTCACCGCCGACGCCATCGCCGACAAGGCCGTCGAGACGACGAAGAAGGCCACCGCCTTCCGCATGAGCGGCAGCGGCAAGACCGACGGCGAGGAGATGGCCGTCGAGTTCTCCGTCGACGACAAGGGCAACTGCCAGGGCACCATGAAGGCCGCCAAGGGCGGCAGCGCCGAGATCGTCGGCACCGGCGGCACCAGCTACATGAAGGGCGACGACGCCTTCTGGAAGTCCTCCGGTGGTGAGGAGGGCGCCTCCGCGGAGGAGTCCGACTCCATGTCCGCGATGCTCAAGGGCCGCTGGCTGAAGATGCCGGACGAGGGCGGCGCGGGCGAGGGCGGCGCCGGCGCGTTCTGCGACCTGAAGCAGATCGTCAAGGACATGGACGAGGAGACGCCGCGCAAGGGCATGACCCGCGAGGCCGACGCCGACGTCGACGGCAAGCCCGCCGCCGTGCTCAGCAAGAAGGAGAAGGCGGAGACCACGACCTTCTACGTCGCCAAGGACGCCGCCAAGCCGTACGTCCTGCGCGTCGTGACGACCGGTGGCGACGACCCCGGCACCGTCGACCTGAGCGACTTCGACAAGCCGGTCACCGTCACGGCCCCGCCGGCCGACCAGACCGTCGACATGGCGGAGCTCATGAAGGGCGCCTCCTGACGCACGGGACCCTGCCCGCGACGCACGAGTAGCGGGCACGCGCGCGCGGGGCGACGCTGGTGAGACGGCCCGGGGGAATCAGCGAGGAGGCTCGCATGACGTCCCACTCCCACCGAAAGCTCCGCGCCGCGGCCGTCGTCTGCGCGGTCGCCGTCGTCGCGGGTCCCGCGCCGGCGGCGGCCTGGGCGACGGCCGACGGCCCGCCGCGGGCGGCCGCCGTCGCGCCCTCCCCCGATCCCTTCGTCGGCCTCACCGCCGACGAGATCGCCGACCGGGCCGTCACCGCGACCCAGTCCGCGACCTCGCTCCGCATGACCGGCCGGGTCTCCACCGAGGGACAGCCCGTCGACATCGACTTCGCCGTCGACGACCACGACGAGTGCACCGGCGTGATGAAGATCAAGGGCGGCGCCGCCGAACTCCGCAAGATCGACGACATCACGTACATGAAGGGCGACGAGGCGTTCTGGCGGGCGTCCATGAGCTCCCAGGGCATGCCCGAGGCGCAGATCGACGCCACGATCGAGCTGCTCAAGGGCCGCTGGCTGAAGATCGCCCCGGGACAGGCGGGCAGCGACGACCTCGGCAGCGTCTGCGACCTGAAGTCGCTCCTCGCCGACCTCGGCAAGGACAAGGACGAGCGCAGCGGAATGACCCGCGGACCGGACGGCGAGGTCGACGGCAGGCCCGTCGCCACCCTGGTGAAGAAATCCGGCGCCGAGACCACCACCGTGTCCGTCGCCCGGGAAGGCAAGCCGTACATCCTGAAGATGGTCAAGACCGGCGGCGACGAACCCGGCGCGATACTCCTCTCCGACTACGACAAGCCGGTCGTCGTGAAGGTCCCGCCCGCCGACGAGACGGTGGACCTGACGAAGCTCGACCAGGGCACACCCGCGTGACCCGTCCGTGAGAACCGCAGGTGGGAGCGGTCCGGGTCCGGAATGTCAGTCGGCCCCGTTAGCCTCTTTGGGGTGACCGCACGCATCACCGACCCCGAGCAGCTCAAGGAGCTCCTCGGCATCCCTTTCACACCGGAGCAGACGGCCTGCATCACCGCGCCGCTCGCCCCGCAGGTCGTCGTGGCCGGAGCCGGCTCCGGCAAGACGACCGTGATGGCCGCCCGGGTGGTCTGGCTGGTCGGCACGGGCCAGGTCGCCCCCGAGCAGGTCCTCGGCCTCACCTTCACCAACAAGGCCGCCGGCGAACTCGCCGAGCGCGTCCGCACCGCCCTCGTCCGCGCCGGAGTCACCGACCCCGACGTCATCGACCCCGACGACCCGCCGGGCGAGCCCCGCATCTCCACGTACCACGCCTTCGCCGGCCAGCTCCTCACCGACCACGGCCTCCGCATCGGCCTCGAACCCACCTCCCGGCTCCTCGCCGACGCCACCCGCTACCAGCTCGCCGCCCGCGTGCTCCGCGAGGCACCCGGCCCGTACCCGGCGCTCACCCGGTCCTTCCCGACCCTCATCACCGACCTCCTGGCCCTCGACGCCGAACTGGCCGAGCACCTCGTGCCGCCCGAGCGGCTCCACGCGTACGACTCCGAGCTGCTCACCGCCCTCGCCGGCGCCCGGCTCAGCAACGCCGAGCTCCGCAAGGTCCCCGAGGCCGCCGCCGCCCGCCGCGAGCTCCTCGACCTCGTCGTCCGCTACCGGGCCGCCAAACGCTCCCGCGACCTCCTCGACTTCGGCGACCAGATCGCCCGCTCCGCCGAGCTCGCCACCACCAGGCCCGAGGTCGGCGAGATCCTGCGCGGGGAGTTCCGGGTCGTCCTCCTCGACGAGTACCAGGACACCTCCGTCGCACAGCGGCTCCTCCTCTCCGGACTCTTCGGCCAGGGCCCCGCGGGCCGGCCCACCGGACACGCCGTCACCGCCGTCGGCGACCCCTGCCAGGCCATCTACGGCTGGCGCGGCGCGTCCGTCGCCAACCTCGACGACTTCCCCGAGCACTTCCCGCACGCCGACGGCCGCCCCGCCGACCGCTACTCGCTCTCCGAGAACCGGCGCAGCGGCGGCCGCCTCCTCGACCTCGCCAACGGGCTCGCCGCCCCCCTGCGCGCCATGCACGCGGGCGTGGAGGCGCTGCGCCCCGCACCGGGAGCCGAGCGGGACGGCAGCGTCCGCATCGCCCTGCTCCCCACCCACGCCGAGGAGATCGACTGGCTGGCCGACTCCCTCGCCCACCTCGTGCGCACCGGCCGCGAGCCCGGCGAGATCGCCGTCCTGTGCCGTACGGCCGGCGACTTCCCGGCCATCCACGCGGCCCTCGTCGCCCGTGATGTACCCGTCGAGGTCGTCGGCCTCTCCGGCCTCCTCCACCTGCCCGAGATCGCCGACCTCGTCGCCGTCTGCGAGGTCCTCCAGGACCCCGGGGCCAACGCCGCCCTGGTCCGCCTCCTCACCGGCCCACGCTGGCGCATCGGCCCCCGCGACCTCGCCCTCCTCGGCCGCCGCGCCCGCCTCCTGGTCCACCGGGGCGGCGACGACCCGGACCACGAGCAGCGGCTCGCCGCCGCCGTCGAGGGCGTGGACCCGGCCGAGGTCGTCTCCCTCGCCGACGCCCTCGACACCTTCCTCGGCTCCGGCGGCACCGACGACGACGGCCTGGCGTTCTCCGCCGAGGCCCGGGTCCGCTTCGCGCGCCTCGCCACCGAGCTCCGCGCCCTGCGCACCTCGCTCGCCGACCCCCTCATGGACGTCCTGCACCGCGTCCTCACCGCCACCGGCCTGGAGGTCGAGCTCTCCGCCTCCCCGCACGCGCTGGCCGCCCGCCGCCGCGAGACCCTCGGCCGGTTCCTCGACCTCGCCGCCGGCTTCGCGTCCCTCGACGGCGAGGCCAGCCTGCTCGCCTTCCTCGGCTTCCTGCGCACGGCCGTCCAGTTCGAGAAGGGTCTCGACAGCGCCCTCCCCGGCGGCGAGAACACCGTCAAGGTCCTCACCGCCCACAAGTCCAAGGGCCTGGAATGGGACGTCGTCGCCGTCCCCGGCCTGGTCACCGGCCAGTTCCCCAGCGCCCGGGCCCGCGAGTCCTGGACCTCCCAGCCCCAGGTCCTCCCGCACGCCCTCCGCGGCGACGCGCCCACGCTGCCCCGGATCGACGCCTGGGACGCCAAGTCCCTCACCTCCTTCAAGAACGAGATGCGGGACCACCAGCACACCGAGGAACTCCGCCTCGGCTACGTCACCTTCACCCGCCCCCGCTCGCTCCTCCTCGGCTCCGCCCACTGGTGGGGCCCCTCCCAGAAGAAGCCCCGCGGCCCCTCCGACTTCCTCCGCGCGCTGTACGACCACTGCGCCCTCGGCCACGGCGACATCGAGTCCTGGTCCGACGAACCCGAACCGGACGCGGCGAACCCCGCGCTGGCGGAGTCGACCCGGGAGCAGGCCTGGCCCCTCCCGCTGGACGGCGAGGCCCTGACCCGCCGCAGGAAGGCGGCGGAGCAGGTCCTGGCCCGGTTGCGGACCATCGCCCCGCAGGGCGACGGCGGTACCTCCGGACGGAGTCCGGGGGAGGGCCGGTCCAACCCCCCGCGCACGGGGCCCGCCCCCCGGGGCCCGCACTCCGAGGACGCCCGTGCCGAGGACCTCTGGCCCGACGAGGAACCGGTCCGGCCCGAAGAGGAACCCGCCTGGGAGGACGAGGAACCGGTCTGGGAGGACGAGGAACCGGTCTGGGAGGACGAGGAGACCCTCCCGGAGGACACCCACGCGGACGCCGTCCCCGCCCCCCGCGAGGAGGCGCGACCGGTGACGCCCGACGACTCGGCACCGGTCACCCCCGAAGACGCCCGGACCATCGCCTCCTGGGACCGCGACCTCACCTCCCTCACCACCGAGCTCCGCCGCGCCCGCGCCACCACCCGCGAAGTCGTCCTGCCCGCGTACCTCTCCGCCTCCCAGGTCCTCCGGCTCGCCGAGGACCCGGACGGGTTCGCCCAGGAGCTGGCGCGCCCGATGCCGAAGGCGCCGCAGCCCGCGGCCCGCCGGGGCACCCGCTTCCACGCCTGGGTGGAGTCGCGCTTCGAGGAGCTGCCGCTGCCGTTCCTGGGCCCGGAGGACCTCCCGGGCGGCGAGGACTTCGCGGGCGAGCCCGAGATCCTGGACGAGCGGGACCTGGACGAACTCAAGGAGGCCTTCGCCCGTACCCCGTACGGCCACCGCACCCCGTACCGCGTCGAGGTCCCCGTGCACCTCTCGCTCGGCGGCCGGGTCGTCCGGGGCAGGATCGACGCCGTCTACCGGGACCCGGACACCGGCGCGTACGAGATCGTCGACTGGAAGACCAGCCGGCACCGCACCGCCGACCCGCTCCAGCTCGCGATCTACCGGCTCGCGTGGGCCGAGCAGCACGGCCTCGCGCCCGAGGAGGTGGCCGCCGCCTTCGTGTACGTCCGGACGGGCGAGGTGGCCCGTCCCACCCGCCTCCCGGGCCGTGCCGAGCTGGAGGCCATCCTGCTGGGCGGGGCACCCCCGGACGCCGGATAGGCTCGGAGGCATGAGCGAGACCCCGGACAGCGCCGTCCACGCCGTACGCACGTACATCGACCAGCACCGTGCCGCCTTCCTCGGCGACCTCGCCGAGTGGCTGCGCATCCCCTCGGTGTCCGCGCAGCCCGACCGGGCCGGGGACGTGCGGCGCAGCGCCGAGTGGCTCGCCGCCAAGCTCACGGAGACCGGCTTCACCACCGTCGAGGTGTGGGAGACGGACGGCGCCCCGGCGGTCTTCGCCGAGTGGCCCTCCGACGACCCCGACGCCCCGACCGTCCTCGTCTACGGCCACCACGACGTCCAGCCCGCGGCCCGCGAGGACGGCTGGCACACGGACCCCTTCGAGCCGACCGTGGTCGACGGCCGGATGTACGCGCGCGGGGCGGCCGACGACAAGGGCCAGGTGTTCTTCCACACACTCGGCGTCCGCGCCCACCTCGCCGTCACCGGCCGCACGGCTCCCGCCGTCAACCTGAAGCTGATCGTCGAGGGCGAGGAGGAGTCGGGCTCCCCGCACTTCCGCGCCCTCGTCGAGGACCGCGCCGAGCGCCTCGCCGCCGACGCCGTGATCGTCTCCGACACCGGCATGTGGTCCGAGACGACCCCCACCGTGTGCACCGGCATGCGGGGCGTCGCCGACTGCGAGATCGAGCTGTACGGCCCCGACCAGGACATCCACTCCGGTTCCTTCGGCGGCGCCGTCCCGAACCCGGCCACCGTCGCGGGCCGGATCGTCGCCGCCCTCCACGACGAGCACGAGCACGTGGCCGTCCCCGGCTTCTACGACGGGGTCACCGAGCTCTCCGACGCCGAGCGGGCCCTCGTCGCCGAGCTGCCCTTCGACGAGGCGGCCTGGCTGCGCACGGCCAAGTCCCACGGCACCCTCGGCGAGGACGGCTTCACCACCCTGGAGCGGGTCTGGGCCCGCCCCACCGCCGAGGTCAACGGCATCGGCGGCGGCTACCAGGGCCCCGGCGGCAAGACGATCGTCCCCGCCTCCGCCCAGCTCAAGCTGTCCTTCCGGCTGGTCGCCGGCCAGGACCCGGCCAAGATCGAGCTCGCCGTACGGGACTGGCTCGCCGGACTCGTCCCGGCCGGCATCCGGTACGAGATCGTCTTCGGCGCCCCGACCCGCCCCTGCCTCACCCCCCTCGGCCACCCCGCCCTTAGGGCGTTGGCCGGGGCCATGAGCAAGGCCTTCGACGGCGCCAAGGTCCGCTACACCCGCGAGGGCGGCTCCGGACCGGCCGCCGACCTCCAGGACGTCCTGGAAGCACCCGTCCTGTTCCTCGGCATCTCCGTCCCGTCCGACGGCTGGCACGCCCCCAACGAGAAGATCGAGCTCGATCTCCTCATGAAGGGCGTCGAGACGACCGCTCATCTGTGGGGCGACCTGCCCGCCGCCCTCGAGCGCTGAACCCACACACCGATCCGGGGGAGTTGGAAGCACCTGTGAGCACCCTGAAGAACGCGTCCGCGGACCGCCCGATCTCGCTCACCGCCCCGAGCGGCATCGACCGAGCCGCCCACCACCGCCTCGACGAGGCATGGCTCGCGGCGGCCTGGAGCCACCCCACGACCCGGGTCTTCGTGGTCTCCGGGGGCCAGGTGCTGATCGACGACCGGCCCGACGGCACGACCGAGCTGGTCATGACGCCGGCGTTCGAGGCCCCCGTCACCGAGACCCACCGCTACTTCCTGGGCACGGACGCCGACGGCGTCTCCTACTTCGCGCTCCAGAAGGACTCCCTGCCCGGCCGCATGGACCAGTCCGCCCGCCCCGCCGGGCTGCGCGAGGCCGGTCTGCTGCTGTCGGACCGGGACGCTGGCCTGATGGTGCACGCCGTCGCCCTGGAGAACTGGCAGCGCCTCCACCGCTTCTGTTCGCGCTGCGGCGAGCGCACCGTCATCGCCGCGGCCGGCCACATCCGCCGCTGCCAGGCCTGCGGCGCCGAGCACTACCCGCGCACCGACCCCGCGGTGATCATGCTCGTCACCGACGACCAGGACCGGGCGCTGCTCGGCCGCCAGGTCCACTGGCCCGAGGGCCGCTTCTCCACCCTCGCCGGCTTCGTCGAGCCCGGCGAGTCCATCGAGCAGTCGGTCGTCCGCGAGGTCTTCGAGGAGGCCGGCGTCACGGTCGGCGAGGTCGAGTACATCGCCAGCCAGCCCTGGCCGTTCCCGTCCAGCCTGATGCTGGGCTTCTTCGCCCGGGCCACCTCCTCGGAGATCACCGTGGACGGCGAGGAGATACACGAGGCGCGCTGGTTCTCCCGCGACGACCTGGCCGCCGCCTTCGAGTCGGGCGAGGTCGTTCCCCCGTACGGCATCTCGATCGCGTCCCGGCTGATCGAGCGCTGGTACGGCAAGCCGCTGCCCAAGCCCGGTGACGTGGTCTGACACCCTCTGGCACGATGCCCGTCATGACACGCGACGGGGTGTACGACGCCGAAGGGCCGGTGGGCGCGTACCAGCGGGGCAACCAGATGCCCGAGGAGTCGCTCCGTGACTGGACCCGGCTCATCGGGTCCTTCACGGACCGCCCGGCCCCCGCGATCGTGGAGGTCGGCGCCGGCACCGGCATGTTCTGCGCCGCCGCGGCCCGCTGGCTCGCGCCGTCGACGGTCGTCGGCGTCGATCCCTCCGAGGCGATGCTCGCCGAGGCCGCGCGCCTCCACACCCACCCCGTGGTGCACTATCTGCGCGGCGACGCCGAGGCGCTGCCCGTCCGCTCCGGCACCTTCGACCTCGCACTTCTGTCCCGGGTCGTCCACCACCTGCCCGACCGGCCCCGCGCGGCCCGCGAACTGGCGCGGGTGCTGCGGCCCGGGGGAGTGGTGGTCGTCCGCACGACCTTCCGGGAGCGTCTGGACGCCCTGGTCTACGACTACTGGCCGCGGCTCCGCGAGCTCGACCGGGAGCGCTTCCCCTCGGCGGACGACCTCATCGGGGACTTCGCCGGCGCCGGCTTCACGGTGCTGAAGGTCACGTCCTTCGCCCGCCCCGTCGCCGAGGACCTGCGCACCTACCACGCGCGGCTGACCACCCGACCCCCGTCGAAATTCGGCCGCCTCAGCCCGGCCGAGTTCGAGGACGGACTCGACCACCTGGCGGCCGACGCCCGCCGCGAACGCGCCACCGGCCCGGTCCCCGTCGACAAGCGCTACGACCTGATGGTCCTGACCGCTCCCTGACCGCTCGCCGCGCCGCCCTACGACGAACCCCCGGCCGGGCGGTGCGCCGGTCGGGGGTTCGGGTGCGCTGGGGACGGCCGGGCTCAGACGCCGATCTTCTGCTTGACCTGCGCGAGCGAGGGGTTCGTCAGCGTCGAGCCGTCCGGGAAGAGAACGGTCGGGACGGTCTGGTTGCCGCCGTTGGCCTTCTCGACGAACGTGGCCGAATCAGGGTCCTGCTCGATGTTGATCTCGGTGTACGCGATGCCCTCGCGGTCCATCTGGCTCTTCAGCCGACGGCAGTAGCCGCACCACGTGGTGCTGTACATCGTCACAGTGCCCTGCATGGTGAGGCGCTCCTCTTGTTCGCTGACAGGTGCCGAGAAGAAGAACGTACGCCCCCGCCGCCCCATTCCCGGAATTCGTGTGACCGGATTATTCGTATGACCGCAGCCGCCGGCCTGTGGACAGTCCTCCGCACCGACCCCGCCGAACCTGGCAGCATGGCGGAGTGACAGCAGCAACGCACTCCACTCTCTTCCCGCAGGTCCCGGAGACGGCCGACGCGGTGCTCGACGGGCTCGACCCCGAGCAGCGCGAGGTCGCCCTGGCCCTGAACGGTCCGGTGTGCGTCCTCGCGGGCGCCGGCACGGGCAAGACGCGGGCCATCACGCACCGGATCGCGTACGGGGTGCGCGCGGGCATACTCCAGCCCGCCAGCGTGCTGGCCGTCACGTTCACCAACCGGGCCGCCGGCGAGATGCGCGGGCGCCTCCGGGAGCTCGGCGCCGGTGGCGTCCAGGCCCGCACCTTCCACTCCGCGGCCCTCCGCCAGCTCCAGTTCTTCTGGCCGAAAGCAGTCGGTGGCGACCTGCCCCGGCTCCTGGAGCGGAAGGTCCAGCTCGTCGCCGAGGCCGCCGCCCGCTGCCGCGTCCGCCTCGACCGGAACGAGCTCAGGGACGTCACCGGCGAGATCGAGTGGGCCAAGGTCACCCAGACCGTCCCCGCCGACTACCCGGCCGTCGTCGCCAAGTCCGTCAGGGACGCCCCCCGCGACCCGGCCGAGATCGGCCAGATCTATGCCATGTACGAGCAGCTGAAGCGCGACCGCTCGGTGATCGACTTCGAGGACGTGCTGCTGCTCACCGTCGGCATCCTCCAGGACCGGCACGACATCGCCGACCAGATCCGCCGCCAGTACCAGCACTTCGTGGTCGACGAGTACCAGGACGTCTCCCCGCTCCAGCAGCGCCTGCTCGACCTCTGGCTCGGCGACCGCGACAACCTCTGCGTCGTCGGCGACGCCAGCCAGACCATCTACTCCTTCACCGGCGCCACCCCCGACCACCTGCTGAACTTCCGCACCCGCCACCCCGGCGCCACGGTGGTCAAACTCGTCCGCGACTACCGCTCCACCCCCCAGGTCGTCCACCTCGCCAACGGCCTGCTCAGCCAGGCCCGCGGCCGGGCCGCCGAGCACCGACTCGAACTGATCTCCCAGCGCGACCCCGGCCCCGAGCCGGCCTACACCGAGTACGCCGACGAGCCGGCCGAGGCCGAGGGCACCGCCCGCCGCATCCGCGACCTCATCGCCGCCGGCGTCCCGGCCGGCGAGATCGCCGTCCTCTACCGGATCAACGCCCAGTCCGAGGTGTACGAGCAGGCCCTCGCCGACGCCGGAGTGCCCTACCAGCTCCGCGGCGCCGAGCGCTTCTTCGAGCGCCAGGAGGTGCGGGAGGCCGGCGTCGCCCTGCGCGGCGCAGCCCGCGCCGGGCGCAACGACTCCCTCCTCGACGACGCCGAGGACCTCCCCGCGCAGGTCAGGGCCGTCCTCTCCACCAAGGGCTGGACCGACAGGCCGCCCGCGGGCTCCGGCGCCGTCCGCGACCGATGGGAGTCGCTGGCCGCCCTCGTCCGGCTCGCCGAGGACTTCGCCCGCGCCAAGCCCGGCGCCACCCTCTCCGACCTCGTCGCCGAACTCGACGAGCGGGCCGCCGCCCAGCACGCCCCCACCGTCCAGGGCGTCACCCTCGCTTCGCTCCACGCGGCGAAGGGCCTCGAATGGGACGCCGTCTTCCTGGTCGGCCTCACCGAGGGCATGATGCCGATCACGTACGCCAAGACCGACGAGCAGGTCGAGGAGGAGCGCCGCCTGCTGTACGTCGGCGTCACCCGCGCCCGGCTCCACCTCACGCTCTCCTGGGCGCTCTCCCGCTCCCCGGGCGGCCGGGCCTCCCGCCGCGCCAGCCGCTTCCTCAAGGGCCTGCGCCCGGGCTCCGGGCGCCTCGGCTCCGCCTCCACCGCGGGCGGCGGCGGCATCGAGCGGGCCGCCGGCGCCGGGCGGCGCAAGGCACGCGGCCCCGTGCTCTGCCGGGTCTGCGGCGCGACCCTCACCGAAGCGGGCGCCATGAAACTCATGCGCTGCGAGGACTGCCCCTCGGACATGGACGAGGGCCTGTACGAGCGGCTGCGCGACTGGCGCGCCGAGCAGGCACGGGAGCTGGCCCAGCCCGCCTACTGCGTCTTCACCGACAAGACGCTCATGGCCATCGCCGAGCGGGTCCCCACCACCGACGGGGAGCTCTCCTCGATCTCCGGCGTCGGCGTCCGCAAGCTGGACCGCTTCGGAGCCGACGTCCTGGCCATCTGCGCAGGTGAGGGGGGAAGGGCGGACGACGACGAAGTCCGATGAAAACTCGTCGAGAAAATAGTTTGCGCCTGCCCCGTCAAGCGCCATAGGTTCTTAACCACGGAAACAGCGGCTTCTTCGAAGCCCTGTCTTCGTGCTGTACTTGTCCACATATACATACGAGGGTCCGGCTCACCCCGAGCCCTCCGAGACGCCGAGAGGAGGCGATTCCAGTGATCAGCAACAACATTCAGACCAGCACCGCCAGCATCGTCAGCGCCGCCGGCGTCTTCGGCACGGCCAAAATGACCGATCGCTCGGTCGTCTCCGCCTGCACCCTCGGCCTCTCCGCCTCGGTTCTCATCGGCACCGGTCTGCCCGTCGCCGGCCTGCCCGTCACCGGTCTCTCCGGTCTCGGCATGGTCGCCGTGGAGCGGCGCAATGAGCGACCGACCAAGGCACTGGAAGCAGGAGCAGCAGGCAAGGCCACGGCGTATGGCTTTGCGGCGACCGGTGCCGGCACCCAGCAGCAGACGACGATGCACCACCACACGATGTGGGCCTTCCGTGGGCTCGAACCCTGGAGTGATCCAGTCTGATCCAGGATCAGACCGGCGCCTTCAGGGCCGCGGAACCCCACCCGGGATCCGCGGCCCTTCTGTTTGTCCCCGAACGGGGATGACGGAGCGAAGGGGCCTCGGGCAGAAACACCCGGTACCAGCCGAAACCCCGGCCAACAGGCCGGAACGACCAGACGAGGAAAGACCACCGTGCAACTCGAAGCGCACGCCCCGTCCGTACCGCATTCCGACTCGATCCCCCTGCCCGGCCTCACGGAGGACCCCGCTTTGACCCCGCTCACCGCGCTCACCGCGCTCGACGACGCCATCGAGAACCTCGGCGTCCCGGTCCCCTGTCGCGCCTACGACCCCGAGGTCTTCTTCGCGGAGTCCCCGGCCGACGTCGAGTACGCGAAGTCCCTCTGCCAGACCTGTCCGCTCGTCGCCGCCTGCCTGGCCGGTGCCAAGGAGCGTCGCGAGCCCTGGGGTGTCTGGGGTGGCGAGCTCTTCGTCCAGGGCGTGGTCGTCGCCCGCAAGCGGCCCCGTGGCCGTCCGCGCAAGAACCCGGTCGCGGCATGAGCGCCACCGGAACCATCGACCGCCCCCTCACGCACGATCCCCAGAAGCAGGCCCCGATGACCTCGTCCGCAAGTGAGCCGTTCGGCTCCGCGACCCCAGTCTTCTCCCCCGCCGCCGCGTACACCGCGCGTCAGAACAGGACCCGTGAAATGCAACTCATCCCAGAAGCCATGGCCCGTGCCCATATGCACGAGCGACAGCGTGAGGCCGAAGCGGAACGCCAGGCCGTGCGCCTGGTCGCCGCCCGGCGCATGCAGCGCCGCGCCGAGCGCGTCTCGCTGCGCGCCCGCCGCGCGCTCGCCATGGCCGTCATGAACTGAGCATCTTCCTGATGCCCACGCCTTCGCGGGGGCCGGTCCGAACGGACCGGCCCCCGCGGTGCGTTGCCCGCGCCGCCGCCGCCGTGCCGGGCTATCGTCGCCAGGGTGAACGAAGCACGCGACCCCGAGGAGCCCGTCTCCTGCGCCCGCTGCGGCCGGACCGCCGACCCCGTCCCCATGACCTGGACCTGCTCCGTCGAGAACGGCCGCCGGCAGTACTTCTGCGACGAATGCGCCCGGGCCAACATCCGCGCCATCGAAGGCCGCCTCGACCCCACCTGGTGGTAACCCCCCACCCCCCTGAGCCCACCCCCGCCGTGGCCACAACACACGACACCCCGGCCCCCTCATTGCGGCCACACGCACGCCGCCCACCCCGGCCCCCTCGTTGCGGGCGCAATGGACGGCGCCTGCCCCGGCCCTCTCGTTGTGGGCACACGCACGGCGCCCGCCCCGGCCCCCTCGTTGCGGGCACACGCACGCCGCCCGCCCCGGCCGCCTCGTTGCGGGCCGACGGACGGCGCCCGGCCCCGGCGCCCTCGTTGCGGGCGCAACGGACAGCACCCACCCGTCACTCTCGTTGTGGGCAATCGTTCCGCTGGGGCGGAACGGGTGGGCACAACGGAACGGCGCCCCCTGCCGGGCCTAGGCTTCCGCGCCCGAACCCGCACCGGTTGCGCGCCCAGGTAGAGGTGCGGGCAGGTACAAGGGGCGGAGGCGCCGCCGAGGGCGCCGTCCCGTGTGCCCACCCGTCCCGCCCCAGC
>NZ_JBFPNH010000017.1:0-155407 GCF_040815545.1 Streptomyces sp. LMG1-1-1.1 | reverse complement strand
CGTCGAGCGGCCGAGCGGCCGTCGCCGCAGGGCGCTGGCCGCGGCGCAGGAGCGTGCGGCCGCGGCCGAAGCCGGGCCGCGGACGCCGTTCGCGCTGCCGCCGGCCGACGCCGACCGTGCGCCCGAGGTGGCGGAGGCCGGTGGTCTTTCCGCCGCTCCCGAGCTTGGATCCGCTCCCCAGTTTGGACCCGTGCCCGGGCTCGGTTCCGCTCCGGGGGTCGGTTCCGCTCCCGGGCTCGGTTCCGCTCCCGCGCTTGGATCCGTACATCAGCATGGATCCGTACCCCAGCATGGATCCGCTCCCGAGCTTGGATCCGTGCCCGGGCTCGGTTCCGTGCCGGTGCCCGGGGCCGTACCCGGGGCTCTGCCCGTGGCCGGTGCGCCCGGCGCTCCGGCGGGCGGGGCGCTGCCGGTGTCCGACGAGGGGCGGCACGAGGCCGTACGGGGGGTGCCGGGCGCCGATCACACGCCTCCGCAGCCGCATCCGCTGCCCAGGTCCCCGCTGCCCGAGGAGTTCCGGGACGGGGCGCGGGCCGAGGCGACCGGGCGTCGCCGGGCCGTGTCGCCGCCGTCGGCGCGGGACGGGGGCGGGGCCGGGGTCGAGACGCGGAGCGTCACCGGTTCCGGGACGGGCACGGGCACGGGCACGGGTTCGGGGACGGGCACCGGTTCCGTACCGCTGCCGCCCGAGTTGCCGATGCCGAAGGACTCGACGCAGGGGCGGGCGTTCAGCGTCCGTACGCTCGGGCAGGGCGTGCCGTTCGTGCCGCCCGCGCAGGTGGCGCCGGTGGCCCCGACGACGCCTGCCGTGGCCCCCGCCGCGCCCTCCAACGGGTCGGGGCGGCGGCGGAAGCTCGCGACGCCGCCCGAGGTGGACCCGCCGGCTCCGGCGGCGCTGCCCGCGGCGGCCGGTGCCGAGGTCGAGGTCAGGCCGCACCCGCAGTCCTCGCCCGAGGCCGCGCTCGGGCTCGTCCCGGCGGCGCCCGAGGGCCGCGCGTACGCCATAGGGGCGCCCGCCGAGGGCTCCGCCGAAGGCCCCGAGCCGCTCGACGGTCCCGGCGGCGCGGTCGAGGTCGCCAACCGGCCGGCCCCGCGTCCCGTCGACGACGAGCTGCCTCCGGAGCCCCTCGACAACCCGCGCCGGCTGCTCGTCTGGCCCGCGCCCGACGTCGCCACCCAGCAGGCGCTGAGCGACCGCGGCTACCGGCCGGTGATCGTGCACTCCCGCGAGGAGGTCGACGCGCAGATCGCCGCCTTCCCGGCCGCGCTGTTCGTCGACCCGCTGACCGGGCCCATCACCCGCACCGCGCTCCAGTCGCTGCGTCAGGCCGCCGTCGCCGCCGAGGTGCCGGTGCTGCTCGCGGCGGGTCTGGGGCAGGCGACCAGGGAGGCGGCGTACGGCGCCGACCCGGCCGTACTCCTCAAGGCGCTCGCGCCGCGCGACAGCGAGCAGCACCCGTCCCGGGTCCTGCTGATCGAGGAGCACGAGGACATCGCGGACGCGCTCGCGGCCACCCTGGAGCGGCGCGGGATGCAGGTGTCGCGGGCGGCGACGGACACGGAGGCGGTCGCGCTCGCCTCGGAGACGCGGCCGAACCTGGTCGTCATGGACCTGATGCAGGTGCGCCGCCGCCGCGCCGGGATCATCGACTGGCTGCGGGCGAACGGGCAGTTGAACCGCACCCCGCTCGTCGTCTACACCTCGGTCGACCTCGACGAGGAGGAGCTGCCGAAGCTGGCCTCCGGCGAGACGGTCCTCTTCCTCGCCGAGCGGTCGAACAGCACCGAGGTCCAGGCCCGGATCGTCGACCTGCTCGCGAAGATCGGCACCAACTAGGCACGGCAAAAGGGAAAGGGGAGGGCGCCCCCGCCCTCCCCTTTCCGTCCGGAGACCCTCTCGGTCAGAGCTGGGTCACGTCCAGCTCGCCCTCCGCGTACTGCCTGCGGATGACCTTCTTGTCGAACTTGCCGACGCTCGTCTTCGGCACCGCCGGCACGATCGCCCAGCGCTCCGGCAGCTGCCACTTGGCGATGCCGCCCTCGTCGGCGAGGAACGCCCGCAGCGTCTCGTAGTCCGCGGTCCCGCCCTCCTTGAGGACGACGGTCGCCAGCGGGCGCTCGCCCCACTTCTCGTCCGGTACGGCGACGACGGCGGCCTCGGCGACCTCCGGGTGGGCCATGAGGGCGTTCTCCAGCTCGACGCTGGAGATCCACTCGCCGCCGGACTTGATGACGTCCTTGGCGCGGTCGGTGAGGGTGAGGAAGCCGTCGGGGCTGATCACGCCGACGTCGCCGGTCTTCAGCCAGCCGTCCTCGCTGAACTTGTCGGCGGGGCGGATCTCCTCGGCGTCGATGCCGCCGAAGTACGAGCCCGCGATCCAGGTGCCGCGCACCTCGAGCTCGCCCGCCGACTCGCCGTCCCAGGGCAGGTGCTCGCCGGAGGGGCCGACCAGGCGGGCCTCGACGCCGGCCGGGAAGCGGCCCTGCGTGACGCGGTAGGGCCACTCCTCCTCGGCGGTGAGGCCGTGCGGCGGGTGGGCCATCGTGCCCAGCGGGGAGGTCTCGGTCATGCCCCAGGCGTGGCAGAGGCGGACGCCGAGCCGGTCGTAGGCCTCCATGAGGGAGGGCGGACAGGCGGCGCCGCCGATGGTGACCTGGACCATCGAGGAGAGGTCGCGGGGGTGGGCGGTGACCTCGGCGAGCAGGCCCTGCCAGATGGTGGGGACGGCGGCCGCGTGCGTCGGCTTCTCGCGCTCGATCATCTCGGCGAGCGGGCCCGGCTGGAGGAAACGGTCCGGCATCAGCATGTTGATGCCGGTCATGAAGGTGGCGTGGGGCAGGCCCCACGCGTTGACGTGGAACTGCGGGACGACGACCAGGGTCGTGTCCCGGTCGGTGAGGCCCATCGACTCGGCCATGTTGACCTGCATGGAGTGCAGGTAGATCGACCGGTGGGAGTAGACGACGCCCTTCGGGTCGCCGGTGGTGCCGGAGGTGTAGCACATCGCCGCGGCCGAACGCTCGTCGAGCTCGGGCCAGTCGTACGTGGTCGGGCGGCCGGCGATCAGCTCCTCGTACTCGTGCACGCGCGGCACGGCGCCGTCCAGGACGGAGCGGTCCCCGGGGCCCGCGACGACGACGTGCTCGACCGTCGGCAGGTGCGGGAGCAGCGGGGCGAGGAGGGGGAGCAGGGAGCCGTTGACGATCACGACCCGGTCGGCGGCGTGGTTGACGATCCACACCAGCTGCTCGGGGGGCAGACGGAGGTTGAGCGTGTGGAGGACCGCGCCCATCGAGGGGATCGCGAAGTACGCCTCGACGTGCTCGGAGTTGTTCCACATGAGGGTGGCCACCCGCTGGTCGCCGATGACCCCGAGTTCGTCGCGCAGGGCGTTGGCCAACTGGTGCGCGCGGGCCCCGGCCTCCGCGAACGTGCGGCGCTGCGGCTCGGGCTCGCCCGTCCAGGTGGTGATGGTGGACTTCCCGTGGATCGTCATCCCGTGCTTGAGGATGCGGCTCACGGTCAGCTGTACGTCCTGCATGGTGCTGTACACGGGGCGTCCTCCCGGTGGGCGCTACGTGGCAGTTAGGGGTGTGGAGATTCTGCGCACGTACCGCGCGGTATGTCACTACCCGGGAGTACGGAAATTGCCAGTGATCGCTGGCGGAAGAGGGCGAACGGCGGGCCCTACGCCCCGTTTCGCTACCGTACGGGGGTCAGCTCCGGGTCCTCACGGAGCTTGCCGAGCGCCCGGGACACCGCGCTCTTCACCGTGCCGACCGACACCCCCAGCACCTCGGCGGTCTGCGCCTCGCTCAGGTCCTCGTAGTACCGCAGGACCACCATCTGCCGCTGCCGCTCCGGCAGCTTCAGGACCGCGCGCCACATCGCGTCGTGCAGCACCTGCCGGTCGGCCGGGTCGGGCTCCGGCAGCCCCGTGGGTTCCGGCAGCTCCTCGCAGGCGAACTCGTCGACCTTCCGCTTGCGCCACTGCGACGTGCGGGTGTTCAGCAGCGCCCGGCGGACGTAACCGTCCAGCGCCCGGTGGTCCTCGATGCGCTCCCAGGCCACGAAGGTCTTGGTCAGCGCGGTCTGGAGGAGGTCCTCGGCGTCCGAGGGGTTGGCGGTCAGGGAGCGCGCGGTGCGCAGGAGCACGGGCCCGCGCGCTCGTACGTACGAGGAGAAGGACGGGTACGACGCGTACTGCGAGGCACCGGCGCAGACGGGGCCAGAGGGTGGCGGAGTCATGACTCCACGCTAGGAGGGGACGGGCCCCGGCGGATCGGCCCCAGGTCCCGAACCCCGCTCCGCCTCAGGTTGTAGGGGCGGGGACGGCTCCACCTCCTCTGGGTGGAGTCCCCCCACCCCCGCCTCAGGGTCGGAACCTGCCTGGGGAGGACATCACCGGGCCCGGATCGGGGGCGGAGGGGAGGGGGAGGAAGGGGGAGGAGGGGAGGGGGCGGGCGTGGGGCCCGGTGCGCTGGGCGGCGGTCCGCGCGGATCGCGGAGGCGGATCGCGGAGGCGGATCGCGGAGGCGGATCGCGTGGACCGCGTTCAGCGCTCCTGTACTGGTCGGGGGCGGGTCGCCGCGAACGCGGTCCTGGTCGTGACGCGGGCGACCGGTGCGTCCACCTCGCTGCGGTCGATGTGGAGCAGGCGACCGCCGTGCGACTCGGCGACGTCGCCCACGTACTGGTGGATGCGGGCGTGCGGCGTCCAGGCCTGCGGGTGCAGCACCGACTCGGTGTACAGCGACGGCTGCCCCCGCCAGCGCGCGAACCACATCACGGCCGGCAGGTCCTTCGTGCCCGCCCTCCGCTGCGCCTCGATGTCCCTGACCCCCGAATCGGCGCTGCTGTAGAAGCCGGGGACGTAGCCGAGGCGCCGCACCTCCCGGTTCCAGGCACGGACGAACGAGAGGGTCGTCGCGGCGCACCGCGCGTCACCCCGCTCGTAGGCCTCGATGTCGAGGTACAGCGGGCTGCTCGCGCCCATCCCCAGGGCCTGCGCCGCCCGGACCGCCTCGGCCCCCTCGTTGGTGCCCTGCCGCGAGGGGTCGGCGCCGATCGCGTACGGCCGCTTGGCGGGCGAGACGACGCACGGCGCCTGGGAGCCGACGAACAGGGGCAGCAGCCGCCAGCCCATGGCGTGCACCGAGGCGACCCACGCCGCGCTCAGCTCCCGCTGCTTCGGGCACCCCCGGCCCCGGCCGCCGAAGTAGACCCCCACGGCCCCGTACGACGAGCTGCGCCACGCCTTCATCACCGCGACCGACGGCGCCTCACACGTGTCGAAGGCCTTGCCCTCGAAGTACGCGAGCGCGGGCGCACCGGCGAGAGCGGGGGCGGTGCGCAGGCGCGCCCCCGCCGGGTCGGGCGCGGGGGCGGGGCCGGGGGCGGGCGCGGTCAGGAGAGTGGCCCCGGCCACCGCCACCATCAGGGCGGCCAGCACCGACCGCGCCCCGAGAGGCGACGCGGAACGCGAGCGGCTCGCCGGTGAGAGCGAGGGCGGCGAGGGCGGCGAGGACGGCGAGGGCGGCGAGGAGGACGAGGGCGGCGAGGAGGACGAGGAGGACGAGGTGGACGGTGGCGGCGGTGCGGGCGGTGAGGTGGACGGTGACGGCGGCGCGGACGGTGACGTGGACGGTGACGGCGGCGCGGACGACGAGGACCGGTGCTGCGGCGCGGACGACGAGGACCGGTGCTGCGGCGCGGACGACGAGGACGGGTGCGGTGGCGCGGACGAGGGGGACGAGGTCGGTGGCGGCGGTGGCGGCGGTGTCTCGGGTACGGGGTCGGGTTCGGGTGCGGCAGGGGGGCGGGCGCTTGTGCTCATGGCGCGAGTGAAGGACCGCCCGAGCCACCCGGCCACCGCTGGGCCCGTCGCCTCAGCCGTCCGTGCCCAGGATCAACCCGGACGTGGGAACCCCGGTGCCCGCCGTCACCAGGGTCCGGGCCGCGCCGGGTATCTGGTTGACGGAGGTGCCGCGCACCTGGCGTACCGCCTCCGCTATGCCGTTCATGCCGTGGAGGTAGGCCTCGCCGAGCTGACCGCCGTGGGTGTTCAGCGGGAGGGCGTCGGCCGCGACGAAGTCGGCCGCCTCGCCGGGCCCGCAGAAGCCGAACTCCTCCAGTTGCATCAGCACGAACGGGGTGAAGTGGTCGTAGAGGATGCCCACGTCGATGTCGGTCGGCGCGAGTCCGGACGTCCGCCACAACTGCCGGGCGACGACGCCCATCTCCGGCAGCCCCGTCAGATCGTCCCGGTAGAAGCTGGTCATGGCCTCCTGCCGGCGTCCGGCACCCTGCGCCGACGCCAGGATCACGGCGGGCGGATTCCGCAGGTCACGGGCGCGCTCGGCGGAGGTGACGACGATCGCCTGACCGCCGTCGGTCTCCTGGCAGCAGTCGAGGAGCCGGAGCGGCTCGACGATCCAGCGCGAGGCGGCGTGGTCGGCGAGGGTGATCGGCTTCCCGTGGAAGTAGGCGGCGGGGTTGCGGGCCGCGTGCCGCCGGTCGGTGACGGCGACGTGGCCGAAGGCGTCCGGGGTGAGCCCGTAGGTGTGCAGATAGCGCTGGGCGGCCATGGCGACCCAGGAGGCCGGAGTGAGCAGCCCGAAGGGCAGTTGCCAGCCGAGGGCCGCGCCCTCCGCCGAGGGCTCGCGCTGCTGGACGCCGGAACCGAAGCGGCGGCCCGAGCGCTCGTTGAACGCCCGGTAGCAGACGACGACCTCGGCGACCCCGGCGGCGACGGCGAGCGCGGCCTGCTGCACGGTGGCGCAGGCCGCCCCGCCGCCGTAGTGCACGCGGGAGAAGAACGACAGCTCGCCGATGCCGGACGCCTGGGCGACGGTGATCTCGGGGTTGGTGTCCATGGTGAAGGTGACCAGGCCGTCGACGTCGGCGGGGGTGAGCCCGGCGTCGTCGAGGGCCGCCCGCACCGCCTCGACGGCGAGGGAGAGTTCGCTGCGGCCGGAGTCCTTGGAGAACTCGGTCGCCCCGATGCCCACGACGGCCGCCCGGCCGCCCAGCTCGTCCCTGCTGCGGAGGCTCATCGCCCGACCTCCACGGTGACCGTCCCGGTGACGTGGTGTCCGAGCCCGTTCGCCCCGACGACCCTGACGCCGACCGTGTCCCCGTCCACCTCGGTGACCGTCCCGGTCAGGACCATGGTGTCCCCGGGGTGGTTGGGGGCGCCGAGCCGGATGGCGACCTTGCGGAGGACGGCCCGGGGGCCGAAGTGGTCGGTGATGTACCGGCCGACGAGCCCGTTGGTGGTGAGGATGTTCATGAAGATGTCCGGGGACCCCTTCTCCCGGGCCAGTTCGGCGTCGTGGTGCACGTCCTGGTAGTCGCGGGAGGCGACGGCCCCGGCGACGATCAGGGTGCGGGTGATCGGGATCCGCAGCGGCGGCAGTTCGTCCCCGGGCTTCATGACGGGTCCCCCTCCGCGAGCAGGTCGCCGAGCTCGGCGAGGAGTTCGGTGCCGCAGCCCAGATAGGCGTCGAGCTGCCGGCCCCACAGGAAATGGCGGTGGACGGGGTGGTCGAGGTCCGCGCCCATGCCGCCGTGCAGGTGCTGTCCGGCGTGCACGACCCGCTTCCCCGCCTCGGACGCCCACCAGGCGGCGGTCAGGGCCGCCGCCCCGGCGTCCAGGCCCTCGTCGAACCGCCAGGCCGCCTCGTAGGTCGTGACACGGATGGCCTCGGTGTCCATATGGGCGTCGGCGGCCCGCAGTTGCACCGCCTGATGCGTGGCCAGCGGCCGCCCGAACTGCTCCCGCACCGACGTGTACGCCACGGCTCTCGCCAACGACCCGGCGCACACCCCCGCCTGCAGCCCGGCGAAGGCGATCCGCGCGGCGGCGAGCACGTCCGCGTAGGCCGCCGCTCCGGGCCCGCCGAGCCGCTCGCCGGTCGGCCCTGACTGCCCGGCAGGCCCCGCGCGCCCTGCCCCCGTCCGCGCCACCGCCCCGCCCAACCGCTCGGCGGGCGTCCCCGCCAGGACGAGCCGGCCGGCCGACCAGGGCGCGGTGAGCTCGACGGCCTCGACGGCCGCCGCGTCCTCCGTGCGGACCAGCCACAGGGCGTGCTCCTCGTCGGGGACGAGGACATGGGTGGCGTCCCTGAGCCACGGCACCCACTCCACGACCCCAGTGAGCCGCCCGCCACCGGAGGCCACGACTCCGCCTGCCTCCCCGTGAGCCGCGTCGTCGCGGGTGGCGGGGGTGGCGGGGGTGTCGCGGGAGTCGCGGGAGTCGCGGGTGTCTTGGGAGTCGCGGGTGGCGCGGGAGGTGACCGTGTCCGGGGCCGGCAGGGCGCCCGTCACCACCGTCGTGCCGTCGCGGAGGCCGGGAAGGAGGCGGGCGCGCTGTTCCCGGGTGCCGTGCCGGGTGACGGCGAGGATCCCGTACACACAGGTCGCGGCGAACGGGACCTGGGCGGTGACGCGGCCCTGTTCCTCCAGGAGGAGGACGAGGCCGAGGAGGCCGGTGTCCTCGACGGCGCCGGGGAGGCCGGCCGCGCAGAGGGCCTTCCAGAGCTCGGCGTCGGTGCCGGTGCCGGCGGCCCTGAGCCGGTCGTGGGTGGCGAGGTCGCCGAAGATCCGTCCGGCCAGCTCCCGGGCGGCCTCCTGCTCCTCGGTGGGCGTGAAGTCCATGTCAGTCCTCCCCTCCCGCGCGGAAGACGGGAAGCTCCAGCTCCTCGTCGACCCGCAGGAACTCCAGCCGCACCGGCATGCCGATCCGCACCTTGTCGTACGGCACTCCCACCACGTTGCTGATCATCCTTACGCCCTCGGCGAGTTCGACGAGCCCGACCGCGTAGGGCGGATCGAAGGCCGGGAAGGACGGGTGGTGCATCACGACGTACGAGAAGACCGTCCCGGCGCCGCTCGCCTCGACCGTGTCCCACTCCCGCGAGCCGCAGTCGGCGCACCCCGGCAGCCAGGGGAAGCGCAGGGCCGCGCAGGCGCCGCAGCGCTGGATGAGCAGCTTGTGCGCGGCCACTCCTTCCCAGAACCCGGCGTTGTCCCGGTTGACCACGGGACGCGGCCGCCTGGCCTTCGGCCGCCCGCCCTCGGTCCCGCCGCTGATCCCGCCGCCGGTGCCGGTCCCGGTGCCCCCGCCGACACCGGTGCCGGCCTCCGCGCCCGTCCCGGTCTCCGTCTCCGTCCCCGTCCCCGTGCCCGTCCCCGTCCCGGTCCCTGTCCCGGTCTCCGTCCCCGTCTCCGTGGGGCGCCGGCCGGCGGGGGCGTACTTGAGGATGCGGAAGCGGTGGGTGCCGGCGAGGGTGCCGCCCGCCCGGACGTCCATCCGCGTGGTCACGAAGTGCCCCGCGCCGAGCTTGGTGGTCTTGCGCGGCGACACGGACTCGATGACGGCGTCGAAGGTGATCTCGTCACCCGGCCGCAGGGGCCGCAGGTACTCCTGCTCGCAGTCCGTCGCGACCACCGACGTGTACCCGGCGCCGTCGAGGAGGGCGAACAGCTCGTCGTACGCCCCGGAGCGGTCGGTGTGTCCGGAGAGGCCGCCCATCGTCCACGCCTGGAGCATGGTCGGCGGAGCGACGGCGTCCGGCCCCCCGTAGGCGGGGTGGGCGTCCCCCATGGCCTCGCACCAGTGCCTGATCATGGGCAGGTTGACCGGGTCCTTGCCGGTGCCCCCGACGGCGGCCGGCCGGCCCTCGTACGCGGCGATCAGCTCGTACAGCCCGTCCGCCGTCCGTTCCGTCCCGCTCATCGCCGCCCCCTCCCCTTCATGCCGAGCCGCATCCTCGCGACGATCTCGCGCTGCACCTCGCTCACCCCTCCCCCGAAGGTGTTGATCTGCGCGGCACGGTTCATGCGCTCCAGCTCACCGCCGTCGAACTCCCCCGGCGATCCCGCCCGCACCGTCCCCGCCCCGCCCGCGATCTCCTGACATATTCGATACACCTCCACCGCCGATTCGGTTCCCGCGAACTTCACTCCGCTCGCGTCGCCCGGGGCCAGCCGGCCGCCCCCCACGTCCCCCACCAAACGCCAGTTCAGCAGGCGTGTCGCCGCCAGTCGGGCGTGCGCTTCGGCGGCTCGAATCCGGATCCACGGCTCGTCAACACGGCGCCTGCCCGTCACCGGATCGGGGGTACGCGCCCGGTCGAGTACGGCGCCGAAGAAGTCCTCGGCCTGCATGCCGATCGCGGCGAGAGCGACCCGCTCGTGGTTCAGCTGGCTGGTGATGAGCCCCCAGCCGCCGTGCTCGGGCCCGACGAGGTTGCCCGCGGGGACCCGGATCCCGTCGTAGTACGTGGCGGTCGTCGTCAGCCCGCCCACGGTCGCGATGGGGGTCCAGGAGAAGCCGGGGGCGTCGGTGGGGACCAGGACGATGGAGATGCCCCGGTGCGGGGGCGCGTCGGGGTCGGTGCGGCAGGCGAGCCAGATCCAGTCGGCGTTCTGGGCGTTGGAGGTGAAGATCTTCTGCCCGTCGATCACCCAGGAGCCGTCGTCCGCGGGGCTCCCACCCGCCGCGCTCCCCTCGGCCGGGGCCGGGTCCCGAACCGCCCGGGTGCGGAGGGAGGCGAGGTCCGTGCCCGCTTCGGGCTCGCTGTACCCGATGGCGAAGACGGTCTCGCCGCGCAGGATCCGGGGCAGGAAGAAGGCCTTCTGCTCCTCGGTCCCGTACGCCATCAAGGTCGGTCCGACGGTGTTGAGGGTGACCATCGAGACGGGGGCGCCCGCGCGGTACGCCTCGTCGAAGAAGACGAACTGCTCGTCCGGGCCACGCCCCTGCCCGCCGTACTCCTCGGGCCAGCCGAGGCCGAGCAGCCCGTCGGCGCCGATGCGGCGGAGCAGTCGGCGCTGGGCGGCCGTGTCGTCGGGGGGAGGCGGGCCGTCGGGCATCAGCTCCCGGAAGTACGCGCGGAGTTCGGCGCGCAGCCGCAGCTGCCGCTCGGTCGGGGCGAGGTGCACGGCGACGGCCTCCCGTGGGACGACTGAGGTTTCTGACTGTCCGTCAGATTCAGGACCCCTGTCAAGGTCGAAGACGCCCGCACCCGGTTCCGGCTTCCGCTCGGCCCCCTCGGGGGCCTTCGCGCACCCTCGGGTCGGGCACCCGCCCACGAAACGCGTGACGGCCCGCGCGACGGTACCGAAGTACCGCCGCACAGGCCGTCGTTCACACCGCGGTCACGCCCCCCGTCGGGCCGGCTCCCGTGCTGCCGGTCACCACCACGGGTTGAAGTTCACCACGTTGTTGGACTGGGCGATGTGGGTGAAGGCGGAGCCGTTCACACTCGCGGTGTTGTTCTGGTTGGAGGCACCGGATCCGGTCGCCACCTGCTGCGTGGTGGTCGAGTTGCCGTGGTTGTCCCCACCCACGCCGCTCCCGATGATCGAGGCGACGCTCGTGTTCGATCCGTCGTCCGCGAACCCGCCGTTGTCGGCCTGGGCCACCCCCGTGAAGAGCGCGGCGGCGAGGGGCAGGGCGGCGGCAGCGGCGAGGACGCGGGCGGTACGGATGCTTGCCATATGTGTTCCTCCGGGAACTGAAACTGGTGCTGTTGCACGGAGCTGCTCTGAACGGACCTGAAGGGATCTGAACGGTTCTGAACCGATCCGAGCTGAGCTGGTCTGAAGTACGGCTATGTCCAAGGCAGTTGGCCTACCGCCCCGGTCGTTTTCTGCTCGACGTCGCGAATCCAGAGTTGCCCACCGAATCCCCGGCGAACCACCCCGGAGCGACCGATTCCCCCGCAAGCGTGAGGACAAGCCGATAAACCCCGGCAGTCCGACGAAAGCCGCAGCTCACCGCGGTGAACACGCGTCGCTACGAGCACGGCCCGTGCGCCGCAAGAGAGGAAGCGTTCCGGCATCCCCTCCGCCGACCGCCGCCCCGGAGCGGACGCCACGGCGCGTCTCCCGCGCGGGGGGATCGAGCACATTCACGACCCAGGGGTAGGCGTTCGAACCGATCCGCGCCCCGCCACGCCCCCGGGACGCCTCCGGGGCGCCCCCTAGACGCCCGCGTCCCCCACTGCCCCCTAGACGCCCGCGTCCCCCACCGCCGCCTCGAAGGCCGCGTACGCGGGCGCGTCGAAGAGCACGAAGCGCACTTCCTCCACCTCGGTACGGGCCGTCCGCACCGTCTCCACGGCGATCCGGGCGCCGTCGTCCATAGGCCAGCCGTAGATACCGGTGGAGATCGCGGGGAACGCGACCGTACGGTCGCCGAGCCCGTCGGCCACGCGGAGGGACTCGCGGTAGCAGGAGGCCAGCAGTTCCGAGCGGTCCTCGTCCCGCGACCAGACCGGGCCGACCGTGTGGATCACGTGGCGGGCCGGCAGCCGTCCCGCCGTGGTCGCCACGGCCTGCCCGGTCGGCAGGCCCTTGCCGTAGTGCGAGCGGCGCAGATCCTGGCAGGCGGCGAGGATCTCCGGGCCGCCCTTCCGGTGGATGGCGCCGTCGACCCCGCCGCCGCCCAGCAGCGAGGAGTTGGCGGCGTTGACCACGGCGTCCGCCGCCTCCGCGGTGATGTCCCCCTGAACCAGCACGATGCGCACCACGGCGAGCCGCCCTTTCCTCCGGTCTTCCCCCGCCGGATTCAAGCCCCCGGGACACGCCCCGGCCATCGGATTTCCCGCCGCGCGACCCGGAAGGGGCGCCCCGGGTGAATCCGGGGCGCCCCTTCACCGTCCGGCGTACGGACCTGCCGGCACCCGCGACAACGGGTTCGGCGCGGCCCTACTGCTGGGGCGGCTTGTCCTGACCCGGACCCGGGTCCGGGCGTCCCAGCTGCTCCCTGAGCTTCTCCTGGCCGGTGTCGACCTGGCCGCTGTACTTGCCCTGGGTCTTCTGGTCGACGAAGTCGCCGGCCTTGTCGATGCCTTGGGACGCCTGATCCTCGTGGCCCTTCAGCATTCCCTTGAGCTTGTCCAACATGGACATCCTGGCCTCCTCGCACGATTCCGGCCCCTCCAGCATCACCGCACCCCCGGCAATCCGCATCCGCTGAGCCGTCCCACCCCGAAGCCGTGCGACCATCACCGAACATCCGGACATCCGGACATCCGGACATCGGAACATCGGAACTTCTCCGAACTTCCCCGAACGGACGTACGCAGCGTTCGTATGCTCTGGCCATGACACTCTTTCGGTCGCGCGGCCGACGCGAAGCCGGTCTCCAGACACTGAACGACTTAGCCGAGGTGAGAGCCCTCTACCAAGCGGGGCGCTACGCCGAGGCGGAGGCCGGGGCCCTCTCCATCGCCGCCGCGCAGAAGCGGCCGCACGACGAGCCGTTCGCGCCGATGGCGCTGGGCGTCGCCGCCCTCGCGGCCGGCGCCCTGGGCCGCAGCGACGAGGCGCTCGCCACCTTCGACGCGCTGTTGCCGGACTACGACCGGATCTTCGGCCCCGACCACACGATGACCCTGAAGTTGCGCACCGACCGCGCCCAGGCGCTGAACATGCTCGGCCGGCACAACGAATGCGAGGCGGAGTGCGTCGAGGTCATGCACCTCGCGGCCCGCAACGAGACGCCGGAGATGCCGTACGTCGTGATGGCCGCCCTCAACGGGCAGATCGCGGCCCTCAACGCGCTGGGCAACTACCAGGCGGTCGAGGGGCTGACGCGTGACTTCCTCGCCGCCCACGACCGCGTGGACCAGTTCACCCTGGTCGTGCGGCTCTCCCTGACCACCAGCCTCAACGCCCAGGGCCGCCACGAGGAGGCCATCGCCGAAGCGGAACGCGCGGACGAGATACACCGCAGCCTGCCCGCGGAGCAGCGCGGTCCGGAGGCCGGCGCCGCCGACCTCGCCACGGCCATGGCCCTCCACGGCCTCGGCCGCGACGCCGAGGCCCGCCCGCTGGCCGCCGCCGTCCACGAGGCCAGCCTGACCGCCTTCGGCCCGGACAACAACCGCACCATCCAGGCCCTGGCACTGCTCACCCGCATCGACGGGGGCTGAGCCCCGCTCCGCGCCGCACCCGGCCGTTACGCGCAGGGCGGGCCCCGGAATCCGGGGCCCGCCCTGCGACCTGCCGCTTCGTACGTCAGACGGGGGCCTCGGTTCGGGAGCACCCGTACCTGCTCGCCATGTCGTACTCGTGGCCGACCGAGATCCCGCGCGTACATGCGGCGCACACGGCGGAATTCACGGGGTTGACCCGCAGGACGTAGACGTCCTCCAGGGCGAGCACCGCGTCCACCTGCTCCTTGCCGTGCTCCGCGATGCCCTGCTGGACGAACTCGAACGCACCGTAGACGGCCCCGCATTCGCACGCGACCCGGTTGGAGTACGAGTGGCCCATGCCCTCGACCCCCAGCTCGGACTCGATCCTTTGCAGCTCCTCGCTCGAGACGGGCTCCAGCCCCCGCTCCTTGATCCGCTTGGGCGTCCAGTACCAGGACTTGACCCTCGCCCCCTGCTCCGGAGTGAGGTAGAACGTCGCGGACCTGCCCTGCCGCAGGGTGTCCTGCACGGCGGCGACGACCGTGCTGTCGTCGGCCGAGATCACCGCTTTTCCGCCGCCGACGACGGCCTCGACGGAGTCGAGCGAGAAGCCTGCCATGACGCGTACCTCCAGGAAGGGCAGGGAAGGCCAGGGATGCTCCGACCCACCGGGAAGAGCCCCGGCCGAAGCCCCGAGCGCGTACGCCGCGGGCGACAACCCACGCCTGCTGCGATCGTCACCCACGGTGTGGCCCTTCGCCAGCCGGGACCGCCACCAGGACCACGGCCCACCCACCCACCCACCCACCCACCAGGAAGCCCCTGACAGCGCGCACCGCCCGGAAGGTCCCCCACGCCGCGACGCCCCTCGTCCAGGCCCCCGTACACGACCGAGGGGCGCCCCTCACCGGGACGCCCCTCGTCATCCGGCGCACGCGCCGGCCTGCTGCGGTGGGTGTGGGATTTGAACCCACGGTGACATCGCTGCCACGACGGTTTTCAAGACCGTTCCCTTAGGCCGCTCGGGCAACCCACCTGTGCCCCGCCTCACCTGCTGCGGAGCGGCTACAGCCTACCGGCTGGGCGCTGCTGCGGATGTACGCACTTTTGGGGGTGCGCGGAGGGTCGAGCGGCGGGGGGACGGGGGATCATCCTGTGCGGTCCGGTCAACGCGTGGGAACCGCGAGCGAGTTCGTGTGCGTGCTCCCTGCGTGACGCCCGTGGTCGGGGTGACCGGTTCCGGGGTGGGAGTGGCGTCGGAGTGGGAGGGGCATCACCGTTGTCCATCAGCAGTCTTCCTGTGCCGTTCCATCTGGATCCGCCGCCGCCGGAGTCGTTCCGGAAGCGGCTGCGGCGCATGCTGCGGTCGCGCAAGGCGCTGTCCGGTGTGACGCAGTGGTTCGTGGACTGGGGGCTTCCGCTGGCGGTGGTCGTCGGCGGCCTGTACTTCCTGGCGGCGCGGGGCGAGGGGTACAAAGACGTCTACAAGACGTTCACGCTCATCGACCCGCCGAGCGGCCTCCCGTCGTGGGGCGCGTCGCTCATCGGGTGGCTCCTCGTGCCCGCGATCATCGGTGGGGTGGCCGGTCACGTCATCGCCACCCGCATCCGGAGCGTGAAGCAGCTGACGACGAGCGGTCTCTTCCGGAGGCGGAAGCTCGGCGACAGGCTTCGGCCGCCGTCGCGGATCGCGTACCTGGGCGACTACTTCAACAAGTCGCCGGAAGCCCACGCGCTGGTCGACAACTTCGTGCGCCGGGCGCACCGGAATCACTGGCTTCTGGCACAGGACCACTGGGAAGTACTGGTGCGCGACACGATGTGCACGGCGGAGTACGCGGAACTGGGCCGGGCCGAGTGCCTGCGGCAGGCCCAGGACCTGACGAGCATCCACGTCCGCACCGCCGCCACCGCCGGACAGTGCGTCGTGTGCGCGGCGCGCCAGATCTGAACGGATCCACCCGGCCATGACGAGCAGGACGAACAGGAGGGGTTGACGGATGCGTACGCGAAGCGCGGTGGAGATCGCCCGGGCATCCCTGGCACTGGCTTATCCGCAGGCGACCGAGGACGGGTTGGACCGGGCCGCGCAGCTCATGGTGCGGTGGAGTTCGGAGGGCGTCGGCGAGCGGCTCGACGGCGAGCTCACCGAGCTCCTGCTCCGGGACCTGCAGACGATCACGGAGAGCCCGACCCCGGTCGAGCGAGTCGCCGACGAGTGGCGGCAGGAGGCCGCCCCGCCGGCGCGCCGTGTCTGGCGGCGGACTTCGGACCTCCCGCCGGACGTACCGCCGGACGTGCCGCCGGCCACGTCCACCCGCGGCTGACCCGCCGGCGCCTGACTGGCCGCGCCGGCTTACGGGGGAGATGGTGGGCGTGCTCGGGGTGGGCGTCGGCGTGTTCGACGGTCGGGCGTGACACGAGGGAGGGGAGCGCCGGGTGTCCGGTGCTCCCCTCCCTCGTGTGCGACGGGGGGGGGTCGCCAGCTGTCTCCGTCGTGTGCGACGGGGGGCCGTCAGCTGTCTCCGTCGTGTGCGACGGGGGGCCGTCAGCTGTCGCCGTCGTGTGCGACGGGGGGCCGTCAGCTGTCGCCGGTGCGCTCGCCGAGGGTGACCGTGGTCGTGGCGGTCTTGCCGTCGCGCTCGTAGGTGACCTGGACGGAGTCGCCGGGCTTGTGGGTCCAGATCTCGCTGATGAGGGTGGGGCCGCTGTCGATCTGGTGGCCGCCGAAGCCGGTGATCACGTCGCCCGCCTTCAGGCCCGCCTTGGCCGCGGGGCCGTTCGCGGTGACGGGGGCGCTGCCGCCGGCGCCCTGGGAGGCGATGGTGGCGCCGCTGCCCTTGCCGTTCATGTTCACGGTCGCGCCGATCACCGGGTAGACCGGCTTGCCGGTCTTGATGAGCTGCTGGGCCACGTTCTTGGCCTGGTTGACCGGGATGGCGAAGCCGAGGCCGATCGAGCCCGCCTGGGACTGGCCGAAGCCGCTGCCGGTGGACTGGATGGCCGAGTTGATGCCGATCACGGCGCCGCTCGCGTCGAGCAGCGGGCCGCCGGAGTTGCCGGGGTTGATCGAGGCGTCAGTCTGCAGCGCGCTCATGTACGAGTTGCTGCCGCCGGAGCCGTCGCCCGAGGCCACCGGGCGGTTCTTGGCGCTGATGATGCCCGTGGTCACCGTGTTCGACAGGCCGAAGGGCGCGCCGATGGCGATCGTCGAGTCGCCGACGGCGACCTTGTCGGAGTCGCCGAGCGCCAGCGGCGTCAGCCCCTTCGGGGCGTTCGTCAGCTTCAGGACGGCGACGTCGTAGCCCTGGGCCCGGCCGACGACCTCGGCGTCGTACGACTTGCCGTCCGAGAAGGTCACGGAGAGCGTGCCGCCGTCCGCGGCCGACGCCACCACGTGGTTGTTGGTGACGATGTGGCCTTCGTGGTCGTACACGAATCCCGTGCCCGTGCCGCCCTCGCCCTCGCTGCCGCCGGACTTCGCCTGGATGGTCACCACGCTCGGCAGCGCCTTCGCCGCCACCGCGGCGACCGTGCCCGCTTCGCGCTTGAAGGAGGCAGGGGCGTCGCCGGAGGAGACCGTGGTCGAGCTGAAGCCGCCGTTGTCGCCGCGCTCCGCCGCCCAGTAGCCGATGCCGCCGCCGATGCCGCCGGCGACGAGCGCCGCGACCAGGACGGCCGCGACCATGCCACCGGTCCGCTTGCGGGCCCCGGGGGCGGGCTGTGCGGGCGGGGGCGGCGCGCCCCAGGCCGGTACCGCCGGCGGGGGCGGCGGCCAGCCACCGGCCGCGGCGTGGGCCTGGGCCGGTGCGCCCGCGGGGGCCTGCGCATAGGTGTGCCGGCCGTGCGCCGGGTCGGGCATGGACTGCGGGTGGGCGGGGGCGGGGGCGGGTGCCTGGGAATCGGTCCGGGGCAGCGTCCGGGTCGGGGCCGGCTCGGGCTCCGCGGGAGCGGCCGGGGCGGGTGCCGGGGCCGCCGGGTCCGGGGTGGCCTGGGCCGGAGGCTCCGTCGCGTCCGCCGTGTCCGCCGCGTCCTTCGCGCCCGTCGTGTCCTTCGCGGGCGGGGTCGTCGGGGGTACGGGAGGCGTGGGAGGGGCGGACGGGGCAGCCGGGTCCGCCGGAACCGCCGTGCCCTCGTTCTCGGTGCTCACAGCTCGCTCTCCTCGTTGACTGCGGGATGGTGGTCCTGCTGGCCACCTACTGCTCCAGGGTGCTGTACCAGCTTTTCCCACAGGACGTCGGGCCGCTGTAAGGCGGAGCTGTGCGTTCGCACCCAGACCTTTATATACGGACAGAACGGACTCACTCCGGTGTGCCCGCCGCACCCCGCCAATGGCACCATGACGCCGTGACTCACGCACGGCAGCACCAGAACCGCGTCCCCCTCCAGGTCGTCGCCCACCGTGGAGCATCCGAGGACGCACCGGAACACACCCTGGCCGCCTATGTGAAGGCCATCGAGGACGGCGCCGACGCCCTGGAGTGCGACGTCCGGCTCACCGCCGACGGCCATCTCGTCTGCGTCCACGACCGCCGCGTCGACCGCACGTCGAACGGCCGCGGCGCGGTGTCCACCCTCGAACTGGCCGATCTCGCCGCGCTGGACTTCGGGACCTGGAAGGGATGGGAGGAGTCAGGCGAGAGCCCGGACCGGAAGGCTCCCGGCTCGACCTCCGTCCTCACCCTGGAGCGCCTCCTGGAGCTGGTCTCCGACGCCGGGCGCCGGGTCGAGCTGGCGATCGAGACCAAGCACCCGACCCGGTGGGCGGGCCAGGTCGAGGAGCGCCTGCTCCAGCTCCTCAAGCGCTTCGGCCTGGACGAGCCGGAGTCCCCCGCCGACTCTCCCGTACGGATCATGAGCTTCTCGGCCCGTTCGCTGTCCCGGATCGCCGCGGCGGCGCCGACGCTGCCCACGGTCTCGCTGGCCCAGTTCGTCTCGCCCCGGCTGCGCGACGGGCGGCTTCCCGCGGGTGCGCGCATCGCGGGTCCGTCGATCCGGATCGTCCGTCACCACCCCGCGGTGATCCTCCGGCTCCAGAAGGCCGGGCACCAGGTCCACGTCTGGACGGTGGACGACGCCGAGGACGTCGAGCTCTGCGAGCGCCTGGGCGTTGACGCGATCATCACCAATCGCCCGAAGCAGGTACTGGCCCAGCTGGGCCGCGACTGAGCTTCGATATACCGACTTGTCCCGTTTCACCCGTCTCCCTTTTCCCACCCTTCACAGGACACAACAGGACTTACAGGGAGTGCACCGGCGCGTTCCGTGTGTACGCGATCGTCACGAGTGCGTCATCGAACGCGGATTGGCCGGTTTCCGGTCCAGGCCTGCGGGGCATCCACACGGTGGCGTGGGGCAAAGGAGGTCTCGGGGGTGGCGTTGGTGGTGGCACAAGAGGTGCCCACGTCGTCGAGCATGGCCGTACCCCATGGCCCTGCCGGCGTCGGTGAGGCGAGGCACCGGATGCGGGACGAGCTGTACCGCAGCGGGGTGTCCGAATCGGTCGTCGACGACGCGGTGCTGATCCTTTCCGAACTGCTCAGCAACGCCTGTCGTTACGGCAGGCCGCTGGGGTGCGCGGATCGGGGCGACGGCGACGTACGGGCGGCCTGGCGGGTCGATCCGGCGGGCGGCCTGCGGGTCGAGGTCACGGACGGCGGCGGTCCGACGCGCCCCGTTCCGTCGACGCCCTCGGTCACCGCGCACGGCGGCCGCGGGCTGAACATCATCGGCGCGCTGTCCCAGGACTGGGGCGTACGGGACAGCGCGACCGGCGAGGTCACCGTCTGGGTGGTGGTCACCGAGGGACACCGCCGCGAGGACTTCGCGGCCCGCGTCGGCGGCGGCTCCGGCTTCGACTTCCTGGACGCGTACGACGACCTGGACTGACCCCGGCCCGACGAGGTCCGGCTACCCGGCCGACCAGGTCCGGCGCCACGGACCGACCAGGTCCGGCGCCACGGACCGACGAAGTCCGGCGACCCGACCGGCGAGAACCCGACGCCACGGATGGACCAGGTCCGGCGCCACCGACCGACCAGGTCCGGCGACCCGACCGGCGAGATCCCGACGCGACCGACCCCGCAAGGTCCGGCGACCCGACCGGCGAGATCCCGACGCCACGGACCGACAGGTCCGGCGCCACCGACCCGCGAGTCCCGGCCCTTCGGCCGGGAGGGCCGCGCCCCGCCTGAGGGGCGGTCGGGCCCGGTGCGGCTAGGCTCGCGCCCGATACAGCACGCACTCAGCGCACACAGCGCGCAGCACGCCGCGATCGGGAGAAAGCCACACCATGGCCAAGAAGCGCCCCCAGACGAAGGCCGGCAAGACCGGTCAGGCACAGGTCACGAGCGGGGAGATCCCGGTCGTCGGTGCCCGCGAGCCGTGTCCGTGCGGTTCGGGCCGCCGCTACAAGGCGTGTCACGGCCGGGCCGCCGCCCACGCCGTGACCGAGCTCGTCCAGCGCCCCTTCGAGGGCCTGCCCGGCGAGTGCGACTGGGTCGCGCTGCGCGAGCTGGTGCCCGCCGCCACCGTGCCGCTCACCCTGAAGGGCGGGCTGCCCGAGGGCGTGCCGTCCGTGACGCTCGCGACCGTGCTGCCGATGGCGTGGCCGGCGCTCCGCCGCGACGACGGCTCCGTCCTGCTCGCCCTGCAGAACGACTCCACCTCCGGCGACCTCGCCCGCGATCTGGCCGACACCCTCCAGCGCGCCCTGGAGGCCGAGCCGGGCACCCCGGTCCCCGCGCGCCGCGTGCCGGCCGAGGGCCCGCGCCTGCAGGAGCTGCTCGACGCGGACGCCGTGTTCGCGCCCGAGGTCCACACGGGCTTCGAGTTCTGGATCCCGCAGTCCGCGGACGGTGGCGACCCGGAGGTCGCGGCCTCCCTGGAGCGGGCCAACGCGGCCGCGATCCCGACCGTGAAGCTGACGGGCGTGGACTCCGCGTACTGGTGCGAGACCCCGGACAAGAACCACCTCCGCTGGGTCATGCCGCACCCGGAGGAGAAGCTCCTCGACGCGCTCGCCCGCCTCCAGGCCGGCGAGGGCACCTCGCTCGGCGCGGACACCCGGCTCGTCGGCTCCTTCCGCGCGCACGGCCTGATGGTGCCGGTGTGGGACCTGCCGACGTCGATGACGGCCGAGGAGTGCGAGAAGCCGGCGGCCGAGTTCGCCGAGCGGCTGGCCGAGGCGCTCGCCTCGGACGCTCCGCTGACGGCGGAGGAGCGCCGGGCGCGCGGTGGCCTCACGAACCGTCAGGTCACTCTCAGCTGATACCCCAGGTGGTATCGGTGACTGACAGACCGACCAGTCGGTGACTTCCGCCACAACGCGGTCGGGGGACGGGTAAATCCCTGTCCGAATAACCGAGATCGAATTTGCGAACAGCAGATCTCTTGTTACCGTTCTGGAAGCCCGGTCGCTGGTGCATCCCCCGTCGCCAGCGATCGGGCCTTTCCATGTCCGCTCCCGGCTCGGCCGGAGCGTCGACGCTCAACTTCCTTCGCTGTCCGCCGTGTTGCTGCCCGAGCGCAGCAGCAGCGGAGTGCCCGCGCCTTCGCCCGTGCCCGCGAATTCCGATACCGCCGTATAGGCCGTGGCCGCGCCGCGACCACGCTCCGGAGGCGTTTCACAGGTTCCCGGTTCGTCCTGCGCGGGCACCGGGCAACGCACCTGAACGGTCCGCCCGCCGGGGGCCATGAGGGTAAGAAACGCGTCGAGATCCTGGCGCGTGGCGTTCCGGTAGTACGTGCGCGCCCAGACGTCGGGACCCTCGCTCAGGACACAGGTCTGCGCCTCGACCCCCTCGGGGGAGGCGAGTTCCGGACCACAGCGCGTGACCCGCTCCGGGGCCGCCGGAGTCGCCGGGGTCGCCGAAGCTCCGGCCGCGCGGGGAGCGGCCGGAGCGGGAGAAGCGGGCGTACGCGTCCCGAGGCCCAGGCCCCTCAGCAGCTCCCCCGCCTTGGCGTCACCCGCGCCGGAGGGGCGTACGGGGTCGCCCGTCGGCCCCGCCATGGCGACGAGCGGCAGCAGGACGGCCACCGTGACGGCGGTCCCGAGTCCGACCACGCGGAGGTTCACCGGACTCATGGAACCCACCTGCTCCTGCTCGGCTGGAGATCTCGAACGGTGGGCTGAACATAGCGGCGGGCGGCGGGCGCCCGGCCTGCCGCGCGCCCGTTCCCGGACAAGTCGGCCCGGGACGCACCCGTTCGGGTGAACGCCCGCCGGCGCGGCCACGCCGACCCCGGCACCCCGGTCGCCCGCTCCGGCCGCGCCGATCCCGGTCTCGCGGTCGCCCACTCCGGCCCGCCGGTCCCGGCACCCCGGTCGCCCGCTCCGGCCGCGCTTGCCCCCGGTCTCGCGGCCGCCGGCACGGCCGCGCCCCCGCCCCCGCCGGCCCGGCCCTCAGTACGTCAGTCGGCTTCCGCCGCCCGGGGTGCTCGTGCTCGCCTCGACCAGGGCGTCGACGACCGCCTCGACGTCGGGCAGCCAGGGGCGGGCCGAGCCCGCGAGCGGCGCGCGCTCCCACCGCACCTGGCCGGTGCCCGTGACCGAGGGCGGCAGGAGGAGGTAGCCGCCCTCGCCGTGGAACCGGAGCGAGCTGGGCACGCTGTCCTTCGCGTAGAGCAGCTCGCCCAGCCGTTCGAGGTCGTACGGGGCGACGAGGATCGACCACCGGGTCGGCGTCGCCACCACCGGGCCCAGCCGCATGCCGGTCGCGGCGAGCGCTGCGAGGGCCCGCGCGCCCGCCACGGCGGGCAGGCTGACGGCGCAGGGCGCGTCGCCGCCGGTGGCGAGGAGAACCGGGGCGTCCGGGCGCCTGGCCCACCACCAGCGGACCATCCGGTCGTCCGTGGTGGCCGCGAGCAGCCCGGGGTCGTACGGGTGCGCCCCGGGGACCGCGCAGTCGGGGTCGGGGCAGGCGCAGGCCGCGGCGGCGGCCGTACGGGTCGTCGTTCTCAGGCCGGCTCCCGGCAGGACGGGCCAGTCCCACTCGACGGCGAAGGTGACCACCGCGTCGAGCCGGGCGGTCCTCGCCTTGCGCCGGGACCGGAGCCTGCGTCGCCTTCCGAGGATCTCGCGCATGTGCGCTCGTTCCTTTCCGTTGAACGCCGAATCCACATCACACCATGTGCAGGACACTTCACTGTGCGTATCAGCGCGTACCGGGTCGGCGGGGTGGCACCCCGCGTCCGAGCGGGGCCGGCCGGGCCGAATCCAGGTGGAACCAGGTGGAACCGAGCGGAACCAGGTGGAGCCAGGTCAGAGCCAGGTGGCGCCGGGCCGTCTCCGGGGGCGGGTCGGAACACGTTCCCCGCCACGCGGGAGGGGGGCGCGGCCTGCGGCATGTAAGACGCCGGGGTCCCGCGTCACGTTCCGGGGCAGCTCCAACTGCCCCTGCCTGTCACCGATTACGTACCCAGCACGCTCGGAATGACGCGCTTTCAAACGACGCCAGTCGACCGCAAAAGGTGCACACCGGGGACAATTTTCGGCCAACTTCCCGCGCACTTCAACCCTTGCGCACGACCTCACGGACACCACAAGTCCCGTGGGGACAATGCTGGACATCGTTCCTCTTGTGCGTGTACATGTGGATGCATCGAGCGGCTCGGAATGACATGGGGGTTTGCGATGCTATGGCGTCAAACGCACCGGTCGGAAAGCCGACTGACATGAGTGCCCCGCACATCCCGAAAGTGGCTGGAATCGATGCCACGGTTCCCGGGCCCCCGCACACTACGGCGCCCCTCCCCGGGGTCCCGGCCGCGGCGCCCCCCTCCGACGCGGTCCCGCCGCCCGGAGCCCTGATCCAGGACCGGCTGGCCGCGTGGGTCTCCGACCTCACCACGCTCCACGAACTCACCGAGCGCCTCATCAGGACCTCCTCCCTCGACGAGGCCCTCCGCGAGGCGCTCGGCGCCGGCGCCGCGCTCGTCGGCGCCCGCCGCGGCATGGCCGTCCTCGAACCGGCCGACGGCCTCGGCCCCGCCACCACCATCGGCCTCGGCCTCGCCCACGCCGACCTCGGCACCATCGAGACCGTCCCGCGCGGCGCCACCGGTTACGGCCGCCTCCTCGACGGCCTCCCCGAGCCCGGGCGCCCGGACCACGTCCCCGATCCGATCGCCATCCGCGACGTGCGCACCGAGGAAGGCCTCGACCCGCGCCACCGCGAGGTCGCCGCCCGCCTCGGCTACGCCGCCAGCTACGCCCTCCCCCTCGCCACCGAGGACGCCGGGCGGCTCGGCGCGGCCGTCTGGCTCTACGACGAGCCCGCCGAACCCACCGACCGCCAGCGCCACCTCATCGGGCTCTACGGCCGCTTCGCCACCGAGCACGTCGCCCGTCTCCTCCAGGTCGAGCGCGCCCGCGTCCGGATGTCCACCGTCGCCGAGGAGCTGCTCCCCAGCCGCCTCCCCCGCGTCCCCGGCGTCCAGCTCGCCGCCCGCCACAGCACCGGCCCGCTGGGCGGCGGCGACTGGTACGACGCGCTGCCGCTGCCCGACGGCGCCCTCGGCCTCGCCGTCGGCTCCGTCTCCGGGACCGGACCCAGCGCGCTCGCCGCGATGGGCCGGCTGCGCGCCTCGCTCCGGGCGTACGCCGTGATGGAGGGCGAGGACCCGGTCGCCGTCCTCTCGGACCTGGAACTGCTGCTCCGGCTCACCGAGCCCGCCCGCTCGGCGACCGCGCTCTTCGCGTACGCCGAGCCCGCACAGCGCCGGATCGTCCTCGCCGGGGCCGGACACGCCCCGCCACTGGTCATCGGCGACCGGCGGACCGAGTTCGTCGAGACCTCGCTCTCGGCCCCGCTGGGCATGCTCTCCTGCTGGGAGGCGCCGAGCGTGGAGCTGTCCCCCGCACCCGGAGAAACGGTGCTTCTCTACACCGACGGGCTGCTCCGCCGTACCGGCGACGCCATGGACCGCGCCTTCGCCCGGCTGCACGCGGCCGCCGCGAGCGTGCCGAAGGCGGATCGGGGCGACCCCGGCGCGGTCGCCGACCACGTGCTGCGGACCCTGCTGCCCGAGGGCCTCGACCCCGCCGTGGACGGGGAGGACGTGGTCCTGCTCGCCGCGCGCTTCGAGTGAGCCCGGCGCGTGGGGTACGTGTAAGCGGAACGTGACTCTTCGGTAAGAGGCCTTCCGGCCCTGGGCCCCCTTCCGTACGACCGTACGATGGTGGGGGTTCAGTGTCGTACCAAGAGGAGGCAGACCCGTGGCCGAGGAGCTCACGCCGGAGACCCCGGAAGAGTCGACCGAAGAGCAGGCGATCAAGCAGCGGAAGAACGGCCTCTACCCGGGCGTCTCCGACGAGCTGGCCGAGAACATGAAGTCCGGCTGGGCCGACACCGAGCTGCGCGACCTCAAGCCGATCGCCCAGGCAGGCAAGACCGCCGCGCGCCGCGCCGCCGTCTCCGCCCGCTTCCCCGGCGAGCGCCTGGTGATCCCGGCCGGAAACCTGAAGACCCGGTCGAACGACACCGAGTACAGCTTCCGCGCCTCCACCGAGTACGCGTACCTCACCGGCGACCAGACCCAGGACGGCGTCCTCGTCCTGGAGCCCACCGCCGCCGGCCACGAGGCCACGATCTACCTGCTGCCGCGCTCCGACCGCGAGAACGGCGAGTTCTGGCTCCACGGCCAGGGCGAGCTGTGGGTCGGCCGCCGCCACTCCCTCGCCGAGGCCGAGCAGCTCCTCGGCATCCCCGCCAAGGACGTCCGCGAGCTGGCCGATGCGCTGCGCGAGGCCACCGGCCCCGTCCGCAACGTCCGCGGCCACGACGCCGGCATCGAGGCCGCGCTGACCGACAAGGTCACCGCCGAGCGCGACGAGGAGCTGCGGGTCTTCCTCTCCGAGGCCCGTCTCGTCAAGGACGACTTCGAGATCGCCGAGCTGGAGAAGGCCTGCGCCTCCACCGCCCGCGGCTTCGAGGACGTCGTGAAGGTCCTCGACAAGGCCGAGGCCACCAGCGAGCGCTACATCGAGGGCACGTTCTTCCTGCGCGCCCGCGTCGAGGGCAACGACATCGGCTACGGCTCCATCTGCGCCGCCGGTCCGCACGCCACCACCCTGCACTGGGTGCGCAACGACGGCGACGTCCGCTCCGGCGACCTGCTGCTGCTCGACGCCGGCGTGGAGACCACCGAGCTCTACACCGCCGACATCACCCGCACCCTGCCGATCAACGGCCGGTACACCGAGCTCCAGCGCAAGATCTACGACGCCGTGTACGAGGCGCAGGAGGCCGGCATCGCCGCGGTGAAGCCCGGCGCCGCCTACCGCGACTTCCACGACGCGGCCCAGCGGGTCCTCGCCGAGAAGCTCGTCGAGTGGGGCCTCGTCGAGGGCCCGGTCGAGCGCGTCCTCGAACTCGGCCTCCAGCGCCGCTGGACCCTGCACGGCACCGGCCACATGCTCGGCATGGACGTCCACGACTGCGCCGCCGCGCGCACCGAGATGTACGTGAACACCACCCTCGAGCCGGGCATGTGCCTGACCGTCGAACCGGGCCTGTACTTCCAGGCCGACGACCTGACGGTGCCGGAGGAGTACCGCGGCATCGGCGTCCGGATCGAGGACGACATCCTCGTCACCGAGGACGGCAACCGGAACCTGTCGGACGGGTTGCCGCGCCGCTCCGACGAGGTCGAGGCGTGGATGGCCGCGCTGAAGGGCTGACCTCCGCGTACGTTGGAACCGAAGGGCCCCCGCCGACCGACCGGCGGGGGCCCTTCCCCGCACCTCCGCACGCCCCCGGGGCCGTCAGGCCAGCAGCAGGGACGGGCTGTCCCGCCACTTCAGGATCTTGTCGAAACTGACCACCGCGCCGCCCCGGCCCGAACGGTTCCCGAACTGCACGTGGTCGGCGAGCTCCTCGATCAGCCGAAGGCCCCGGCCGTGCTCGGCGTCGTCCGACGGCGCCCGCGGCACCCCGGCGCCCGGGAAGCCCGGCCCCGCGTCGGCCACCTCGATGCGGCAGGTCTCGCCGTCCAGGTACGCCGTCACCCGGTACGCCCCCGAGGGCGGTCCGCCCGGCGCGCCGGGCCCGGCCCCGCCGCCGTGCTCGACCGCGTTCGCGCAGGCCTCCGTGAGCGCGACCGACAGGTCGTAGGACACGTCGGGATCGACACCCGCCGTCTCCATCGTGCCCAGCAGGAGCCGCCGGGCGAGGGGCACGCTCGCGGCCTCGCGCCGCAGATGGAGTGACCACCAGATGCTCATGCTCCAGCCTCCCGGCAGCGGCTCGACATACCGTTACGTATTGCCGGACGGAACCCTTCGTAAGCGCCCGAAGCCGTCAAGAGCGCTCGTTCGGCGGATGCGACCGGTCGGGCGCCGGTGTATGTCGGGCCCGAAGACCCCCGTATGTCACCCCGAAGAGGCCCAAGAACGACCTTCCGGACCTGCCGCATGGCGGTGGGGCCCCTGGTGCGATGATGGGCCCGCCATGACTGCCCCCGCGCTCGCTCCACGGCTGCTGAGGGCCGCGGTCTTCACCGCGGTCTGCGTCGTGCTGTCCGCGCTGGGCCACGCCATCGCCGCCTGCGCGGGGATCGCAATGTGGACCCTCCTCGCCGGATTCCTCGGCGTCTTCGGGATCACCGTCCTCCTCGCCGGCCGCGAGCGCTCCCTCGGCTTCGTCGTCACCGCCCTCGCCGGCGGGCAGCTCGGCCTGCACGTCCTCTTCGGCCTCGGACAGCGCCGGCCGGCACTGGGCCCCGAGGCCGACGACGCCCTCGTACGGATGGCCGCCCGGCTCGTCTGCGGAGCGGGACCCTCGTCCCTCAGCACCGCCGACGCCGCCCGGATCGTCACCGACGCCGGACTCGACCCGGCCGGCCCGCACGCCCACACGGGCCACGCGGCCGCCGCGCCCGCCGGCGACCTGCTGCCCGGGCTGCCCATGCTCCTCGGGCACCTGCTCGCCGCACTGGCCACGGGCTGGCTGCTGCGCCGCGGCGACCGCGCCCTCCGCCGACTCGTCGAGCTCTCCGGACAGGGCGCCACCGAGCTCGCCGAGTGCGCGCTCGTGCGCTCGCTGCGGGGCGCGCTGCGCCTCGTACGGGCGCTGCTCGCCGGACTGCCGACGGACCCGCGCACGGGTCCGCGGCCGCCCGCCCGCACCGCGGGCGACTCCTCGCCGCCGCCGGTGGCCGAGGCGCTCAGGAACACGGTGATCAGGCGCGGCCCACCGGCCGCCGACTGCGTCCTCGCAGCCTGACGCGGACCCCTCACCAGGAGCGGGGCCGCGCTCGTCCGCACGCCTGTGCGGGGACATCGTCCCCCGGTGTGCCGGACTCCCCCGTCTTCCTCCGAGCTGGAGTGTCCTCTGCCATGAACGTCTCCCGTGTCGCCCTCGCCGGCGGTATCGCCCTGTCCTCCGTCGTCCTGCTCTCCGGTACGGCCTTCGCGCACGTCAGCGTCCAGCCGCAGGGCGAGGCCGCCAAGGGCGGCTACGCGACCGTCAACGTCAAGGTCCCCAACGAGCGCGACGACGCCTCCACCGTGAAGGTCGAGGTCAACTTCCCGCTCGACCACCCGCTGGCCTCGGTCATGCCGCAGCCCGTCCCCGGCTGGAAGGCCGAGGTGACCAAGAGCAAGCTGAGCAAGCCGCTGGAGCTGCACGGCAAGAAGATCAACGAGGCCGTCTCCAAGGTCACCTGGACCGCCGACGGCTCGAAGATCGGCCCCGGCCAGTTCCAGCAGTTCCCGCTCTCCCTCGGCCAGCTGCCCGAGGACACCGACCAGCTCGTGCTCAAGGCGATCCAGACGTACGACAACAAGGAGGTCGTGCGCTGGATCGAGGAGTCGAAGGAGGGCGCGGAGGAGCCGCGGAACCCGGCCCCCGTCCTGAAGCTCTCCGCCGCGTCCGCCGACCACCACGGCGGCGGCGCCACTCCCACGGCCACCGCCTCCGCGGACGCGAAGGGCGGGCACGACGACAAGGCAGGCGGCCACGAGGAGACCGCGGCCGCACCCTCGTCGACCGACACCACGGCCCGCGTCCTCGGCGTCGTCGGCATCCTCGCGGGTGTCGCCGGCGTCGCCTTCGGCCTCCTCGCCGGACGCCGCCGCTCGGCCTGACGGCCGCACCCCACCCGAGAACCGAGAGAACCACCATGTCTGAAGAGAAGACGTCCGGGGCGGCCACGGCCCGTCCCGGGCGGCGCACCCCCCTGGTCATCGCGGCCGTCGCCATCGCCGCGGCGATCGGACTCACCGCGGCCGTCGGCCTCGGCGGCAACGACGACACGGCCTCCGGGCCGGTCGCCGAGGTCACCGGCGGCACCGACCCGACCAAGGCCGCGACCGTCCTCGACCGGCCGTTCACCAAGCCCTCGCTCGTCCTCACCGACACCAAGGGCGAGAAGTACGACCTGGTCGAGCGCACCAAGGGCAAGCCGACCCTCATCTACTTCGGCTACACGCACTGCCCCGACGTCTGCCCCCTGACGATGAGCAACATCGCCATCGCCAAGAAGCGGCTCCCCAAGGCCGACCAGGACAAGCTCCAGGTCGTCTTCGTCACCACCGACCCCGAGCGGGACACCTCCGCCGAACTCGCCAAGTGGCTGCCCGCCGCCGGCGACCCCTCCTTCACCGGTCTCACCGGCGACTTCTCCGCCATCCAGGCGGGCGCCAAGCAGATCGGCATCGGCATCGACCCGCCGAAGACGGAGGACGGCAAGGTCGTCTCCATGCACGGGGCCCAGGTCATCGCCTTCTCGCCCGCCACCGACCAGGGCTACGTCCTGTACGGCGAGGACGCGTCCGTCGACGACTACGCCAAGGACCTGCCGAAGATCATCAAGGGGGAGAACCCGTGAACCGCCGCACCACCGCCCTGACCGCCGCCGTGGCGCTCGCCGCCTCGCTCGCGCTGGCCGGGTGCTCGTCCTCCGACGACAAGCCCCACCTGGAGGTCAGCGGCGCGTTCATGCCCCAGCCGGTGATGGACATGGCCGGCGGCTTCCTCACTATCAAGAACGACGGAGACGCGGCGGACAAGCTCACCTCCGTCACCAGCCCGCTCTCGGACGACGTCACCATCCACGAGACGAAGGACCAGAAGATGCGGGAGGTGACGTCCTTCGACATCCCCGCGAACGGGGAGCTGAGGCTCGAACGCGGCGGCAACCACATCATGTTCATGGAACTGAAGTCGAAGCCGAAGCAGGGCGACAAGGTCAGCATCGAGCTGCACTTCGAGAAGGCCGACCCCATCAAGGTCGACGTTCCCGTCGAGGCGGCCAACCACGACCCGCAGCAGCACTGAGCTCGTTGACGGAGTGACACAGAGATGACAACCACCGCCCCGCGCCTCGGTACCGCCCTGGCCCGGCTGCTCGTCCTCGCGGCCGCGCTGCTCGGCACGCTCCTCGCCGGCGCCGCCCCCGCCTCCGCGCACGCGGCGCTGACCGGAAGCGACCCGAAGGACGGGGCGGTGGTCGCCACCGCCCCCAAGGAGGTCAACCTCACCTTCTCCGAACAGGTGGCCATGAGCCCCGACTCGATCCGGGTCCTCGACCCGGCGGGCCGGCGGGCCGACACCGGAGAGATCCGGGACCTGTGCAGCGGATCCGTCGTCCGCTACGGGGTGGGGCTCCGCGCCGGACTGCCCGACGGCACCTACACCGTCGCCTGGCAGACCGTCTCGGCCGACAGCCACCCCATCGCCGGCGCCTTCACCTTCTCCATCGGCGCCCCCTCCACGACCTCCGTCGCCCTGCCCGACCGGACGGCCGGCGGCGGGCCCGTCGGCGTCCTCTACGGCATCGCCCGCTACCTCTCGTACGCCGGATTCGCCGTCCTCGTCGGCGGCGGCGCCTTCGTCCTGGTCTGCTGGCCGCGCGGGGCTAGCGTCCGGCCCGTCCAGCAGACGGTCGTACGGGGCTGGCTGACCCTCACCGGCGCCACCCTGGCGATGCTGCTCCTGCGCAACCCGTACACCGGCTCCGGCGAACTCGCCGACGCCTTCGACCTGGCGGGCCTGAAGTCCGTCCTGGAGACCAAGACCGGGGCCGCGCTCACCTCCCGGCTGCTGCTGCTCGGCGCCGCCGCGCTCTTCGTGGCCGTCCTCTTCGGCGCCTACCCCCGGCGCACCGACCCGAAGGAGCGGAAGGACCTCGCCTTCGGACTCGGCATCGGCGGCACCGTCGTCGCCGCGGGCATCGCCGGCACCTGGGCCCTGGCCGAGCACGCCTCGACGGGTGTCCAGCCCGGCATCGCCATGCCGGTCGACATCCTCCACCTCCTCGCCGTCGCCGCCTGGCTCGGCGGCCTCACCGTCCTCCTCGTCGCCCTCTACCGGGCGCCGTCCCTCGAACGCCGTGCCGTCGCGCGCTTCTCCACGGTCGCCTTCGGCTCGGTGTCCGTCCTCGCGGCCACCGGGCTCTACCAGTCCTGGCGCCAGGTCGGCTCCTGGTCCGCCCTCACCGGCACCAGCTACGGCCGGCTGCTCCTCGTCAAGATCGGCCTCCTCGCCGCCCTCGTCGGCATCGCCTGGACATCCCGCCGCTGGACCCAGCGCTTGGCCGACACGACCGGGACCACGTCCGGGACCGGGACCGGGACCGAGTCCGGGACCGGGACCGGGCTTGGGACCGGGACCTGGCTTGGGGCTGACTCCGAGACCGAGCGCGAGTCCGAGCTCGGGGACGCCTCGGAGACCGAGGCCGAGACCGACGCCGAGGCCGTCTCCCGGGCCGAGCGTGAGGCCGAGGACGCCGGGCTCGACCCCGAGCGGGCCGTCCAGCTCGCCCGGCAGCGGGCCGCCGTGGCCACCGCGCGGCGGAAGCGCGAGCGGGACGCGGATCCGGAGCGGGCCGGGCTGCGCCGCTCGGTGCTGACGGAGGCCGCCGTCGCCGTCGTGCTGCTCGCCGTGACCACGATCCTCACGTCGACCGAACCGGGCCGCACCGAGGAGGAGGCCGGGCGGGCGGGCGCCACCGCCGCCGGTCCTGCCGCGGTGCCCGACCGGCCGGTCGACATCCGGCTGCCGTTCGACACCGGGGGCGTCGACGGCAAGGGCGTCGTCCGGCTCAGCCTCGACCCAGGCCGCACCGGCGCCAACGGTCTCCACCTCTTCGTCGAGCGCCCCAACGGCAAGCCGCTGGACGTCCCGGAGATCAAGGTGGCCCTCACCCTGGAGGCGAAGGACATCGGACCGCTGCCCGTCGCCCCCGACCGGATCCAGACCGGACACTGGAGCGCGAGCGGCGTCCAGATCCCGCTGCCGGGCGAGTGGAAGATCCAGGTCACCGTCCGTACCTCCGAGATCGACCAGACCACCATCGACAAGAACGTGAAGATCGGCTGAACGACGTGACCGACAGCGACAACCTTGAGATCTCCCGGCGGCGCCTGCTCGGCACCGTCGGCGCGGCGGGCGCGGCCGGGCTCGTCATCGGCGCGGCCGGCGGGGTCGGCGTCTCCGCGGCCGTGTCCGGCGGCGACGGCTCCGACGGGTCCGGCGCGGGTGGCTCGCCGGCGCTGGCCACCGTCGGCGCGACCGAGGTGATGTTTCACGGGAAACATCAGGCCGGCATCACCAACCCCCTCCAGGCGCGCGGCCATCTGGTCGCCTTCGACCTCGCCCCCGGCGCGGGTCGCAAGGAGGCGGCCGCCCTGCTGCGCCGCTGGTCGGTCACGGCGAAGGCGCTGATGGCGGGCAAGGCGCCGGCCGGGGACACGGGCATCGCGCTCGACGCGGGTCCCTCCTCCCTCACGGTCACCTTCGGCTTCGGCCGCACCTTCTTCGACCGCACCGGGCTCGCCGCGCGCCGCCCCACCGCGCTCGACCCGCTGCCGGCCTTCTCCTCCGACGCCCTGGACGCCAGGCGCTCGGAGGGCGATCTGTGGGTGCAGATCGGTGCCGACGACGCCCTCGTCGCCTTCCACGCGCTGCGCGCCCTGCAGAAGGACGCGGGTGACGCCGCGCGGGTCCGGTGGCAGATGAACGGCTTCAACCGCTCGGCCGGCGCCACCGCGAAGCCGATGACCGCCCGCAACCTCATGGGCCAGGTCGACGGCACCGGGAACCCGAAGCCCACCGACCCCGACTTCGACCGGCGGATCTTCGTCCCGGCCGGGACCGGGGGCGCGGAGGAGTGGATGGCCGACGGCTCGTACGCGGTGGTGCGCCGGATCCGGATGCTGCTCGACGACTGGGAGAAGCTGCCGCAGGACCGGCAGGAGCAGGTGATCGGGCGGCGGAAGTCCGACGGGGCGCCGCTCAGCGGCGGTACCGAGACGACCGAGCTGGACCTGAACAAGCTCGGTCCCGACGGGAAGCCGGTGATCCCCGACAACGCGCACTCCCGGATCTCCGCCCCCGAACAGAACGGCGGGGCGGCGATGCTGCGCAGGCCGTTCTCCTTCCACGACGGGATCGGCCCGGACGGGGCTCCGGACGCCGGGCTGCTCTTCGTCTGCTGGCAGGCGGACCCGCTGAAGGGCTTCGTCCCGGTGCAGCGCAAGCTCGACCGGGGGGACGCGCTGTCCCCGTTCATCCGCCACGAGGCCAGCGGTCTGTTCGCCGTGCCGGGCGGCCCCGCCGAGGGCGAGTACGTGGGCCAGCGACTCCTGGAGGCCTGAGCGGGGAGTCCGTTCGAGAGGGCGGCCCGCGCTCCCGGCGACCATTAGGGTGACGGTATGTCCGCCACCCGGTTCACGTATCTCGGCCCCGAGGGCACCTTCACGGAGGCCGCGCTCCGTACGCTGCCCGAGGCGGCGACGCGGGAGCTCGTCCCGATGGTCTCCGTCCCGGCCGCGCTCGACGCCGTACGGAACGGGGAGGCCGCCGCCGCGCTCGTCCCGATCGAGAACTCGGTCGAGGGCGGGGTGACCGCGACCCTGGACGAGCTGGCCTCCGGCGAGCCGCTGATGATCTACCGCGAGGTGCTCCTCCCGATCGCCTTCGCGCTGCTCGTGCGGCCCGGCACCGCGCTCTCGGAGATCAAGACGGTGACGGGCCACCCGGTGGCCCAGCCGCAGGTGCGGAACTGGCTGCGGGCGCACCTGCCCGACGCGCTGTGGGAGTCGGCCGCCTCGAACGCGGACGGCGCCCGGCTGGTGCAGGAGGGCCGCTTCGACGCCGCCTTCGCGGGGGAGTTCGCGGCGGCGACGTACGGCCTCGAAGCGCTGGTCACGGAGATCCACGACGCGGAGAACGCCGAGACCCGCTTCGTGCTGGTGGGCCGGCCGGCCCGCCCGTCGGCCCCGACGGGCGCGGACAAGACCTCGGTGGTGCTGTGGCTGGGTGACGATCATCCGGGTGCCCTCCTCGAACTGCTCCAGGAGTTCGCGGTGCGTGGGGTGAACCTGATGCTGATCCAGTCCCGTCCCACGGGGGCCGGGATCGGGAACTACTGCTTCGCCGTGGACGCCGAGGGCCATATCTCGGACCGGCGGGTGGGCGAGGCGCTGATGGGGCTCAAGCGGATCTGCCCCCAGGTGCGGTTCCTCGGCTCGTACCCGAGGGCGGGTGTCGAGGTCGACGACGTGCTGCCGCTGCGGCGCGGGACTTCGGACCAGGCGTTCACTGCGGCCTCCGACTGGCTGGCGAGGGCCCAGGACGGTCGGGCCTGACCCGATACTGACCGACCGCTCCCGCTGCCGGGGGCGGTCGTCCACAGGTACGAACCACTAGTCCTACCTGCATACTTTTCGGTTACCCACAGAGGTTATCCACAGGCATCGCGCCCAGCCTGGGGACAAGTCGACACCTCACTCCGACAAGGTCGACAAATCGCCCTGCCGACTCCTCGCCGGCGCGTCGCCCGTCCACAGCGCCCGACTGACGCGCACGTCAGCACCCCTCGCCCGATCAACTCTTTAGAGCGAGCAATTCCCACCCAAATGAGTGGGCGAATGGTGTTTGATCACGGAATTCCCAGGGGTGGCGACGGAAATCCCCGCACCCCTCTCCGTAATCCACAGATCTTCCGCACAGCCTGTGGATAAGTGAATGCGAGGTCCCTGGTTCCGGGATTCGTCCGGGCCTCAATTCGGGCAAAACAACACGCATGACAACGCGCGCCCTTATCCGGTGGGGCCGGGCGAACGCGCACCGGTAGCCTGGTGGGGTGATTGACCTTCGCCTGCTCCGTGAGGACCCCGACCGTGTTCGCGCCTCCCAGCGCGCCCGTGGAGAGGACGTCGCGCTCGTCGACGCCCTGCTCTCCGCCGATGAGCGGCGCAGGTCGTCCGGCGTCCGCTTCGACGAGCTCCGATCCGAGCAGAAGGCGCTCGGCAAGCTGATCCCCAAGGCCACCCCCGAGGAGCGCGCCGAGCTCCTCCAGAAGGCCGAGCAGCTCAAGACCGACGTCAAGGCCGCCGAGGCCGAACAGAACGACGCCGACGAGACCGCCAAGCGGCTCCTTCTCCAGCTCGGGAACATCGTCCACACGGACGTCCCGGTCGGCGGCGAGGAGGACTTCGTCGTCCTGGAGACGCACGGCACCATCCGCGACTTCGCGGCCGAGGGCTTCGAGCCCAAGGACCACCTGGAGCTGGGCGAGGCGCTCGGCGCCATCGACGTCGAGCGGGGCGCCAAGGTCTCCGGCTCGCGCTTCTACTACCTGACCGGCGTCGGCGCGCTCCTGGAGCTCGCCCTGGTCAACGCGGCGATCGCCCAGGCCACCGAGGCCGGCTTCATCCCCATGCTGACCCCCGCGCTGGTCCGTCCGCGCGCCATGGAGGGCACCGGCTTCCTCGGCCAGGCCGCGGAGAACGTGTACCACCTGGAGAAGGACGACTACTACCTCGTCGGCACGTCCGAGGTGCCCCTCGCGGCGTACCACATGGACGAGATCATCGACGCGGACAAGCTGCCGCTGCGGTACGCGGGGTTCTCGCCCTGCTTCCGCCGCGAGGCCGGCACGTACGGCAAGGACACCCGCGGCATCTTCCGCGTCCACCAGTTCGACAAGGTCGAGATGTTCTCGTACGTCGCGCCGGAGGACGCCGAGGCCGAGCACAAGCGGCTCCTGGAGTGGGAGAAGCAGTGGCTGACCGGTCTTGAGCTGCCCTTCCAGGTCATCGACGTCGCCACCGGCGACCTCGGCTCCTCCGCCTCCCGCAAGTTCGACTGCGAGGCGTGGATCCCCACCCAGGGCAAGTACCGCGAGCTGACCTCCGCGTCGAACTGCGACAGCTTCCAGGCCCGTCGCCTCTCCGTCCGCATGCGCGACGAGCAGGGCGGCAAGAAGACCGTGCAGCCGCTGGCCACCCTGAACGGCACGCTGTGCGCCGTACCGCGCACCATCGTGGCGATCCTGGAGAACCACCAGCTCGCCGACGGTTCCGTGCGGGTGCCCGAGGTCCTGCGGCCGTACCTCGGCGGCCGCGAGGTCCTGGAGCCGATCGCCAAGTGAGCCCCTTCCCCTACCGCCTGGTCGCGACGGACCTCGACGGCACGCTGCTGCGTTCCGACGAGTCCGTCTCGGGCCGTACGCGGGACGCGCTCGCCGCCGTGACGGCGGCGGGCGCCGCGCACATCGTGGTCACCGGCCGAGCGGTGCCCTGGACCCGGCACATCCTCGACGACCTCGGCTACGAGGGGATCGCGGTCTGCGGGCAGGGCGCGCAGGTCTACCACGCCGGCGAGCACCGGCTGCTGACCTCGCTGACCCTGGACCGGCAGCTCGCGGGGCTCGCCCTGTCCAAGATCGAGGCCGAGGTGGGCCCGCTGGCCCTGGCCGCGAGCCGTGACGGTCTGGACGGCGAGGTCCTGATGGGCCCCGGCTACCGGGCGCAGGAAGGGCCGCTGCCGTACGTCCCGTACGAGGACCCGGCGGAGATCTGGTCGGCCCCGCTGACCAAGCTGTACATCCAGCACCCGACGCTCACCGACGACGAGCTGACCAGGGCCGCCCGTGAGACCGTCGGCGGGCTCGTCGACGTCGTCATGGCCGGGCCCGGCATCGTGGAGATCCTGCCGCTCGGCCTGAGCAAGGCGACCGGCCTCTCCCTCGCGGCCCGCCGCCTCGGCGTGAAGGCCGCGGAGACGATCGCCTTCGGCGACATGCCGAACGACATCCCGATGTTCGGTTGGGCGGCCCACGGCGTGGCCATGGGGAACGCGCACGAGGAGCTCCGGGCGGTGGCCGACGAGGTGACCACCTCCAACGAGGAGGACGGCATCGCGGTCGTCCTGGAGCGCCTGCTGAGCGCCTGACCCCGCCGAGACGACACGAAGGCCCGCTCCCCGGAGGGAGCGGGCCTTCGCGGTTCGCGGCCCGCGCGGACGAGGTCCGCGCGCTCGAAGCGGCCGCCCCGGGGAGTCCCCCGTGCTCCCCGTACAACTAGTGTGCGCCGGGCCGCTGTTCGGTAGCGAACGGTTTTCCGCGGGTCAGCGGATAGCAGGCGAGGCCGATCGCCAGCGAGATGGCGTGGCCCAGGTCGGTGTACGTCCGGTCGGCGGCGAGCGGGACGAGGAAGAAGGCGACCGCTCCGGCGAGGTAGAGCCAGCGCCAGGGGCGCGGCAGCCGGTAGGTCAGGATCCCGGCCGAGGCGGCGAGCCCGTAGCTGACCCCGATGTCGACGACGTGCGCCATGCTGCGCGGCACGTCGTGGAGCTGGATGGCCGCCAGGACCACCTGCTGGCTGACGAGCGTCGCCGCGACGTGGGCCGTCGCGACGGTGAAGAGCCATTTCGGGGTGCCGAGCCAGCGTTCCACGGGCGCGTGCAGGACCTCGAAGAGCACCGCGTACAGCAGGAGGTCGGCCGGGTCCGCGATCCAGAACGCGCTGCCGAGCAGGGCCCGCAGCGGGTGGTGGGCGAGCTGGTGGAGGTTGCTGCTGTTGCGGTGGAGGAGATAGGTGTCCAGACCGGCCGGGGAGAGCGCGATGACGAGGCTGGTGAGCGCGATGACCGCCAGCCACACATGCGTACCGGGTGACGAACGCACCCACGACCTGATCGGCCGGGACGGTTCGCCACCCGGAGAGGTTTTGCTCGGCACCTTTCAGTGCCTATCACCCCGAGATGGGGGAAACCTCAGAAATTGATCATGTGTCCGGCAATACCGTGGATCGCTTCCTTCACGGCCTCGCCCAGGGTCGGGTGCGCGTGGACGTTCCGGGCGACCTCGTGGACGGTGAGGTCCCACTGCTGGGCCAGGGTCAGCTCGGGCAGCAGCTCGGTGACGTCCGGGCCGATCAGGTGGGCGCCGATGATCTCGCCGTGCGTGCCGTCGGCGATGATCTTGACGAAGCCGGTGGCGTCGCCGAGACCGTGCGCCTTGCCGTTCGCCACGAACGGGAACTTGGCGACCTTGACGTCGAAGCCCTTCTCGCGGGCCTGCGCCTCGGTCCAGCCGAAGCTGGCGATCTGCGGCTGGCAGTAGGTCGCGCGCGGGATCATCGGGTAGTCGAGCTCCATCGTCTCGGCGTCCCCGATGGTCTCGGCCGCGATGACGCCCATGGCCTCGGCGGTGTGCGCGAGCATCAGCTTCGCGGTGACGTCGCCGATGGCGTAGATGTGCGGCACGGAGGTGCGGCAGCGGCCGTCGACGTCGATCGCGCCGCGCTCGGTGAGGGCGACACCGGTGGCCTCCAGGCCGTAGCCGGTGACGTTCGGGGCGAAGCCGATGGCCTGGAGGACCTTGTCGGCCTCCAGGACCTTCTGGACGCCGTCCTTGCCCGTGACGGTGACGCGGACCTGCGGGCCGGACTCGTCGATGGCCTCGACGCGGGTCGAGGTCAGGACGTCGACGCCGAGCTTGCGGTACTGCTTCGCCAGCTCCTTGGAGACCTCTTCGTCCTCCAGCGGGGCGATCCGGTCGAGGAACTCGACGATCGTGACCTTGGTGCCGTAGTTGTTGAGGACGTACGCGAACTCGATGCCGATCGCGCCGGCGCCGGCGATGACGATCGACTTGGGCGCGTCCTCGGCGAGGATCTGCTGCTCGTACGAGACGACGCGGTCGCTGAGGGCGGTGCCCGGGAGCAGACGCGGGGTGGCGCCGGTGGCGATGATGCAGTTGTCGAACTGGATCGTCTCCGAGGTGCCGTCGGACTTGGCGACCTGGAGGGTGTTCGCGTCGAGGAAGGTTCCCCGGCCGTTGAACTCGGTGATCCCGTTCTTCTTCATGAGGAAGTGGACGCCCTTGACCCGGCCGTCCGCGACGGTACGGCTGCGGCGGAAGGCCTCGCCGTAGTCGAAGGAGACGGTGCCGTCGACCTTGATGCCGAAGGTCTTGGCCTCGTGGTTGAAGATGTGGGCGAGTTCGGCGTTGCGCAGCAGCGCCTTGGTGGGGATGCAGCCGACGTTCAGGCAGACACCGCCCCAGTACTTCTCCTCGACGACCGCTACCCGCTTGCCCAGCTGGGCGGCGCGGATGGCGGCGACGTAGCCGCCGGGGCCAGCTCCGAGTACGACGACGTCGAAGCGGTCTGACATGACTGACTCCCGAGGGTGATGAGGGTGTTCGGTCCACGTACGGCCCCACAGTAGTCCGGCGCTCCTCGGACGGTCAGGGCGGCAGTTGTAGGATGACTGGACAACCGGGCGAATGGAGAGGTCGGAACGGTATGGCACTCACAGCGGCGGGGCGGACCTCGCTGGTGGACTCCGTCGTGGAGCAGCTGCGCGCGCAGCTCGCCGAGGGCGAGTGGGCGGTCGGCGACCGCCTCCCGACCGAGCACGAGCTCGCACAGCAGCTCGGCGTGGGCCGCAACACCGTCCGCGAGGCCGTCCGGGTCCTCGTCCACGCCGGCCTCCTCGAGTCCCGCCAGGGCAACGGCACCTTCGTCCGGTCGACCGCCGACCCGACCGCCGTGCTGCGCGGCATGCGCCACGCGGGCGCGTCCGACGTCCTCGAACTGCGGATCGCCCTGGAGGCCGAGGCCGCCCGGCTCGCGGCCGCCCGGCGCGACACCCACGACCTGCTGCGGCTGCGGGCGGCCCTGACCGGCCTGCGGGAGGAGGGCGACCGGGACGCGGACGCCGACCTCGCCTTCCACCTGGCGGTCGTGGGCGCGACCCACAACGCGGCCTTCGTCGAGGTGTACCGCTTCTTCTCCGCCCAGGTGCACGAGGTACTGGTGGAAGCCCTCGGCGACCACGCGATGCCGCCGGTCGACATCGACGCCCACGAGGCGCTGGTGGCGGCGATCGAGGCGGGCGACCCGGACGCCGCGGAGCGGCAGGCCCGCGAACTGCTCCGGGTCCCGATGGAGACGGTCACCGCCCTGACCGAACAGCGCCGATGAACACCGGCGCACGCGCGGAGGCGGAGACCCGCGCCGAAGCACCGGCGCCCGGACTCCCGCGGGCGTCCGGGCAGGTGACCGGGCGGCGGGCGCTCGCCCACCCCGCGGTGCTCCTCACCGGCATCGTGCTCGCCTCGCTGAACATGCGGGTCGCGCTGGCGAGCGTGGCACCCCTGGTCGGCGAGATGTCCGAGGCCTTCGGGCTCTCCTCCACGGCGAGCTCGCTGGTGACGTCGGTGCCCGTGCTCTTCCTCGGCGTGGGCGCGCTGGTGGCCCCCTGGCTCGGCCGCCGCTTCGGCGCCGAGCGCGTGCTGTTCGCGGCGCTCCTGCTGCTCGGCGCCGGCATCCTCGTGCGCGTCCTGCCGTCCGTGTACGCGCTCTACGGCGGCGGGATCCTCGTCGGCACCGCGATAGCCCTGCTCAACGTACTGACGCCGGGTCTGATCAAGCGGGACTTCCCGGAACGGGCCGCGGGGATGACCTCCGTCTACACGGGCGCGATGATCGCCGGCGCGACGGTGGCCGCGGCGGCCGCGGTGCCGCTGGAGAAGGCGCTGGGCGGCGGCTGGCAGGCCTCGCTCGGCGTCTGGTCGCTGCTCGCCGTGGTCGCGGCCCTCGCCTGGCTGCCGCAGGTGCTGATCGCCCGCGGCCGTACGGGCCATGGCGTACGGGCCGTCCCGGCCGCCGGCGCCCGCCCGGTGCGCGTCTGGCGCTCCGCGCTCGCCTGGCAGGTCACCCTTTTCATGGGGCTGCAGTCGCTGTGGTCGTACGTCCTGATCGCCTGGATGCCGACGATGTTCACCGACCACGGCATGAGCCGCTCCACCGCCGGCGTGATCTTCGCCTTCAACAACCTGATCCAGGTCGCCGGCGCCTTCCTGGTGCCGCTGCTGGCCGGCCGGATGCGGAGCCAGCGTCCGCTGATCGTCCTGGTCACCGCGCTGGTGGCGGCCGGTTACGCCGGACTGATGACGGCGCCCGTGCAGGGCGCCTGGCTCTGGTCCGCGGTGCTCGGCGTCGGCCAGGGCGGGGCGGTGGGTCTCGCCCTGACCCTGATCGTGCTGCGCTCCGGGGACGCGGTGACCGCGGCCAGGCTGTCCGGGATGGCCCAGACGGTGGGCTATCTGCTCGCCGCGGCCGGTCCGCTGGCGGCCGGTGCCCTCCACCAGGCCACCGGCTCCTGGACCCTGCCGATCTGCGTGGTCCTCGGCGTCTGCGCGGCGGCCCTCGCCGTCGGCCTGCTCGCGGCCCGCGACCGGACACTGTGAACCGGAGGGTGTTGCCGGACGGTGTGAACCGGACGGTATGAACCGGACAGCGTGAACCGGAGGGTGGGCGAGGAAGGCGGGGGCGGGGCGGCTCCGGGGTGGGGCTCCCGGGGGCGGGGGACGCCCCCGGAGCCGTACCGCTTCCTCCTTCGGGGACTACTCCTCGCCCGCGAGCTTGAGGGTGCGGAGTTTGTGGCCGGCGAACCAGGTCGCCGCGACCGTGACGGCGATGAGGAGTATCGAGGCCGTCGGGAGCGCGACGTCCGAGGTGACCAGACCGTCGCCGGTGACCTTCTCCGCGAGGGCCAGCGCCCACTGCTGGACGCTCAGGGTCTTCGCTCCGGCGATCAGGGAGCCGAAGAGCGTTTCCCACACCAGGGCGTAGACCAGGCCGATCACCACGGCGTGCCGGCTGACCGTGCCGAGCAGCAGGAACACCGCGCTGTAGGCGATGGACGCCACCAGCGCCGCCACCATGTACGCGACGGCCACCTGCTGGCCGTTGCCGTTGAGGATGAATCCGGCGATCAGCGTCGGGACCGCCGAGAAGACCATCGTGACCGCGATGGCCACGATCAGCTTGGTGAAGATGATCGTCGGCCGCTTCACCGGCTTCGACAGCAGGTAGACGATCGAGCCGTCGTCGATCTCCGGGCCGATCGCGCCCGTGCCGGCGATCACGCCGATCAGCGGGACCATGGTGGCCAGTGCGAAGCCGCCGAGGACGTCGGCAGCGACCTGGTCGTCCGCGCCGTTGAAGCCGCGGACCGCCGCCGAGATGAGCAGCAGCATGCCGGGCAGCAGGAAGAGGATCAGCGCCCTGCGGCGGCCGAGGAGTGCCCGGTAGGTGAGCCGGGCGACTGTGGGGTTGTACATCGGTCAGTCTCCTTTCAGGCCGCGACGAGGTACGAGAAGACCGATTCGAGGGACTCGTCCGATGGCGAGACCGTCAGCAGACGGATCCCGCGCTCTTTCGCGACCTTCGGCAGCAACTCCGTGAACCGCCCGAAGTCCACCGCCTGGACGCGCAGTCCGCCCTCCACGTGGTCGACCTCGATGCCGGCCGTCGACGGGTCGGCGATCAGCGCCGCGGCGAGGGCCCGGTCGTCACTGGAGCGGACGAGATAGCGGTGCGGCCGGTCGGTCATCAACCGGCGGATCTTGCGGAAGTCGCCGGAGGCCGCGTGCCGCCCGGCCACGATCACCTCGATGTGGGAGGCGAGCTGCTCGACCTCCTCCAGGATGTGCGAGGAGAACAGGACCGTGCGGCCCTCCGCGCCCATCCGCCGCAGCAGGTCCATCAACTGCATGCGCTGGCGCGGGTCCATGCCGTTGAACGGCTCGTCGAGCAGCAGCACCGACGGCTCGTGCACGAGGGCCGAGGCCATCTTCACGCGCTGCCGCATGCCCTTGCTGTACGTGGAGATCCTGCGGTCCTGGGCGTACTCCATCTCGACCGTGGCGAGCGCCCGCTGGGCCTCCTTCGAGCCGAGTCCCTGCAACTCCGCGTTCGCCTGGACGAATTCGCGCCCGGTGAGGAAGTCGTACATCGCCTCCCGCTCCGGCACGACGCCGATCTCGCGGTAGACCGACTCGTTCCCCCAGATCTTCGCGCCGTCGAGGGTGACGGTGCCGGTGGAGGGGTCGAGGAAGCCGCCCATCATGTTGATCAGGGTGGACTTCCCCGCTCCGTTGGGCCCGAGGAGGCCGGTGACGCCCGGTCCGACCGACATCGTGACGTCGTTCACGGCCACGACGTTGCCGAACCAGCGGGAGACGTGGTCGATGTGGAGCGTTGTCACAGCCCGACCTTTCGGTAGCGGCGCATCAGGATGCCGTACGAGGCGGCGACGAGCGCGAGGACGACCAGCAGATAGACCACGCCGACACCGGCGCTCGGACCCCCGCCGTCGGGGAAGCCCGTCGGTGCGCCCAGGAAGGCGGTCTGCACACCGTCGATGAGGGTCATCGGCGAGAACAGGCCGAGCCACTGGATGGCGCCGTCGTTCTCCGTGGCGTAGGCGATGCCCATGAGCGTGGAGACCGCCCCGTACGAGATCGTGAAGACGGCGATCACGGCGGCGACGCCGAAGCCGCGGCGCGGCGTGAGGGCCGCCATGACCAGCCCGATGCCGCCGAAGAGCAGCGAGAGCAGAGCCACCGAGACGAGCCCCTGGCCGAACATCTTGCTCTGCTCGGCGAAGTCCATCTTGGCCAGCATCGAGCCGATCCAGAGGATCAGCAGCGGGGCGGCGGTGAGGACGAAGAGCGCCGAGGCCATCGCGCCGAACTTGGCGAGGACGTAGTCCACGCGCTCGATCGGGCGGGAGAAGTACAGCGGCACCGTCCGGAACCGGAGGTCCCGGGAGACGGACTGCGGGGCCTGCGAGGCCAGGTAGATGCTGATGACGACCTGGAGGAACAGCGCGTACTGCGTGTACTCGATCGACAGCTTGGACTGCTTGGTGACGACCGCGACCGCGACGATGATCAGCGCCGGGACGCACATCACCGCGAACAGCAGCATCGGCAGCACCTTGGACTTGGCGCTGCGGCCGAGGCCGTACGCGCCGCGCAGCGACTGCGAGAACAGCGACCGCCGCGCGTACGCCCGGCCGAGGCGCGGGCCGTCGTAGGAGCGGTAGCCGATGTTGTGGATCCGGGTCGTGTCGGGAGCGGCCTTGGAGGTGTCGGTGCTCATCGGGCCTGCACCTCCTCGTGCTGCGCGGACGCCTCGGCGCCCTCCGGGCGGAAGACCTCGGCGATGTGGTGGCGGCGCTGCTCCATGCGGACGAGGCCGAGGCCGAGACCGGCGACGGTGTCCCGCACCAGGTCGTACGTCTCCTCGCCGGCCGCTTCCAGGAGCAGGATGTGCCCGGCGCCGGGCAGGCCGTCCTCGACGCCCGCGTGGATCGTGACGCCGGCGGCGGCGAGCGCCTCGCGGAGCGCACCCGTGCCGTCGGGGTGGGAGTCGGAGTCGGTGACCTCGACCGCGAGCGTCGTGGTGATCCTGGTGAAGTCGCTGGTGGAGCTGGAGCGCAGGAGCCGCCCGCCGTCGATGACGACGACGTGGTCGCAGGTGCGCTCCAGCTCGCCGAGCAGGTGCGAGGTGACGAGGACCGAGATGCCGAAGTCGGTCCAGACACGGCGGATCAGTCCGAGCATCTCGTCGCGGCCGACCGGGTCGAGGCCGTTCGTCGGCTCGTCGAGGAGGACCAGCTTCGGGTCGTGGACAAGGGCCTGGGCGAGCTTCACCCGCTGCTTCATGCCCGTCGAGTAACCCCCGATGGGGCGGTAGCGCTCCTCGTACAGGCCGACATGGCGCAGGGTGTCGGCGGTCCGCTCGCGGGCGGCGGTCGCGGGCAGCCCGGACATCCGCGCCATGTGGACGACGAACTCGGTGGCCGAGACGTCCGGCGGGAGGCAGTCGTGCTCCGGCATGTATCCGACGCGCTCACGGATCTGGGCGCCGGAGGTCCGGACGTCGAGTCCCAGAACCTCGGCGCGGCCCTCCGTGGCGGGGGAGAGGCCGAGCAGGATCTTGATCATGGTGGACTTGCCGGCTCCGTTGGCACCCACGAGTCCGGTCACACCGGGCCCGATGTCCAGGGAGAGCCGGTCAAGCGCGGTCACCCGGGGGAACCGCTTGCTGAGGCTTTCGGTCGCGATCACAGTCACAGTTCGAAGGTAGTGGCGTGGGCCACAGAGGTCGTCAGCCCAATGGCTCGATCGTTGTCCGACCAGAGGACTACAAGCCAGTAGGGGAGGTCGAGACGAAAGTCTTTCCCCGTGTCCGCGACGGGGTTCCCACCGGGCCGCCCGTCGGTGTTTTCCACAGGCTCGTGCCCGACCCCTTGACGCAGCCGCCGAGCATTGTCACATTCATCGGTGTCAAGTTACGGACGCGTAGTGCGATCGGGCGCTCACACGGGACGGCGGGTGGCATGGCCTCGGCAGTGACAGGGGAACTCTCCGCGGAGCTGCGGGGTTTCAGGGAAGTGCAGCGGCTCTCCTACGAGTGCGCGGAATCCGTCGCGGCGCAGCTCAAGCCCGGGGTGACCGAGCGCGAGGCCGCCCGGATGCAGCGGGAGTGGCTGTACGAGCGCGGCGTGCGGGACTGGTTTCACCGGCCGTTCGCCTGGTTCGGGGACCGCACCGCCTTCGTCGACTTCAAGATCCCGCTGCAGTTCTTCCCGACCGGCCGGCGGCTCGAGGCGGGGATGCCGTTCATCCTCGACATGGCCCCGGTCCACAAGGGGTACACGGCCGACGTCGGCTACAGCGGCTGCCTGGGCCTCAACCCCCTGCACGACAAGCTCCTCGCCGACCTCCGGGACCACCGCGAGCTGATCCTGCGCGAGGTGCGCGAGCGCCGCACGCTGCGCGAGATATACGAGGACGTGGACCGGCTCATGGTCCGCCAGGGGTACGCGAACCGGCACCGCGCCTACCCCTTCGGCGTCATCGCCCACAAGATCGACCGGGTGGGCGAGCGACGCTGGTCGCCTACGCTCTTCGGGTTCGGCACCCAGGCGCTCAAGGGGCTCGCGAGCGACGCCCTGCACGGCCACCGGGACGGCTGGTCACCGCTCTGGTCGCCGTACAAGTTCTCCGACCACCCGCCCAGGCCCGGCCTGTGGGCGGTCGAGCCGCACCTCGGATTCCGGGGGACGGGCGCGAAGTTCGAGGAGATCCTGGTCGTCACCGACTCGAAGGATCCCGAGCAGAGCGCTTTCTGGCTGGACGACGACCTGCCGCACGTGCGGCGCTGGAACGAAGGAGCGGTCTGATGGCGGGAATCACCGGCCTCGGCACGGCGCGGGAGCGCTGGGTCCGTACGGGCGGGATAGAGCTGTGCGTCGCCGAGCTCGGCGACGCGGAGCGGCCGACCGTCCTGCTCGTGCACGGCTACCCGGACTCCAAGGAGGTCTGGTCGGAGGTCGCGACCCGGCTGGCCGAGGAGTTCCACGTGGTGCTGTACGACGTCCGGGGCCACGGCCGGTCCACGGCGCCGGCCCCGCTGCGTGGCGGCTTCACCCTGGAGAAGCTGACGGACGACTTCCTCGCGGTCGCCGACGCCGTCAGCCCCGACCGGCCGGTCCACCTCGTCGGCCACGACTGGGGTTCCGTGCAGTCCTGGGAGTTCGCCACCGTCCCGCGCACCGAGGGCCGGATCGCCTCCTTCACCTCGATGTCGGGGCCCTCGCTCGACCACTTCGGGCACTGGATCAAGCGGCGGATGGCCCGGCCCACCCCGCGCCGGGTCGGCCAGCTCCTCGGCCAGGGCGCCAAGTCCTGGTACGTGTACATGCTGCACACGCCCGTGCTCCCCGAGCTCGCCTGGCGCGGGCCGCTCGGCAAGCGCTGGCCGAAGATCCTGGAGCGGATCGAGAAGGTCCCGGCCGGCGACTACCCGACGCCGTCCCTGCCGAGCGACGCGGCGCACGGCGCCTGGCTCTACCGGGACAACGTCCGCGCGCGGCTCGGGCGCCCGCGCCCCGACGCGTACGCCCACACGCCGGTGCAGCTGATCACGCCGACCGGCGACGCGTTCCTCTCCGAGCGGCTCTACGACGACCTGGGGAACTGGGTCCCGGACCTGACCCGGCGCACCCTGCCCGCCAAGCACTGGGTGCCGCGGACCCGACCCGACCAGCTGTCCGCCTGGATCGCCGAGTTCGTGCGGGCCAACGAGGAGCCGGCGACGAAGGCACCGAAGCCGGTCGCGGCGACGGCGGCGAAGAGCGGGGTGAAGCCGGAGTACACGGAGCGGTTCGGCGGCCAGCTCGTCCTGGTGACCGGCGCGGCCAGCGGCATCGGCCGGGCCACCGCCTTCGCGTTCGCGGAGGCCGGGGCCCGGGTCGTGGCCGTGGACCGGGACGGCGAGGGCGCGGCCCGCACGGCCGAGATGGCCCGTCTGATCGGCGCCCCGGAGGCGTGGGGCGAGACCGTCGACGTCGCCGACGAGCAGGCGATGGAGAAGCTGGCCGCCAAGGTGGCGAGCGAGTACGGGGTCGTCGACGTCCTGGTCAACAACGCGGGCATCGGGCTCACCGGCTCCTTCTTCGAGACGACGAGCGAGGAGTGGAAGCGGGTCCTGGACGTCAATCTGTGGGGCGTGATCCACGGATGCCGGATCTTCGGCGCGCAGATGACCGCGCGCGGCCAGGGCGGTCACATCGTGAACACCGCCTCCGCCGCCGCGTTCCAGCCGTCCCGCGCCCTGCCCGCGTACAGCACGTCGAAGGCGGCGGTGCTGATGCTCAGCGAGTGCCTCCGCGCCGAGCTGGCCGGCCAGGGCATCGGGGTGTCCGCGATCTGCCCCGGCATCGTGAACACCAACATCACGGCGACGACGCGGTTCGCCGGGGTCACGGACGGCGCGGAGGAGAAGCGGCGGCAGAAGAAGGCCACCCGGCTGTACGGCCTGCGGAACTACCCGCCGGAGAAGGTCGCGGACGCGATCCTGGGCGCGGTCCTGCACGACCGGGCCGTCGTCCCGGTAACGCCGGAGGCCCGGGGCATCCACTTCCTGTCCCGGCTGAGCCCGGGCGCGCTGCGGGCCCTGGCCCGCTGGCAGCCGCCCGCGTAGGGGGCGGAGTCCGGGAGGGACGTGCGGTCGTACGATCCCTCCCAGCAGGGGCCCCGCGGCGACGGGGTGCGGGAAGCGGTCGGTGGGAGCGGGTTTGTCCGAGCAGTCAGCACAGCCGGAGTACCGGATCGAGGACCTCGCCCATCTCAGCGGGGCCACGGTCCGGACGATCCGCGCCTACCAGGACCGCGGTCTGCTGCCCCGGCCCGAGCGGCGGGGCAGGTCGAACGTGTACGGGGACGCGCACCTCGCGCGGCTCCGGCAGATCGCCGACCTCCTCGACCGGGGATACACCCTGGCCTCGATCAAGGAGCTCCTGGAGGCCTGGGACACCGGCCGGGGGCTCGGCGGGGTGCTCGGTCTGGTCGCGGAGGTCCACGGGCCGTGGACGGACGAGGAGGCGGCCCGGATCTCCCGCGCCGAGCTGGACGCCCGCTTCGGCGGCGTGCCGGACGAGGACGCGATCCGGGAGGCCGTCGAGCTCGGCGTACTGGAGCCGCTGCCGGACCGGGAGACGGAGGAGTACCTCGTACCGAGTCCGCAAGAGCTCGCCGTGGCGGTCGAGTTGTACGCGGCCGGCGTTCCGCTCCCGGCAATCACCGGCCACCTGAGGGAACTTCGCGATCAGGTCGAGCACATCGCCTCCCGCTTCCTGGAGTTCACGACCGAGCACGTCTTCGCGCGCTATCTGGAGCACCGGCCGCCCACGGACGCCGACGCGGCCGAGGCGGCGACCATGGTGCGACGGCTCCGGCCGCTCGCCCAGCAGACGGTCGACGCCGAACTCGCACGCGCCATGCAGCTGTTGGCGACCCAGCACCTCCAGCTCCATCTCTCGCCCGAGGCGCCCCAACCGAAGTCGGACGAGCCGCGCGCGGTGGCCCTACCGGCCGGGACGGTCAGGGCCGTTCAGGATCTGGTCGGATCGGAGGGCGTCGCGGCGTTCGTCACCGCGGCCACGGAACGAGAGCTCCATAAAAGGACATTGGACGCTCTTACCTCAAATCGCCATTCTGTGGACTGAATTACCCAATTCATACGATATAGCAGGGCAGTTGTCCACAGAATCGTCAACTTGCCTGTGGATAAGTCATGTTGGCTGTGGATCAAACATGATCGCCTCCACTCGTGGGGACGATTCAATTCATTGGTCCGGCGAATCAGGCTCCGGCATCCTGACGAGATGACCTCACAACAGAGGGACGAACGACGCACCGTGAAGGTGTCGAAGTACCTCTCCAAGCATCTGCGTCACCAGCCCGAGCGCATCGGTCTCGCCCTCGACGAGAACGGCTGGACGGAGATCGACGCACTCCTCGGGGCCGCCGCCGAGCACGGCTTCCCGATCACCCGCGAGGAGCTCGACCACGTCGTCGCGACCAACGACAAGAAGCGCTTCGCGATCGAGGGCACCCGCATCCGCGCCAGCCAGGGCCACACCGTCGAGGTGGACCTGGACCTGCCCGCCGCCGAACCGCCCGCGTACCTCTACCACGGTACGGTCGCGGACCGACTCCCCGCGATCCGGGCGGAGGGGCTGCGCCCCATGGCCCGCCACCACGTGCACCTCTCCCCCGACCGGGAGACCGCGACCCGGGTCGGCGCCCGCCGCGGCCGGCCCGTCGTCCTGAGCGTGGACGCCGGAGCCATGCACCGGGCCGGACACGTCTTCCGCGTCAGCGCCAACGGGGTCTGGCTGGCCGACGCCGTCCCACCGGAGTTCCTGCGCTTCGCGGGGTGAGGGGGGTGCGCCTTGGCGGGGCCGTAAGCCTTGCCGGGCCGTGAGCCCTGCCGAGGCCGTGAGCCCTGCCGGGGCCGTGAGCTTTGCAGGGCGGTGAGCCCTGCCCCGGCAACCCCGCGCCCGGAATGAGCCATGCGGCATGATCATCGTCATGGCACACCCGCACCTGCCCAGCACCGAGGCCGCCGTCACCGCGATCCGCGAGATCGCCCAGGAGTTCAACCTGGAGATGACCGTGACCGACGACATCGGCGCGGACCAGACGTCCCGGCGCACCTCGTCCGGCGCGTTCGCCGTGCTCGATCCGGACGGGTCCCTCCCGCACGAGGCCTACATCGAACTGGGCGGTTCGCCCTCCGTCACCGTCCAGGTCTTCCCCGAGGACGACGCCAAGATCATCGTGGAGGGGATCGAGTTCGCGGACGTGCCCCGCGATGCCGTCCCCGCCTTCCTCCGCTCCGTCCACGGCGGCCTCGCCCATGTGAAGGGCCGCTTCTTCCCGCCCGGTTGGCGGCTGATCGTGCCGCTGCCCGGCGACGAGACGTACAGGGAGTACGTCCCCGGCACCTCGCTCACCGCCTGGATGAACAAGAACGTCCGCTGACCGGCCCGCGCGCCGGCCCGCGCGCCGGCCCACGCGCCGACCCGCGGCCGGCCGACCGCCGGCGGGGTCCGCGGACGGCGGCGGGGACGCGGACCGCCGTAGGCTCGTGGGCATGAGCCTGCGCCTGAGCACCGTGATCCTTCCCGTCGACCGCTGGCACGAGGGGGGCCGCCAGAAGTGGCGGCACGCCGAGGACCTCGGCTTCCATACCGCCTACACCTACGACCACCTGTCCTGGCGGACCTTCCGCGACGGCCCCTGGTTCGGTGCGCTGCCGACCCTCACCGCCGCGGCGGCGGTCACCGAGCGGCTCCGGCTCGGCACGCTCGTGACCTCGCCGAACTTCCGGCACCCCGTGACGCTCGCCAAGGAACTGATGTCGCTGGACGACGTCTCCGGCGGCCGGGTCACACTCGGCATCGGGGCGGGCGGCAACGGCTTCGACGCCACCGCGCTCGGCCAGGAGCCGTGGACCCCGAAGGAGCGGGCGGACCGGTTCGGCGAGTTCGTGGGCCTGCTCGACCGGCTGCTCACCGAGGACGTGGTGACGGAGCGCGGCACCTTCTACGCGGCGGACGAGGCCCGGAACATCCCCGGCTGCGTCCAGCGCCCGCGGCTGCCGTTCGCGGTGGCGGCGACCGGCCCGCGCGGCCTGCGACTGGCCGCCCGCCACGGGCAGGCCTGGGTGACGACCGGCGACCCGAAGCTGTACGAGGAGGGGACCCCCGAGCAGTCGGTGGCGGCGCTGCGCGGCCAGATCGACAAGCTCGGCAAGGCGTGCGCCGAGGCCGGCCGGGACGTCGCCGACCTGGACAAGATCCTCCTGACCGGCTTCACCCCGGACCGGAACGGTCCGCTGGAGTCCGTGGCCGCCTTCGTCGACTTCGCCGGACGCCACCGTGAGCTCGGCTTCACCGAGATCGTGATCCACTGGCCGATCGCGGACTCCGTCTTCGCCACTGACCAGGCCGTCTTCGAGCAGATCGCCACGGAAGCCCTGGCTCAGCTGGGCTGAATGCTGAGCCGAGTGCTGGGCTGAGTGCTGGGCCCGCATGTTGGGCTGCATCTTGGGCTGAGTGCTGGGCTGAGTGCTGGGCTGAACCCGAGGGGGTGTCCCGCCGATCAGGCCGGACGCCCCCTGGCCGGTGCCCGCCGGCCGTCCGTCCGCGCCGGGGCGCCGGCCCCGCACCCGTCGCGCGTCCCGGTGGACGGGTTCCGCGCGTCCGGCACGGCCCGGCCCGAGCGGGCCGCGAACGTCACGGCGGCCCCGTCCGGCACGGCCCGGCCGGAGCCGGCCGCGAACGTCACCGCGGTCGCCAGACCGGCCAGCACGTCCCCCACCAGCACCGGTTCTCGTACGGGCTGCTCCGAGTCGGCCCGCTCGCAGGCCCCGCAGAGGGCCATGCCGAGGCTCCCGATCCATCTGCCGTACGGCGCACCACAGGACTCGCACTCGTCGGACCGCCGACCCGAGACCATGCCCCACCCCTCCGAAACGCCGCCGGCTCCCCTGCCTCCTGAGGGTCTTCCCCGCACATCCCGGAACCGAACGGGCGTTTACGGCCACATCCGTACCCGCCCGGGCCTTGGCGTGCCCGGGACAGCCGTGCGCCGAGGGGCAACAGGGACAGCCGTACTCCGAGGCACGACCGGTAAGCCGGACGCCGAGGCGCGACCGGGACAGCCGGACGCCGAGGCACGACCGGGACAGCCCGACACCGAGGCGCGACCGGGACAGCCCGACACCGAGGCGCGACCGGGACAGCCCGACACCGAGGCGCGACCGGTAAGCCGTCGGGTCAGCGGCGGCCGGAGCGCTTCGGGAGGTTGCGGTAGCCCGGGTGGACGCCCGGAGTGAGGCCCTGCTGCCCGGCGATCCGCCCGAGGAGCTCCGTCAGCCGGACCCGGTCCTCCGGGTCGAGCGCCGCGAAGAGGTCGTCCTCGTGCGCCGCGGCCACCTCCCGGACCCGTTCCAGGACCCGGCGCCCCTCCTCGGACACGTACAGCTCGTGATGGCGGCGGTCCTCGGCGCTGCGACGCCGTTCCACGAACCCCTTCTGCTCCAGGTTGTCGATGAGCGCGACGACGCGGCTCGGTACGACACCGAGGTCGACGGCGAGGGAGCGCTGACTGCGCCCCGGATCCATGGCGATCATCCGCAGCAGGCCGACGTCCGGCGGTGCGAGGCCCAGTTCGCCGACCCGTTCGCCGAAGCGTCCGGCCGCGTGGGCCCCGAGCTGGGCGAGCAGGAACGCGCCGAAGCGCGGGGGCGCGGCGGCGGCCGCTCCGGGTTCTTCGTCTGGTTGCCGGTCGGTACTCACCCGGTTATGGTACGAGACAAGAATGATTCTCTCCAGTGAACTATTCTCCTCAGAGAACGGACATGACTCATGTCTGCAGAGAGCCCGACCGACACCCGCCATCCGACCGGAACGCCCCGCGAGCGCCGGGAGCCCCGGGAACCCCAGGGAGGACCGCCGCCGGGCGTGCTGGCCGTGGTGTTCACCGCGCTGTTCCTGGCCGCACTCGTCCTCGGCACGCTGCTCGCCGGCGGCGACCCGTTCCCCTCGCCCTTCGGCGACGGCGGCGAGATCGTGGCGTACTTCCGCGCCCACACCGACGCCGTGCGGGTCTCGGGCGCCCTCCAGTTCGCGGCCTCGATCCCGCTGGCCGTCTACGCCGCCACCGTCTCGGCCCGGCTGCACCGCCTCGGCGTCCGCGCCCCCGGCGCGACCATCGCCCTGGCCGGCGGCCTCCTCGCCGCCGGATTCCTCGCCTGCTGCGGCCTGGTGAGCTGGACCCTGTCCCGTCCGGAGGTCCTCGAACTCCCGGCCCTCACCCGGGCCCTCCAGTACCTGGCCTTCGCCACCGGCGGCCCCGGGCACGTCGTGACGCTCGGCCTGCTCGTGGCCGGGATCGCCGTCCCCGGCCTCCTCGCCGGCCTGCTGCCCCGCGCCCTGGCCGTCACCGGCCTCGCCCTCGCGGCCGTCGCCGAACTCGCCACCCTCACCCTGCTCTTCGACGGCGCCGCCCTGCTGCTTCCGCTGGCCCGCTTCACCTGCCTGGGCTGGCTGATCGCCGCCGGATTCCTGCTGCCCCGCCGCCGCACCCGCAAGGAGCACTGACATGACCGGGAAACCGACCGAGACCCTGGCCGCGAGCAGGACCGGGATCGCCACCGAGAACTCCCCCGCGACCCCGTCCGAGACCCCGACCGCGACCCCCACCCCGCATCTGACCGAGAAGCTCGTCCGCTTCCAGCAGCCCGAGAAGGCCCTGCGGTACCTGGGAGAGCTGCCCGAGGCACGGTTGGCCGGGCTCTTCGACCTGGACGCCGACGCCTACCGCGCGCTGCTGCGGGACTTCGACGAGCAGGCTCGTGCCACCGCCGCCGAGCTGACGAAGGACCCCGACTTCGCCGACCGGGCGGACCGGCTGCCCTTCCGGCCCGGGCAGCGGATCGTGGCCCTCGGCGAGAGCACCACCGCCGACCGTCTCTCGTGGTTCTCGATCCTGCGCCACCTCCTCCCCGACGGCGTCGAGCTCGTCAACCTCGCGGTCTCGGGCCTCACCACCTCCCAGGCCCTCGCCCAGCTCCCCCAACTGTCCTTCCTGCGCCCCGACTGGGTGCTGTGCATGCTCGGCGCGAACGACGCCCAGCGACTCGGTCGCGGCCCGGGGGCACCCGGCACCCGGCTGGTCAGCGAGGCGGAGACCATCCGCAACCTCCTCGCCCTGCGGGAACTGGGCGGGGGGAGCGCCCGGACCGGAGACGCCGGAGCCGCCGGAGACCCCGGAGCCGCCGCGAACGTCGGGGATGTCGGGGATGTCGGTGACACCGCCCCGGACCGCTGGATCTGGCTCACTCCGAGCTCCATCGACCAGGAACGGGCCGACGCCTACCCGCACTTCCGCCGCGCCGGGATCGGCTGGGCGAGCGAGGACGTCGACGCCGTCGCCGACTTCCTCCTCGGCCGACCGGAACGCACGGTCGACACCCGGCAGGCCACCGCCGGCCTGCAGCTCGACGACGGGATCCACCTCACGCTCGAAGGCCAGCGGGCGGTCGCCATCGCCCTCGTCGACGCGCTGGCGGAGAGCGCGACGAAGGAGACGAGGGCGGAAAGGGGAGCGGAGAGAGGAACGGACGCAGGAGCAGGAGCAGGAGCAGGCGCAGGAACAGGTACTGGCGCAGGAACAGGCGCAGCGACGGTGGCGGCGACCTCATGAAGCTGCTGCTCTTCGGCGTGACCGGCGGCACCGGCGCGCAACTCCTCGCCCAGGCCCTCGCGGCCGGTCACCAGGTCACCGCCGTCGCCCGCCGCCCCGCCCTGTTGCCGGTCACGGACCCGGGGGCGCGGCTGACCGTCGTGCCCGGCGACGTCCTGGCTCCGGAGGGGTGGCGGCAGGCCGTCCCCGGACACGACGCCGTCCTCTCCTGCCTCGGCAGCACCGACCGCAAGCACCCGACGATCGTCTACTCGGAGGGCACCCGCAACATCGTCGAGGCGATGCGCTCCGCCGGAGTGCGCCGTCTGGTCTGCCTCTCCTCGGCCGGACTGGAGATCACTCCCGACGTCCCGCTGCCGCAGCGCCTCGTCACCCGGTACGTGGTCCAGCGGCTCTACCGGCACGGTTACGCCGACATGGCACGGATGGAGAGCTTCATGGCCTCGGCGTCCGCCGGTGCCACGGACTGGACGGTGGTACGGCCCCCGATGCTCACCGACGGGCCGCTGACCGGCAGCTACCGCACGGCCGAGAACGGTCACCTGGACCGGCCGAAGTCCCTCTCCCGCGCCGATCTCGCGCACTACCTGCTGACCCGCGTCGACGACGACCGCGCCCACCGCGCCGTCGTGGAGGTCGCGTACTGAGCCGTACCGGCCACAGACAGTCCGAAACCAGGCCACTCATATGTGCGGCTCCCCGCACGCACGTGCGCCCGGTGCGGAAGAATGGGGCGGTGACCTCTCCCCGTTCCCCGCGTCCTTCCGCGCCGGCGCCCCGGCTGATCGCCACCGACCTCGACGGCACCCTGCTGCGCGACGACAAGTCCGTCTCCGAGCGCACGGTCGCGGCCCTCGCCGCGGCCGAGCGGGCCGGAATCGAGGTCTTCTTCGTCACCGGCCGGCCGGCACGCTGGATGGACGTCGTCAGCGACCACGTCCACGGGCACGGCCTGGCGATCTGCGCGAACGGCGCCGCCGTCGTGGACCTCCACGGGAAGAACACGTTCGTGGAGGTCCGCCCGCTGGAGCGGTCGGTCGCCCTCGACGTGGTCGCGGCACTGCGCGCCGCCGCGCCTGGCACCTCGTTCGCCGTCGAGCTCACCACCGGCATCCACTACGAGCCGCAGTACCCGCCGTTCTTCCTCGACCCCGGCGCCACCGTCGCCACCGCCGAGAAGCTCCTCTTCGAGGAGGCGCCCGGCGCCGCGGCGCCCGTGCTCAAGCTGCTCGCCCAGCACCCCGAGCTCGACCCCGACGTGTTCCTCGCGGTGGCCAGGGAGGCCGCCGGCGACCTGGCGTCCTTCACTCGCTCCAGCCCCACCGCGCTCATCGAGGTCAGCGCGCTCGGCGTCTCCAAGGCCTCCACGCTCGCGCGGTGCTGCGCCGAGCGCGGCATCACCGCCGACCAGGTCGTCGCCTTCGGCGACATGCCGAACGACATCGAGATGCTGACCTGGGCCGGCCGCTCGTACGCGATGGGCAACGCCCACCCCGACGTGATCACCGCGGCCTCCGGTCGCACGGTCGGCAACAACGAGGACGGGGTCGCCGTCGTCGTCGAACAGCTGGTGGCCGAGGCGCTGACCGCGACCCAGAACGGCCCCGCACACACCGCGTAACGACACGCGCAGAACGACACCGCGTAGAACGGCGCCCCGCGGGGCGGCACCGCACAGAACGAGGCCTCCAGGGCTGACCCTCCGGCGGACCGGCCCGTACGGGGACTACAGCGGCGCCTCCCACACCACCGTCGTACCGCCGCCGTCCTCCCCCAGACCGGGCCCGCACCAGCTGGCGCCGCCCAGGGACTCGGCCCGCCGGGCCAGGTTGCGCAGACCGCTGCGGCGCCCGCCCGCCGGGATGCCGATGCCGTCGTCGGCGACGGAGAGCCGCACCCCCGCGGTGCCGTCGGCAAGGGTGGCGTTGGCGTCGACGACGACCTCGATCCGGTCCGCCTCGGCGTGCCGGAAGGCGTTGGAGAGCGCCTCGCGCAGGGCGGCGACGAGGTTCTTGCCGGTCAGTTCGCCGACCGTCGAGTCGATCGCGCCGAGGAAGCGGTGCGCGGGCTTGAAGCCGAGCGGCACGGCCGCCATGTTGATCTCCCGCAGGACGCGGGTGCGCAGTCCCGACGGTGCTTCGGCGGGGCCCTGCTGCAACGCGAAGATCGCGGTGCGGATCTCCTGGATCGTCACGTCCAGCTCGTCGACGGCCTTGCCCACGCCCTCGCGTACGGCCGGCACGATCGACCTGCGCTGGGCGCTCTCCAGCATCATCCCGGTGGCGAAGAGCCGCTGGATGACCAGGTCGTGCAGGTCACGGGCGATCCGGTCGCGGTCCTCGTACACGGCGAGGCGCTCCCGGTCCCGCTGGGCGTCGGCCATCATCAGGGCGAGCGCGGCCTGCGAGGCGAACTGGGTGGCGAGCGTCCGCTCCGCCTCGGTGAACTGGCGGGCACCCCGGGCACGGGGCGTGGCGAGCGCCCCGAGGACCCGCCCGCCGCTCTGCAGCGGCAGCATCATGCTGGGCCCGTACGCGGAGGTCAGCCGGCTGATCATGCGCGGGTCCGTCGAGGCGTCCGCGATGAAGACCGCCTCGCCCTCCAGGAGTTCCTTGACCACGGCGCTCTCGGGCGGGATCACCACGCCGAGCGACTTGGTGGTCCGGGGCGAGGAGACGGCGACGATCTCCAGGCCGCCCTCCTCGGCGGGCAGGAGCACGATCCCGGCGTCCGCGTCGGCGAGCCGCCGGGCCTGTTCGGCGACGACGGTGAGGGCGTCGTCGGCGTCGCCGCCGGAGAGCAGCGCGGTGGTGACGGCGACCGAGCCGTCGATCCACCGCTCGCGCTGCCGGGCGGCCTCGTAGAGGCGGGCGTTGCCGATGGCGATACCCGCCTCGGTGGCGAGCACCCGGACCATGTGGACGTCGTACTCGGTGAACTCGCCGCCGCCGTGCTTCTCGGCGAGGTACAGATTGCCGAAGATCTCGCCCTGCACCCGGATGGGGACGCCGAGGAAGGTCCGCATCGGCGGATGGCCCGGCGGGAATCCGGCCGCGCGGGGATCGGTGGACAGATCGGCGAGGCGGATGGTCTGCGGGTCGCGGATCAGCGCGCCGAGCAGTCCCGCGTGTCCGTCGGGGCGGCGGCCGATCCGGCGGGCCGTGTCCTCGTCGACGCCGAAGGTGACGAAGTCGGACAGTCCCTCGCCCTCGTCGTCGACGACGCCGATCGCCGCGTAACGGGCGTCGGCGAGCTCGGCGGCGGTCTCGCAGATGCGGTCGAGGGTGGAGTGGAGTTCGAGCCCGGTACCGACCGAGCGCATGGCCTCCAGGAGCTGCGGCACACGGGCGGTGAGCTCCGTGGACAGTCCCTGGAGGCTGCGGGTGGCCTGGGTGGCTGCTTCCAGGGGGTCCGGGGCGTCGGACTCTGCGGCGGTCATGGGCTTGAGCCTAGTAAGTCCTATTTGGCGAGAAAAGTCGGCCGATCCTCTCCGCCGCCCGCCCCCAGGCCGGCAGCGCCCGCTCCCACCGCCAGCAGATCCGTCTGCCGCTCCTGCTCCAGCATCCGTCGCAGCGGGCCGTCCGCCGCGGCCAGCTCCGCGTACGGGCCGCGCTGCACGGTCCGGCCCTCGTCGAGGACGATCACCTCGTCGACGGCTTCGAGGCCGTGCAAGCGGTGGGTGATGAGGACGGTCGTACGGCCTTCGGTGGCCCTGAGCAGATCGTCGGTGAGCGCGTCGGCGGTGGCCAGGTCGAGGTGCTCGGCCGGCTCGTCGAGGACGAGGACGGGGAAGTCGGCCAGGAGGGCCCGCGCGAGCGCGAGGCGCTGGCGCTGGCCGCCGGAGATCCGGGAGCCGTGCTCGCCCACGAGGGTGTCGAGCCCGGCGGGCAGCCCGTCCACCCAGTCGAGGAGCCGGGCGCGGCGCAGCGCCTCGCGGAGCTCGTCGTCGTCCGCCCCGGTGCGGGCGAGCCGCAGGTTCTCGCGGACGGAGCTGTCGAAGAGGTGGGCGTCCTGGGCGCAGAGGCCGACCAGGCGCCGGACCGCGTCGCCGTCGAGTTCCCCCGCCGTCACCCCGCCCAGCCGGTACGTGCCGTGCTCCGGGTCGAGGAACCGCAGCAGCACCTGGGCGAGCGTGGTCTTGCCGGAGCCGGAGGCGCCGACGACGGCGATCCGGCGCCCGGCGTCCAGGGTGAGCCGGAAGTCGGCGAGTGCCGCCCGGTCCTGTCCGGCGTACCGGGCCGAGAGCCCGTCGAGTTCCAGCGGGAACGGGCTCGCCGGGGGAGTCGCGGGCCGCGCCGGTTCGTGTACGGGGACGGGGGTGTCGAGCACCTCGAAGATCCGCTCGGCACTGTGCTTGACGCGCTGGCGGTACTGCACGGCGAGCGGCAGTCCGGTGACGGCCTCGAAGGCGGCGAGCGGCGTCAGGACGACCACGGCGAGGGCCACCCCGTCGAGCCGCCCGTCCCGCACGCCCTGGACTCCGACGAGCGCGGCGGCCACGACCGTGAGCCCGCAGACGACGGCCGAGAGCCCGGCGCCGAGCGCGGTGGCCGCGGCCTGCCGGGAGGCGATACCGGTGAGGGTGCGGTCGGCGTCGCGGGTGCGGTCGATCCGGCCCCTCAGCGCACCGGCCACCGTCAGCTCGGCGCAGCCGCGCAGCAGGTCGGCCACGGCGGTCGCCAGGGTGCCGCGGGCGGGGGAGAGCCGGCGTTCGGCCCGGCGGGCGAGGGCTCCGCCGGCCGCCGGCACGGCGACGCCCGCGACGAGCAGGCCCACGGCGAGGACGGCGCCGGCCTCGGGCAGCAGCCAGGCGGTGAATCCGGCGGAGGCGACGCCCACGACGAGCGCCGCGCCGACCGGGAGCAGCCAGCGCAGCCAGTAGTCCTGGAGCGCGTCGACGTCGTGGACGAGCCGGGCGAGCAGGTCTCCGCGCCGGGTGCGGCGCAGCCCGGCCGGGGCGATCCGCTCCAGGCCCCGGTAGACGGAGACCCGCAGCTCGGCGAGCATCCGGAGCACGGCGTCGTGCGAGACGAGCCGCTCGGCGTACCGGAACACGGCCCGGCCGATGCCGAACGCGCGCGTGGCGGTGACGGCGACCATCAGATAGAGCACGGGGGGCTGTTCGGATGCGCGGGAGATGAGCCAGCCGGAGACGGCCATGAGGCCGACCGCGGATCCGAGGGCGAGGCTGCCGAGCAGCAGGGCGAGCGCCATGCGCCCCTTGAGCTCCCCCGCCATGCCCCGGACCCGCGCGAGCACCGGCTGACGGGCGGACGGCGTCGCGTCCACCGCCCCGGCCGCGGGCGCCGCATCCACCGCACCGGCCGCGGGCATCGCGTCCGCCGCCGGAAGGGCGGGGCGCGCCTGGACGGCGATCCCGCCGTCCGTCGTGCCGGCACCCGTGCCACCGGTGGCGTCGGCCCCGGCGCCCACCGTCACCACCCGGTCCGCGACCGCGAGCAGCGCCGGCCGGTGCACGACCAGCAGCACCGTCCGCCCTGCCGCCAGCCGCCGGACCGCGTCGACGACACCCGCCTCCGTGTCACCGTCCAGCGCCGCCGTCGGCTCGTCGAGCAGTAGGAGCGGCCGGTCCGCCAGGAACGCCCGGGCGAGTGCGAGCCGTTGCCGCTGGCCGGCCGAGAGTCCCGTGCCGTCCTCGCCGAGGACCGTGTCGAGCCCCTGGGGCAGCCCCGTGACGAACCCGTCGGCCCCGGCGTCCCGCAGTGCCTCCCGTACCGCCTCGTCGGAGGCGTCCGGGCGGGCCAGCCGCACGTTCTCGGCGACCGTCCCCGCGAAGAGGTACGGGCGCTGCGGCACCCACGCGATCCGCGACCGCCAGGCCTCCAGGTCGAGCGCCGCGAGGTCCTCGCCGCCGACCCGTACCGAACCGCCCTCCTCGGGCACCGCGAAGCCCAGCACCACGTCGAGGAGCGTGGACTTCCCGACGCCGCTGGGTCCGACCAGGGCGACCGTCTCACCGGGCTCGACCGTCAGCGTCGCCGCGTCGAGCGAGGGTTCGGCGCGCCCTTCGTGGCGTACCGTCACCCGGTCGAGCGCGAGCCGCAGGACGTCCGGCACCGGCGCCGTGCCGCCGTCACGTACCGGCTGCTCCAGGACGTCGAAGATCTCCTCCGCCGCCGCGAGCCCCTCGGCCGCCGCGTGGAACTGGGCGCCCACCTGCCGCAGCGGGAGGTACGCCTCGGGGGCCAGGATGAGGATGACGAGACCGGTGTAGAGGTCGAGTTCGCCGTGGACCAGTCGCATGCCGATGGTCACGGCGACGAGGGCGACCGACAGCGTGGCGAGGAGTTCCAGGGCGAAGGAGGAGAGGAAGGCGATCCGCAGCGTGCGCATCGTCGCCTGGCGGTACTCCGAGGTGATCGCACGGATCGACTCGGCCTGGGCCTTGGCCCGGCCGAAGATCTTGAGCGTGGGGAGACCGGCCACCACGTCCAGGAAGTGCCCGGAGAGCCGGGAGAGCAGCTTCCACTGCCGGTCCATCCGGGCCTGGGTGTACCAGCCGATGAGGATCATGAAGATCGGGATGAGCGGCAGGGTGACGACGATGATCGCCGCCGAGACCCAGTCCTCGGTGACGATCCGGGCCAGCACCGCCACCGGCACCACCACCGCGAGCCCCAGCTGCGGCAGATAGCGGGCGAAGTAGTCGTCGAGCGCGTCCACTCCCCGCGTCGCGAGCGCGATCAGCGAACCGGTCTTCTGGCCGCTCAGCCACCCGGGACCGAGCGCGGCCGCCCGGCCGAGCAGCCGGCCGCGGAGTTCGGACTTGACCGCCGCGCTCGCCCGGTGGGCGGCGAGCTCGGTCAGCCAGGAGACCAGCCCCCGTGCCACCGCGACGCCCGCGAGCAGCAGCAGGGGGGTGGTCAGGGCGGAAACCGACTGGCCCTTCTGGAAGGACCCCACCACGATCTCGGCGATGAGCATCGCCTGGGCGACGACCAGCGCCGCCCCGACGAGGCCGAGGACGACCACCGCGATCAGGAAGAGACGGGTGGCCCGGGCGTACCGGAGCAGGCGCGGATCGATCGGTTTCACGTGAAACATGCCCCTCTAGTGAGCGTCGGCGATGTGCTGCGTACCGATGCGCTTACGGAACACCCAGTAGGTCCAGCTCTGGTAGAGCAGCACCAGCGGGGTCGCGATCGCCGCGCACCAGGTCATGATCTTGAGCGTGTACGGGCTCGACGACGCGTTCGTCACGGTAAGGCTCCACTCGGGGTCGAGCGAAGACGGCATGACGTTCGGGAAGAGCGCGAGGAAGAGCATCGCCACGGCGGCGGCGATCGTCACACCCGAGAGCGCGAAGGACCAGCCCTCACGGCCCGCCTTGATCGCACCGATCGCGCCGACGAGGGACACCACGGCGACCAGCATCGCCGCCAGGCTCCAGCCGTCTCCCGTGTCGACCTGGGTCCAGATCAGGAAGACCAGTGCGAGCACCGCCGTCACCAGGCCCAGCTTGAACGCGAGCGCCCGCGCTCGGCCCCGGATGTCTCCCACCGTCTTCAGCGAGGCGAAGACCGCGCCGTGGAAGGTGAAGAGGGTGAGGGTTACCAGACCGCCGAGGAGCGCGTACGGGTTGAGCAGGTCCCAGAAGGTGCCGACGTACTCCATCTCCGCGTCGATCTTCACGCCCCGGACGATGTTGCCGAAGGCCACGCCCCAGAGGATCGCCGGGATCAGCGAGGTCCAGAAGATCGCCTGCTCCCAGTTGCGCTGCCAGTTCTCCTCCGGCCGCTTCGCCCGGTACTCGAAGGCGACGCCTCGGATGATCAGGCAGACCAGGATGATCAGCAGCGGCAGGTAGAAGCCGGAGAACAGCGTCGCGTACCACTCGGGGAACGCGGCGAAGGTCGCGCCGCCGGCGGTCAGCAGCCACACCTCGTTCCCGTCCCAGACGGGCCCGATCGTGTTGATGAGGACCCGCTTCTCGACCCGGTCGCGGGCGAGCAGCTTGGTCAGGACGCCGACCCCGAAGTCGAAGCCTTCGAGGAAGAAGTAGCCGATCCAGAGGACGGCGATGAGTACGAACCAGACGTCGTGGAGTTCCATGCCTCGTTCTCCTGAGCCTCAGTACGAGAAGGCCATGGGGCGGTCGGGGTCACGAGAGTCCCCGCCGATCTTGGTGGGCGGGTTGAGGTCGTCGTCGGTGAGCTCCGGCGGGCCCGCCTTGATGTACTTCACGAGGAGCTTGACCTCGATGACGGCGAGGATCGCGTAGAGGGCCGTGAAGACGATCATCGAGGTGAGCACCTCGCCCTGGGAGACCCCGGGGGAGACCGCGTCCCGGGTGCGCAGCACGCCGTAGACGACCCAGGGCTGGCGGCCCATCTCGGTGAAGATCCAGCCCCAGGAGTTGGCGATCAGGGGGAACGCCATGGTCCAGAGGGCGATGATCCAGTACCACTTGCCCAGGCGGGGGCTGAGCGCCTTCCGCTTGAACAGGACCAGGTTCGGCACCTCGTCCTCACCGGTCCTCAGGCCGGGCGCCAGCATGAACTTCTTCCGGGTCAGCCAGAGGCCGAGCATGCCGATGCCCAGCGAGGCCATGCCGAAGCCGATCATCCAGCGGAAGCCCCAGTACGCGACGGGGATGTTGGGCCGGTAGTCGCCGGGCCCGAACTTCTCCTGCTCGGACTTGTTGACGTCGTTGATGCCGGGGACGTACGAGGAGAAGTCGTCGTTCGCGAGGAACGAGAGCAGACCGGGGATCTCTATGGCGACCTTGTTGTGGCCCTGCTCGACGTCGCCGTAGGCGAAGATCGAGAAGGGTGCGGGCGCCTCGCCGTCCCAGAGCGCCTCGGCGGCGGCCATCTTCATGGGCTGCTGCTTGAACATGACCTTGCCGAGCAGGTCGCCGCTGATGGCGGTGCCGAGGCCGGCGATGATCAGGGTGATCAGGCCGAGCCGCAGCGAGGTCCGCATCACCGGGATGTGCTTCTTCCGCGCCAGGTGGAAGGCGGAGATGCCGACCATGAACGCGCCGCCGACCAGGAAGGCCGCCGTGATCGTGTGGAAGAACTGGGTGAGGGCGGTGTTCTGGGTGAGCACCAGCCAGAAGTCGGTGAGCTCCGCGCGCCCGCGCTCCGCGTTGATGCGGTAGCCCACGGGGTGCTGCATCCAGGAGTTGGCCGCCAGGATGAAGTACGCGGACAGGACGGTGCCGATCGACACCATCCAGATGCAGGCGAGGTGGACCCTCTTCGGGAGCTTGTCCCAGCCGAAGATCCACAGACCGATGAAGGTCGATTCGAAGAAGAAGGCGATGAGCGCCTCGAAGGCGAGCGGGGCGCCGAAGATGTCGCCGACGAAGCGCGAGTAGTCGGACCAGTTCATGCCGAACTGGAACTCCTGCACGATGCCGGTGACGACTCCCATGGCGATGTTGATCAGGAAGAGCTTGCCCCAGAACTTCGTCGCCCTGAGGTACTTCTCCTTCTCGGTCCGCACCCAGGCGGTCTGGAGACCGGCGGTGAGGGCGGCGAGGGAGATCGTCAGGGGGACGAAGAGGAAGTGGTAGACGGTGGTGATGCCGAACTGCCAGCGCGCCAGAGTCTCTGGCGCAAGAGCGAGGTCCACGTCGTTTTCTCCTTACATCGCCGTGGTCACATCGGCAGTTTGCCCCGGTGATCCCACTGAATAGGGGACGAACCAGGACACGCTTGTGAACGCGTTCACATTCACAAGCATTATTGCTCATACGAAATCCATACCTTCAGTCGGGGTCCCCCCACCGAAGGTCACCTCTTCCCAGGACCTTCAACATATTGTTGAATCCGGGTCATGACCCTTCGGATACGCATCGTCTGGCCGGCCGGACACACCACGGCCACCCTGGAGGACACCCCCACGAGCACGACGCTCGCGGGAGCCCTCCCGATCTCCTCCACCGCACGGACCTGGGGTGAGGAGGTCTACTTCGACACCCCGGTCTCCGTCCCCGTCGAGGACGGCGCACGCCAGGTCGTCGACCCCGGCACGGTGGCCTTCTGGACGGACGGCGACGCCCTCGCCCTCCCCTACGGCCCGACCCCGATCTCCCGGGGTGGGGAATGCCGCCTCGCGAGCCCCTGCAACCTGCTGGGCTCGCTCGACGGCGACCCGCGGATCCTGGCCACCGTCAGGGACGGCGACCCGATCCGCGTGGAGCTCGTCGGCGGCTGATCAGCCCTCCTTGCGGAAGCCCTCCGCCACCTTCAGGAACAGGTCGTTCGCCTCGGTCTCACCGATCGTGACGCGCACGCCCTCGCCCGCGAACGGCCGCACCACCACACCGTGCCGCTCGCACTCCGCCGCGAAGTCCACCGTGCGCTCACCGAGCCGCAGCCAGACGAAGTTCGCCTGGGTGTCCGGCACGGTCCAGCCCTGGGCCACGAGCCCGGCGTGGACCCGCTCGCGCTCGGCCACCAACGAGCCGACCCGCCCCAGCAGTTCGTCCTCGGCCCGCAGCGAGGCCACCGCCGCGTCCTGCGCCAGCTGGCTCACCCCGAACGGCACCGCCGTCTTGCGCAGCGCCGCCGCCACCGGCTCGTGGGCGACCGCGAAGCCGACCCGCAGCCCCGCCAGGCCGTACGCCTTCGAGAAGGTGCGCAGCACGGCGACGTTGGGCCGGTCGCGGTACAGCTCGATGCCGTCCGGGATGTCGGCGTCGCGGACGAACTCGCGGTACGCCTCGTCGATCACGACCAGGACGTCGGACGGCACCCGGTCGAGGAAGCGCTCCAGCTCCGCGCGGCGGACCGCGGTGCCGGTGGGGTTGTTCGGGTTGCAGACGAAGATCAGCCGGGTCCGGTCGGTGATCGCCTCCGCCATCGCGTCGAGGTCGTGCACCTCGCCCTCGGTCAGCGGCACCTGCACCGAGGTGGCGCCGCTGATCTGCGTGATGATCGGGTACGCCTCGAAGGAGCGCCAGGCGTAGATGACCTCGTCGCCCGGGCCCGAGGTGGCCTGGAGGAGGGACTGCGCGACGCCGACCGAGCCGGTGCCGGTGGCCAGGTGGGAGACGGGCACGCCGAAGCGGTCGGCCAGCTCCTCCATCAGGCCGGTGCAGGCCATGTCCGGGTAGCGGTTGAAGTTCGCGGCGGCCGCGAGCGTGGTCTCCATGACCCCCGGCAGCGGCGGGTAGGGGTTCTCGTTGGAGGACAGCTTGAAGGCCACCGGACCGCCCGCGGCGGCCGGCTTGCCCGGCTTGTAGGTGGGGACGCCGTCCAGCTCGGCCCGCAGCCTCGGGCTGCCCTTGCTCGTCCCGCTGGTCTCGCTCACTGTGTGGCCTCCTCGACCGTCCGTACCGCCAATACTCCTCACCTTAAGAGGATTCGCGCCCGCTGCGAATGGCCTGTGGACAACAGGAGGGACACGCTGTGGAAACGCGCCGACCGACGGGGGGCGTGCAGAAGGGTGGCGCGCGCCGGTGGCGGGCGCCGTGGCGCGCATCCCCCGTAGAGGTGAGTTGAGACCTCTTCGAGACCTCACCCCCTCACCAGGCGTACACCGTTCGACAACCACAGGTCTCATGGTGAAGTCCTGAACTGCCTTTGATTACATGTCTCTTGATGTTTTTCGATCATGCAGAAACGTGCCTGTCAACGCGTGCATATGCGACCGTCGCCACCGACCCTCATCGCCCTACTATCGGCTCGCCATGACAGCAGCAGGGAAGCACCAGGTGAGCCGGGCACAGACCCGGGGAAGCCGGCAGGGCCGCGCGGGCATCCGGGACGTCGCCGCCGCCGCCGGGGTCTCCATCACGACTGTCTCCGACGCGCTCAACGGCAAGGGCCGACTCCCGGACGCCACCCGCCGCCACGTGCGCGAGGTCGCCGACCGGCTGGGCTACCGCCCATCCGCGGCGGCCCGCACACTCCGTACGGGCAAATCGGGACTCATCGGCCTGACCGTGACGACGTACGGGGATGAACCTTTCACCTTCACCGAATTCGCGTACTTCGCGGAGATGGCCAGAGCCGCCACATCGGCAGCACTCGCCCGGGGCTACGCCCTGGTCATCCTCCCCGCCACCTCCCGCCATGACGTCTGGTCGAACGTCGCCCTCGACGGCACCGTCGTCATCGACCCCTCCGACCACGACCCGGTCGTCACCGAACTGGTCCGCCAGGGCCTGCCCGTCGTCTCCGACGGACGCCCCGCCGGCACCCTTCCGGTCACCGCCTGGGTCGACAACGACCACGAAGCCGCCGTCCTCGACCTGCTCGACCACCTCGCCGACGCCGGCGCCCGCCGCATCGGCCTCCTCACCGGAACCACCACCGACACGTACACCCGCCTGTCCACCACCGCGTACCTGAACTGGTGCGAGCGGGTGGGCCAGGACCCCGTCTACGAGGCCTATCCGGCGCACGATCCGTGCGCGGGCGCCGTCGCGGCCGACCGGCTGCTCGCCCGCCCGGACCGGCCCGACGCCGTCTACGGCCTCTTCGACCCCAACGGGACCGACCTCCTGGCCGCCGCGCGCCGCTACGGACTGCGCGTCCCGGACGACCTGCTGCTGGTCTGCTGCAGCGAGTCGACCGTCTACGCCACCACCGAACCGCCCATCACGACGCTCTCGCTCAAGCCGCGCCGCATCGGCACGGCCGTGGTCCAGCTCCTCATCGACGCCATCGAGGGGATCGACACCGACGGCCCGGTCGAGCAGGTGATACCGACCGAACTCATCATCCGCACCTCCTCGCAGCGCCGTTCGCCGCGCACGACGGTCAGCCCGCCGCGCTCACCCGCGAAGGACTGACCCGCCGAGGACCGACCCGCCCGGCACGCCGACGCGGCCGCCGTCCCCGCCCCTGCCCGTGGGCAGGGGCGGCGAAACCGGACACCACACCGGCCTCAACCCTGGACTAGACCTTCCCAATTCGGGCGAAACAACCGATGAACCCGGAGTGGACCCGGATTCATCACCCCTGGTGCGTCACACAGGAGGACGCTCATTCCTATGATGGGCGCACGACATCGTGGACCACCCCGACCAGGCCGGGACGCGATGTGCAGGGCATCGCGACGGTGGTGGAGGGGTCGATGACTCAGGGGGCCGGGCAGGATCCCGTGGTGCGCACGGCGACATTGCGTGACTTCCGCGTACCGCCGTACGCCCGGGTGCCCGTACAGGGGCACGCCGCCGAACCGCCGTCCGCGGAACCGATGCCGGTGCCCGCACCGGCCGAGGTCTCGGCCGGCGAGCAGCCCGCTCCCGTCGAGCGCCGGCTGCCCGAACCATCCGGGCCCGTGCCGCCCGTGGCACCCGCGCCGGTCGAGGTCGTGCCGATCCTGGCCGTGCCGCTCACCCCCGCGGCTCCGGCGCCGGCCCCCACCGCGCCCATGCCCGCCGCCCCGACGCTCCAGCTGGGCCGCCGCCTCGCCCCGGCGTACCCCGAAGCGACCGGCTCCTCCATCGTCTCCGTCGCCACCGGCCACCCCGGCAACGCCTTCCCCGAGGACGAACTGCCCGAGGGGTACACGCCGACCGAGCGCGACCTCCCGGTCATCCACCGCGGCGACACCCTCCAGGTGCCGGTCACGCCCGAGGCGGCGACCGAACCCGCCCCCGCCAACGGCGAGGGCCCGGGCCCCCTCTTCGTCGTGGGCGACGTCCACGGCTACCTCGACGAGCTCGTCGCCGCCCTGCGCGCGCAGGGCCTCATCGACGAGAACGGCAGCTGGTCCGCGGGCAACGCCCGCCTCTGGTTCCTCGGCGACTTCACCGACCGCGGACCCGACGGCATCGGTGTCATCGACCTCGTCATGCGGCTCTCCGCGGAGGCCGCCGCCGCCGGCGGCTACTGCAAGGCCCTCATGGGCAACCACGAGCTGCTCCTCATCGGGGCCAAGCGCTTCGGCGACACCCCCGTCAGCTCCGGCGCGGGCACGGCCACCTTCCAGGCCGCCTGGCTGCTCAACGGCGGCCAGAAGCACGACATGGACCGCCTCCAGGACGTCCACCTCCAGTGGATGTCCCGCCTCGACGCCGTGGTGCGGGAGGACGACCACCTCCTCGTGCACTCCGACACCACCGCGTACCTCGAATACGGCGAGACCATCGAGGACGTCAACGACACGGTCCACGAGATCCTCAACCGGAACGACGCCGACGAGGTCTGGGACGTCTTCCGGAAGTTCACCAAGCGCTTCGCCTTCCGCGACGAAGGCGGCGCCCAGGCCGTGCAGGAGCTGCTCGGCACCTACGGCGGCCGCCGGATCGTGCACGGCCACAGCCCGATCCCGTACCTCCTCGGCCAGGTCGGCACGGAGGAGGGCGAGGGAAGCGGAGGCCCGATCGTCGACGGACCGCACGTGTACGCCGACGGCCTCGCGATCGCCATGGACGGCGGAGTGACCATGGCCGGAAAGCTACTGGTCGTCCAACTCCCCCTGAACGGCTGACGCATAACCCTACGCATCCGGGGAAGTCGAATTCCGGAAACACCCTGTCAGGCTGTGGCGTCGCCGCAATACCATCGGGTCCATCCGTAGCAGGCTCTCCTCCGTTTCCGCCCAGCCGAGCGTTTCCCACGGCTGATCCCGGGCCTACGGAGCATCGGGGGATGCACATGAACGTGGCTCCGCACCTGATGACCGAGGATCGCGCCGAGTACGAGCGGGTCCTCGACGACGCACTGAACACCGCCCACGCACGTCCGGATCTCGCCGGAGTCGGCAGTCGGCTCACGGTCGCGCAGCTGCGCTCCATGACGCTGAACGCGACCGCTCTGGTCACCACCGCGGCGGCGAGCGAGTACGACCACTTCGTCAAGGTCCGCGAGCAGAACCGCGCGGCCGTCGGCACCCGGACGCCGTCGCCGTACGACCTCGACCGTCCCGGTCCCGGCGCGGGTGTCGCCGCGATCGTCACCGTCATGGTGCCGGTCCTCGCGGGCGCGGCCGCCGTCATCTTCCTGCTGGTCGGGGCGGTCCTGCACGCCGTCGCCCCCACCGTCGCGTTCGGCGCCACGCTCCTGACGGCCGGTCTCGTCTTCGGCTCCGTCGCGGCGGGCGGGCTGCTCTGCGCGGCCGCCGGGCTCCTCCTGACCGCCCTGCGCAACAGCCCGACCGAGGTGGGACCGGCCTCGGCCGCACCGGACGACGAACTCGGCCGCGCCCGCGAGGCCTGGCGTCACGCCCTCCTCGAACGCGGCATCCTGCCCTTCCTCCGTGACGCCCTCGCCGCCACCGCCCCGCCGGACCCGGCCGGACCGCCCGGCCCCTGGGACGACGCGGCCTGACGCGACGGACCGGCCCGCGACTCCCCCGGGGGTCGCGGGCCGGTCCGCGTGCCGGTGCCTCAGTCCGCCAGCGGCAGGTAGACGCGGTTGCCGCTCGCCGCGAACTCCGCGGACTTCTCCGCCATGCCCGCCTCGATCTCCTGCTGCGTGCCGCCGTGCTCACGCCGGATGTCCTGGGAGATCTTCATCGAGCAGAACTTCGGACCGCACATCGAGCAGAAGTGCGCGGTCTTCGCGGGCTCCGCCGGCAGCGTCTCGTCGTGGAACTCGCGCGCGGTGACCGGGTCGAGCGCCAGGTTGAACTGGTCCTCCCAGCGGAACTCGAACCGCGCGTCCGAGAGCGCGTCGTCCCATTCCTGCGCGCCCGGGTGCCCCTTGGCGAGGTCCGCCGCGTGGGCCGAGATCTTGTACGTGATGACGCCCGTCTTCACGTCGTCCTTGTTCGGCAGGCCCAGGTGCTCCTTGGGCGTGACGTAGCAGAGCATCGCCGTGCCCCACCAGGCGATCATGGCCGCACCGATGCCCGAGGTGATGTGGTCGTACGCGGGCGCGACGTCCGTGGTGAGCGGGCCGAGCGTGTAGAACGGCGCCTCCTCGCAGATCTCCTGCTGGAGGTCGATGTTCTCCTTGATCTTGTGCATCGGGACGTGCCCGGGGCCCTCGATCATCGTCTGCACGTTGTGCCGCTTGGCGATCGTGTTCAGCTCGCCGAGCGTGCGCAGCTCGGCGAACTGCGCCTCGTCGTTGGCGTCCGCGATCGAGCCGGGGCGCAGGCCGTCGCCGAGCGAGTAGGTGACGTCGTACGCCGCGAGGATCTCGCAGAGCTCCTCGAAGTTCGTGTAGAGGAAGTTCTCCTTGTGGTGCGCGAGACACCAGGCGGCCATGATCGAGCCGCCGCGCGAGACGATGCCGGTCTTGCGGCGCGCGGTGAGGGGCACGTACGGCAGGAGCACGCCGGCGTGCACGGTCATGTAGTCGACGCCCTGCTCGGCCTGCTCGATGACCGTGTCCTTGTAGATCTCCCAGGTCAGCTCCTCGGCCCTGCCGTCGACCTTCTCCAGGGCCTGGTAGAGCGGCACGGTGCCGATCGGGACGGGGGAGTTGCGCAGCACCCACTCGCGGGTGGTGTGGATGTTGCGGCCCGTGGAGAGGTCCATGACCGTGTCGGCGCCCCACTTGGTCGCCCAGGTCATCTTCTCCACCTCCTCCTCGATGGAGGAGGTGACGGCGGAGTTGCCGATGTTGGCGTTGACCTTCACCAGGAACCGCTTGCCGATGATCATCGGCTCGATCTCCGGGTGGTTCACGTTCGCCGGGAGCACGGCCCGACCCGCGGCGATCTCCTCCCGCACGACCTCGGGGGAGACGTTCTCGCGGATCGCGACGTACTCCATCTCCGGGGTGATCTCCCCCCGGCGGGCGTACGCCAGCTGCGTCACCGCCTGGCCGTCGCGGCCCCGGCGCGGCAGGCGCGGCCGGCCGGGGAAGACGGCGTCCAGGTTCTTCAGCCCGCCACCGCGCGGCGAGGTGTGCTTGATGCCGTCGTCCTCGGGACGGGCCGGGCGGCCCGCGTACTCCTCGGTGTCGCCGCGCGCGATGATCCAGTTCTCGCGCAGCGGCGCGAGGCCGCGACGGACGTCGGTGTCGATGGTGGGGTCGGTGTACGGGCCGGACGTGTCGTACAGCGTCACGTCCTTGCCGTTGGTGAGGTGCACCTGACGGACCGGCACCCGGAGGTCGGGGCGCGAACCCTGGAGGTACCCCTTGTGCCAGCCCGGCGTGCGCTCCTGCCCTTCGGGCCGGTTCTGCTCGGAGGCAGGCGTGCGTGCATCCTGAATGGTCATGAGACCGATCTCCCTACGCCGGCATTACCCGGTAACAGGTTCGGCGGTCGGCGCAGCCTCTTCCCGTACGTGGGTACGGTGATCAGCGCCCTCTCAGCCCGGTGCTCCGAGCTCCCGCGTGTGCAAAGGTGCCACCACGCTAGCGTCATCCCTGGCGTGCTGAACAGTGGGCCTCCGCCGTTCTTGCGATGATCGGCCGGTGACCTCCCCCCAGCAGACCCCCGATTCCCACGACCCGGCCCACTCTTCCGGCCACGGCACGGGGCACGATCCCGGCCCTCCCCACGGGGACGGGCACGGCCACGGGCACCGGCACGGCCCGGCTCACGGACACGGCCGCTCCCACGGAAACGAAGCAGGTCACGGCCCCGGGCACTCCCACGGCCACAGCCACAGCCACGGCCCCGCCGCCCCCGTCTCGCGGCATCTGCGCAAGGTCATCGCCGCCGTCCTGATCCCCTTCGCCACCGCCGTCGTCGTCGGGCTCGTGGTCCTGTGGCCCGGCGGCACCCCGGCGCACGAGCGCACCGGCGTCGGGTTCGACCGGCAGACCGAGCAGGGCAAGGTCGTCTCCGTCGAGCAGGTCGACTGCAAGAGCGTGAACGCCGCCCAGGTCCCGCCGACCGGTGACACCTCCACCCCCGAGGGGCGCGAGGCGCTCGCCGCCCAGCAGGGGGAGTGCGGGAAGGCGACGATCGAGGTCACCAGCGGCCCGGAGAAGGGGCGCACGTTCACCGAGATCGTGCAGCCCGACGCCCCGCGCCAACTGCACGAGGGGCAGGGCGTGGTGGTGGCGTACGCCCCCGACGCCCCGCGCGACCTGCAGTACTCGGTGACGGACGTGAACCGGAAGCTGCCGCTGGCGCTGCTCGCCGGCATCTTCGCGCTCGCGGTCGTGGTCGTCGGCCGGATGAAGGGCGTGATGGCGCTCATCGCGCTCGTCATGAGCTTCCTGGTACTGACGTTCTTCATCCTGCCGGCGATCCTGGAGGGATCGAACCCGCTGGTCGTGGCGGTGGTCGGGTCGAGCGCGATCATGCTGATCGCGCTCTACATGTGCCATGGGCTATCGGCCCGCACCTCGGTCGCGGTGCTCGGCACGCTGATCTCACTGCTGCTGATCGGTCTGCTCGGATCGCTCTTCATCGGCTGGGCGTCGCTGAGCGGCAACACCGACGACAGCACCGGCCTGATCCACGGCCTGTACCCGGAGATCGACATGTCCGGCCTGCTGCTCGCGGGGGTCATCATCGGTTCGCTCGGCGTGCTCGACGACGTGACGGTGACCCAGACCTCGGCCGTCTGGGAGCTCCGCCAGGCCGATCCGGGCATGGGGCCGCGCGCGCTGTACCGGGCAGGCATCCGGATCGGTCGCGACCACATCGCCTCGGTCGTGAACACCCTGGTACTGGCCTACGCGGGTGCCGCCCTCCCGCTGCTGCTGCTCTTCTCCATCGCGCAGAGCAGCATGGGGACGGTGGCCAACAGCGAGCTGGTCGCCGAGGAGATCGTCCGGACGCTGGTCGGGTCGATCGGTCTGGTCGCCGCCGTGCCGCTCACCACGGCCCTGGCGGCTCTCGTGGTCTCGGCCGACCGCACGGACGCCGAAGGCCTTCCGGTCGCCGGTGGCCGGAAGTCCACGGCGGGACGGGGCGGACGACGCCGTCGCGCCAAGTGAGGGCGGGACCTGCCGGGGCCTGGAGTGCGCGTGCCAGGCCCCGCGAGCCCGGCGTGATCGGCACGACGCCCCGTGCGTTCCGGGGTGCCGCCGGCCAGACGGGAGTTTGACGGCAGACTCTAGGCGGGTCCGGCGTTCTCCTCGGCCAGGATGCGGCCGAGCGCGGCCTCCAGGTTGTCCTCGAAGTCGCCGAGCGTGCGTTCCTGGCCGAGCGGCACGAGCTTGTCCGTGCGGTCGAGGAACGCCACCAGCGGCGGTGCGCTGGCCCGGAACAGGGCGCGGTCGCCGCCGACCTGGAGCCGGATGGAGACGTCCGAGAGACCCTCGGGCTCGGTCGGCGCGATGTGCACGTCGCCGTCGCCGCTCGGCCGGTTGATCCCGTCGAGCAGCAGTTCCCTGCCGAACGCCCACGTCACCGGCGCGTCTCCGGGGAGGTGGAAGGTCATTCGCACCGCGTAGGGATCCCTGGCCTCGTATCGCAGCTCTACCGGGATCTTGAAGGAGAGCTCCTCGGAGACGAGGAAGCTCATCAGGACCTCGGCCTGAACCGACTCTCGCATCATGTACCCCGCAGTAGATGAAGCAGTTGTGTAAACACAGCTGCTGAAAGCTGTGACCGAAACGGCCAGGAATGATCCCCCATGGCCCTCTTGACGCAATCGTGCTGTAAGCGATAGCAGATCACAAGGAGTGATTTTTCAGATACTGATAGAGAAAGCGAGCGAGCTGAAGAGCCTTCCGATCTCCGTGCGTAGCCGCTCGACTGCTGGGAGCAACCGTTCTTCCTGGTGGAGGGGGAGTGAAATGGCCATCGCGCCCGCCGCGGAGCCCGCCGTAATGGGGATGGCGGCACAGACCGTGCCGAGCGCATATTCCTGACGCTCCACCAGGGGCTCCATTCGCCCCAAACCACCCAAACGTTCCAAAAGCAGACTCCGGTTACGCACCGTGTACGGAGTGATGGCTTCCACCGGGTGGCGGTCAAGGTGGTCTTGACGAGATTTCAGATCGAGTTGACTCAGCAGACACTGCCCGATGGCATGGGCGTGCGCGGTCTCGCGGAAGTCGGCCCATTCCTCCACGGCGGGGGCGGAAGGAGTGTCGGCGACGGCGACGAGCTCGATCTCGCCCTCGCGGTAGAGGGCGAAGTAGACGGGCACACCGATCTCGTCCCGCCATCGGGCAAGGGAGTCTTCGATCTTGATGCGACGATTCTGCACATCTCCGCCGCCGGCCAGACGGACGGCGGCGTCGCCAAGGACGAACACACCCTTCTCGCGGCGTAGATAGCCTTCGTGCGTCAGGGTGCGGAGCAGGTGGTACGTGGTGGGCAGCGGGAGGCCCGTCTCACGGGCGAGCTGTTTGGCCGGAGCGCCGTCCGCGTGGGAGGCGACGGCCTCCAGGAGTCTCAGCGCTCGCTGCACCGAGCCGATCAGGGTAGGCGCAGCCGTCTGCGTAGCCGTGGCCAAAGGTCACCCCCAGGCGTGACGACGGATGCAGTGCACCCGCCCGCGGGGGCCGCCCCCGCGCGCCCGCCGGGCCAGGGAAACCGCTGGTCAGTACGGGGATCTACGCCCGTAGTCCCCAACACGGCGGAGAGATTCCACTCTAGTGGCAGCCCTTGGGCCCATGCCCTGATTCGACCAGCGCGTTCCCCCGCGCGGGCTAATCCCCACCATCGGCCTCATACTGATCAGTAGCTTGTGCTACCAGTCCTCACGCGACCTGCCGGACGAGCTGAACTTCCGTACGACGTAGATCAGTCCGGCGACCAGGGCGACGAAGAGCAGCACCTTGAAGAGCAGTCCGACCACGAAGGCCAGGACGCTCGTGATCAGCCCGCCGAAGACGAGCAGGGCCAGCGCGGGTATCGCGACCCACTTCACCCACCAGGGCATCCCCGCGAGAATCTCCTGTACGGCCATCGTCCCTACCTCGCTCTCGAAGATCCGTTCCGCGCACTCCGCGCCGAACGTCCTCAAGGCTAGGCGCCGGGAAAGCACCACGGGGGCCCCGCGGCCCCCGCTCTCCCCTGATCCGACCCCTAGGGGCTTCGGCCCCACGACCCTCAGCCGCCCGCACGGTCCCGCGCGTGCTGAGGCAGCACCGACCGCTCCGGGAGGCGTTCCCCGACGTCAGCTCTCCGCCGGGGCGAAGACCACCATCACCCGCAGGTCCTCGCTGATGTGGTGGAACTTGTGCTCCACCCCCGCCGGCACGTAGACCACGCTGCCGCGCGCCACCTGGGTCGTCTCCTCCCCGACGGTGATCGACGCACGGCCGCTCACCACGAAGTACACCTCGTCCTGGCGGTGCGGCTGCTGCGGGTCGAGCGCCCCGGCATCCAGCGCGTACAGACCCACCGACATGTTCCGCTCGCGCAGGAACTGGAGGTACGCACCGTCGTTCGCGGCACGCTCCGCTTCCAGTTCTTCCAGTCGGAATGCCTTCATCGCCTGTCCGCCCCTGCCTCGGCCCGATCTTCTCTGCCACGATCAGACACATGAAGAATTTCGTAGTCAAGACGCTCGCGAACGCGGGCGCCCTCGGAGTCGCCATCTGGCTGCTCCAGGACATCACCCTGACCGGCGACAGCACCGGCAAGAAGGCCCTGACCCTCATTCTCGTCGCCCTGGTGTTCGGGCTCGTGAACTTCCTGGTCAAGCCGATCGTCAAGCTGCTGACGCTTCCCCTTTTCATCCTGACCCTCGGCCTGATCACCCTCGTGGTCAACGCCCTGATGCTGCTCCTCACGTCCTGGCTGGCCGAGCAGTTCGACCTCAGCTTCCACGTGGAGGGCTTCTGGACCGCCGTCCTGGGCGGCCTGATCATCTCCGTCGTCTCGTGGGCGCTGAACGTCCTGCTCCCCGACGGTGACTGAGTGGGGACCGTGACCTACCGCGTCTGCTTCGTCTGCACCGGCAACATCTGCCGTTCGCCGATGGCCGAGCACGTCTTCCGCCGCCACGTGGAAGAGGCCGGCCTCGGCGGGACGGTGGTGGTCGACAGCGCGGGAACCGGAGGCTGGCACGAGGGCGACGGCGCCGACCCGCGCACGGTCACCGTGCTCGAGGAGAACGGCTACACCTCCGCGCACACCGCACGGCGGTTCCGGGCCTCCTGGTTCTCCGCCCTCGACCTGGTGATCGCGCTCGACGAAGGCCACCTGCGGGAGCTCCGCTCACTGGCCCGCACGCCCGAAGAAGCGGCCCGGATACGACTGCTGCGCTCCTACGACCCGGCCGCCGGGGACGGAATCGACGTCCCCGACCCCTACTACGGGGGACGTGAGGGCTTCGAGGAGTGCCTGGAGATGGTGGAGGCGGCGAGCGAGGGCCTGCTCGCCGCCGTCCGCGCGGAACTGGAGGACCGGACAGCATGACCGACACGACATACGGCGACGGCACGCGCGCGGTACGGGCCGGGCTGCCCGAGCCCGTGAAGTACGAACCGACCCTGCCGGGCCCGGTCTTCGCCGCCCACTTCCACCTGCCGGGCGAGCCCACCGGCGGGTACGCGTACGGCCGCGACGAGAACCCCACCTGGACCCATCTGGAGCGGGCGATCGGCGGGTTGGAGGCGCCGGGGGAGGAGGGCGTCGAGACGCTCGTCTTCGCCTCCGGCATGGCGGCGATCTCGGCCGTGCTCTTCTCCCAGCTGAAGGCCGGCGACGTGGTGGTGGTGCCGACCGACGGCTACCAGGCCCTGCCGCTGCTGCACGAGCAGCTGAGGGCGTACGGCGTCGAGGTCCGGACCGCCCCGACCGGAGGCGACGGCCAGCTGGCCGTCCTCGAAGGGGCCCGGCTGCTGTGGATCGAGACGCCCTCCAACCCCGGGCTCGACGTCTGCGACATCCGGCGCCTGGTGCGCGAGGCGCACGCCGTCGGGGCGCTCGTGGCGGTCGACAACACCCTCGCCACTCCGCTCGGCCAGAGGCCCCTCGAACTGGGTGCGGACTTCTCCGTCGCCAGCGACACCAAGGGCATGACCGGCCACGGCGACATCCTGCTCGGTCATGTGAGCTGCCGCGATCCCCAGCGGGCCGCCGAGGTACGGCGCTGGCGCAAGATCGTCGGCGCCATTCCCGGCCCCATGGAGGCCTGGCTCGCCCACCGTTCGCTCGCCACGCTCCAGCTGCGGATCGACCGGCAGTGCTCCACCGCGCTGGCGCTCGCGCAGGAGCTCGCCCGGCGCGCGGACGTCACCGGGCTCCGCTACCCGGGGCTGCCCGACGACCCGTCGCACGCGGTGGCCGCCCGGCAGATGCGGCGCTTCGGCCCGGTGATCTCGTTCGAACTGGCGGACCGGAAGCGGGCCGAGCGGTTCCTTGAGGAGCTGCGGCTCGTGGACGACGCCACCAGCTTCGGCGGTGTGCGCTCCACGGCGGAGCGGCGCGGACGCTGGGGCGGCGACGCGGTCGCGGAGGGCTTCATCCGCTTCTCGGTGGGTGCCGAGGATCCGGAGGACCTGATCGCCGATGTCCTGCGGGCCCTCGACGAGGCCGGCGCCGCCGGCTGAGAGCAGCCCGACGACCTGCGGAACGAGACGCTCCGAGCCTCCCCCCTCGTGGCTCGGAACGCCTCGGTTCCACGCGCGGAGACCGCCTGAACAAGGCTAGTTGACTGTGCGTCAGTGTCCAATCACGGTAGCGACAGCGACCTATCGACTTATTTATAGTTGGACAGTCCTGAGGCGCAGTCAGCCGACCGCGTGAGTCGCACGGCCGCACGGCCGGGAGGGGGCGGGCATGGATCTGTCCCTGCTGCGCACGTTCGTCGCCGTGCACCGGGCCGGCTCGTTCACCCGCGCCGCGGCGCTCCTCGGGCTCTCCCAGCCGGCCGTCACCAGCCAGATCCGGACACTGGAACGGCAGCTGGGCCGACCGCTCTTCCTGAGACAGGCGCGGGGCGTCACCCCGACCACGGTCGGCGACGAACTGGCCCATCGCGCCGCACCCCACCTGGACGCCCTGGTCGAGATCGCCGAGGCCGGCGTCGACGAGCAGGGCGGCGCCCGCACCCTTCACATCTCCGGGCCTCCGGAGTTCACCGCGCTGCGCGTGCTTCCCGCCCTCACGCCGCTGGTCGGGGAGGGGCTCGCCGTGCGGGCCTCGTTCCTCGGGAACACCGAGGAGATCCTCGACGGGCTCGCCGCGGGCCACCATGACCTGGCCGTCACCACCGCCCGTCCTCGTGGCGGCCTGTTCGTCTCCACCCCGCTCTGCGACGAGGAACACGTCCTGGTCGCGGCGGAGCGCTGGGCGGCCCGGCTCTCCCCCGAGGTGCTGCTCGGCAAGGGCTCGGTGGTCCTGGAGCAGCTTCCGGTGGTCGAGGTGCACGAGTCGCTGCCGTTCGTCTCCCGCTACTGGGCCGCGGTCTTCGACACCAAACCGGCGGCCGCCGCGACCGTGATCGCCCCCGACCTGCGGGCCGTCCGGGATTCCGCCGCCTCCGGTGCCGGCCTGGCCGTCCTGCCGCGCTATCTGTGCGAGGAGGATCTGGCGGACGGGCGGCTCGTGGCGCTGCTCGATCCCCCGGTCCCTCCGCTGCGGACCTACTTCCTGGTCGCGCGCACGGGCACGCTCGCGCTGTCTCCCGTCGCGCGGGCTCACGAGGAACTGCTCCGCGCCGCGGCGGGCTGGTGAGTTTCAGGACACCTCGGACGGGCCATTTTCTTCCCATGAACGAACGGCCCATGACCGAACGGCCCGTGATCAAGCGCACCGCCCGCGCCATCCTGCTCGATGGGGACGACCTCATCCTCATCAAGCGCACCAAGCCGGGGATGGATCCCTACTGGCTCACGCCCGGCGGCGGCGTGGAGCCCTCCGACGCCACCGTCGTCGAGGCCCTGCACCGTGAGGTGCACGAGGAGCTCGGCGCCAAGATCACCGATGTGGTGCCCTGCTTCGTCGACACCGTCGAGCACATCGTCGACGGCGGGGTCTCGGGGGTGAAGGTCCAGCACTTCTTCGTGTGCCGGCTCGGTTCCATGGACCCCTCGCTGCGGCACGGCCCCGAGATGGACGAACCCGTCGGCGAGTACGAGATCGTCCGGGTGCCCTTCAGCCGGGTCGGCATCGCCGCCGTCCACCTCGTCCCCCTCTCCCTGCGCCACTACCTCGACGGAAACATCGAGGGCGTCCGCGCGATGCACGCTCCCGACCTGGGGTGAGGCGCCTCGGCCCCGACGTGCCCGCGCCCCTCCGTGCGTCAGCCTGAGGACCGCGCCTCTGCCCAGGACGCCCCCGCGTCCTTCCATGCGTCAGCCTGAGGACGCCGGGGCCAGCTCGGCCAGGAAGTCGTGCCGGATGCGCTCCGACGGGACCCCCGCCCCGCGCAGCACGTCCACGCCCTGCCGGACCATGCCCAGCGGGCCCGAGAGATAGGCGTCGCGTTCGGTCCAGGGGCCGTAGCGGCAGACGGCCTCCGGAAGCCGCCCCTGTTCCTCGGTGACCGGGTGGACGGAGAGCCAGGGGAAGGTCTTCTGGAGCCGCAGCATCGTGTCGATGTCGTAGAGGTCGTGGTCGTGGCGAGCCCCGTAGAAGACATCGACCGGACGCCGGTCCCCGTGCTCGGCCACGTCCTCGACCAAGGCCTTGATCGGCGCTATCCCGGTGCCGCCACCGAGACAGAGCAGAGCGGTGTCCGTGGCGTGGTCGACCGTCATCGAGCCCGCCGGCGGGCCGAGGCGCAGCACGTCCCCGGGGCGGGCCCGGTGGACCAGCGCGTTGGACACCCAGCCGGCCGGGACCGCCTTCACATGGAGGGACAGCAGTCCGTCGGGCCGCGGGGCCGAGGCGAAGGAGTAGTGCCGCCAGGTCCTGGGCCACCAGGGCGTCTCGAGCGTGGTGTACTGCCCGGCGAGGAACGGGTACGGCTGGTCGGGCCGGAGCGTCACGACGGCGACGTCCGGGGTACGCAGATCGTGGGAGACCACCTCGGCGTACCACCAGGCCGGTGCGGCCTGCTCGTTGTCCGCCGCCGCGTCGATCATGATCTGGGAGATCGTCGTGTACGTACGGACCCAGGCCGCCTCGGTCTCCTCGTCCCAGCTCTCCGCCGCGTATCGCAGCAGCGCACCGATGAGCGCCTCGCCGACGGCCGGGTAGTGGTCCGCACGGGTCCCGTACTTGCGGTGTCCCCGACCGAGGTTCTGGAGGTACGCGGTGAGCACCGGTGCGTCGTCCATGTGCTCGGCCGCGGTCAGGAGCGCCTTCAGGAGCCGGTCCCGCTGGGTGTCCATGGCCGCGGGGAACATCTCGCGCAGCTCGGGGTTCCGGACGAACAGCAGGGCGTAGAAGTACGAGGTCACCTTGTCGGCGATGGGTGCGATCTCCGCCAGCGTGCGGCGGACGAGCAGGGCGTCGGCGGAGGCTCCCCCCGGTATCCGGGGTTCGTTGCCCTCCGTCTCCGGTTCCGCCGCGGTCTCGTGCGCCACCCCGGGCTCGATTCGGTCCGCGTGCTCTGCGGCCGTCGTGGTGGTCGGAGCATCCATCATGTGCCTCGCCCTCGCGCTGGCCGGCTTCCGTGCTCGCAGCATGGCCCCTCGGTTCGCCGCGTCGGACGGAAAGCGGAGTTCTCGGGCCATAGAGCCGGGTTTCTGGCTAAGCTGCGCTGTTTCGGACCAGGGCGTAGGCCTCGCGCAGGTCTCCACCGGTGTAGGTGTGGCGGGACAGCCCGGCGAGATGGTGGTCCGCGTTCACTGCCACGGTGTCCGGCACGAGCGCGAACAGCCCGGCGTCGGACATCGAGTCTCCGTACGCGACGCAGTCGACCGGGTCCACGCCGTACCCCGCGCAGAGCTCTTGCGCGATCCGGACCTTGGCCGCGGCGTTGAGGATGCCCGGCCGGTGGATGGGTTCACGGAACGGGACGGACGGCCAGGCCGAACCGTGCACCGTATCGACCCCCCACTCCAGCAAGCGCTGGACGAAGAAGTCGGGCGAGAGCGAGATGACGGCACAGCGGTCGCCCCGACCCCGGATGTCCGCCCAGACCTCACGGATCCCCGCCAGCCACGGAGCCCCTTCGAATGCCGCGGCGACCTGCTCCAGGGTGAGCTCGGCCCACAGGTCCCGTGCCCGCACGGCGAACTCGTCCGGCGTGAGGCCCTCCAGGAAACCCCGCTCCAGGGCATCGATCTCCTCGACGAGGTCCAGCTGCCGGGAGATCTCGACCGCTGCGGCCGACCCGCGGATCAGAGTGCCGTCGAGGTCGAAGAGGTGCAGTCGCCGTGGGGAGGGTTTCACGTGAAACATCGTCCGATGTGCCACGGGACGGAAGCAACGCCCCCTCGGGATATCGGCCGGATCCGGTAAAGCAGTGGACGGAAGATCGCCGCTTCGGACAGCCTGAAAGGTATGCCGACCTCCCCCACGCCCCTCGCACAGCTCCCCGTCCGGCACCTCACCTCGGACGACCTCCTCGCCTGCGCCGACCTCTCCGAGAACCGGGGATGGCCGCGTGAGGAGCACAAGTGGGGATTCCTGCTCACCGCCGGCACCGGGTACGGCATCGACGACCCCTCGGGCAAGGGACTGCTCGCCTGCTGCGTGGTCACGTCCTACGATCCCGGGCTTGCGGCGATCGGGATGGTGCTCGTCGCCGAGCGGTACGCACGCCAGGGCGTGGGACGCCGGCTCATGCGACACGTCCTGGCGGAGGCCGGCGACACCGCGCTCACCCTGCACGCCACACCGAACGGACAGCCCCTGTACGAGGAGCTCGGCTTCACGGAGACGAGCCGGGCGGAGATGGTGTGCGGGCGCTTCACGTTCACGACGCCCGCTCCCGCCGTTCCGGTCCGTCCGGCGACGGCGGAGGACCTCCAGGCGATCCTGCGACTGGACCGCGAGGTCTTCGGCCTGGACCGCACCCACGTCCTCACCAGGCTCCCCGCGTTCGCGGACCACCTCCGGGTCGCCGAGGAGGACGGCGAGATCACGGGCTTCGCGGCGGCCTGGCCCAACATGGACACCCATGTCGTCGGCCCCCTGGTCGCCCGGGACACGGGTACGGCGCAGGCCCTCATCGCCTCGCTGGCCGCGGCCACGGACCGGCCCCTGCGGACGGACATCGACGTGCGCCATACGCCCCTGCTGCGCTGGGTGAAGGAGAACGGCATCGACTCCGTCGCCTCCAACGCTGTGATGGTCAGGTCACTGCCCGACCTCCCCGGCGACTGGCGACGCCGCTTCGCACCCCTGACGGTCGCGGCCGGATAGCCCGGCGGGCCCGGGTCTCGCCCTGCGGGCCAGGGTGCTGTCGGGCCAGGACACTGGCGGGCCAAGGGCCCCGCCAGGCCGGGCGCCGGCGACCAGACCCGGTAGATTTACTTGCACACGCGCATTATTGCGTCAGATCGTCTACCCTGGTCGAGAGCCGCTCCGCCGCCCAGGAGAGACCGAGGAGAGACCATGACCGCCACGGACCCCGCACTCACCGCGCTCTCCCAGCGCTGGTGCGCCCTCTCCTTGCTGCACGGCCGGATCGAGTCCCACATCGAGCGCGCACTGGAGTCGGGGCACGGTCTGAGCGTGCGGGAGTACTCGCTCCTCGACGTCCTCAGCCGTCAGCACAGCGGCCCGGGCGGCCACCTCCAGATGAAGCAGGTGGCCGACGCCGTCGTGCTCAGCCAGAGCGCCACCACCCGGCTCGTCACCCGGCTCGAGGATCGCGGCCTGCTCACCCGGTACCTCTGCGCCACCGACCGGCGCGGCATCTACACCGATGTCACCGAGGCCGGCCAGAAGCTCCTCGAGGAAGCCCGCCCGACCAACGACAGCGCACTCCGCGAGGCCCTCGACGAGGCGGCGAAGAACCCGGAGCTCGCCCCGCTGGTCCAGGTCGTCGAGGGCGTGAGCGTTCCCGCCTGAGCCGGGGAAGCCCGACGACCGGGCGTACGCTGCCGGGCATGAGCGATCTTGACATACGCCCCGCCACCGCAGACGACCTCCCGGCCATCGTCGCCATGCTCGCCGACGACCCGCTGGGCGCGCAGCGGGAGTCCCCCGACGACCTCACCCCGTACCTCACGGCCTTCGAACGCCTGGCGAACGACCCTCACCAGCACGTCGTCGTGGCCGTCCGTGGCGAGAAGGTCGTCGGAACGCTCCAGCTCACGGTGATCCCGGGGCTCTCCCGCCGGGGCACGACCCGCTCGATCATCGAGGGCGTCCGCATCCATGCCGACGAACGCGGCAGCGGCCTCGGCACGCAGCTCATCGAGTGGGCCGTCGAGGAGTCCGGCCGGCAGGACTGCCGGCTGGTGCAGCTGACCTCCGATGTCACCCGCACCGACGCCCACCGCTTCTACGAGCGGCTCGGCTTCGAGGCCTCCCACGTGGGCTTCAAGAAGAGCCTCTGAGGCCGGCACGCACGAACAGCGTGCCGGAAAACGGCCCCGGCACGCTGTTTCACGTGAAACACCCCAGGTAGGGACTCAGAGGCCGCGCCAACCCGCCTCGTCGACACCACCCGGCACGGCGTCCGCCGGCGCGTACGGCTCCCGCGTGAAGACGAACGACGCGAGGTCGAGATGGCTCACACTGCCGTCGGCGCGCCGCACCGCCCGGAGCGTCTCCCCCTCGTAGTAGCCGTTCAGCCCGACCCAGCCGCCCTCGGGCAGCGCCCGGAAGCAGGCCCGCCGACCGGCACCTCGCAGCGGTTCGAGCACCACGGTCCGCTCGGGACCGAGCCGGAGCCCGTAGGAGTACGTCCCCCAGTACCAGGGCCCCGTGAGGGACAGGAGCTCCTCGTCGACCTCGGCCTCCGGCAGGGGGCGCCATGGCTGCGGGAACCTCGGTTCGGCGTCCGCCACGATCCGGATCAGATCGGCGGCGACGGCGCCGATCGCCACCCCCGAGGTCGCGTTGGCGAGAGCGACCCCCGCCAGCCCGTCCTCGACGCTCACCCAGAGACAGGCGACGAAGCCCGGGAGCGATCCGCTGTGGCCGATCAGGGTCCGGCCGTCCCTGCTGACCAGCTGGAGCCCGAGGCCGTAGCTCCCCTCCCAGTCGCCCTCTCCGGTCGCGGCCGCGGGAGCCCGCATCTCCGCCACAGAGGCCGCATCGAGCACCCGCTCGCCGCCCGCCGCGAGGAATGCGGCGAACCGGGCGAGGTCCGCGGCGGTCGACCAGAGCTGACCGGCCGGCGCCATGATCCCCAAGTGCTCGGACGGCTCGGGCAACATCACGTCGGCCCAGGGGTGCACCGCCCAGCCGCCCGCGTGCGGGGCAGCGGGGTCCACCGTCGTCCGTTCCATCCCCAGCGGCTCCAGGATCTCGCGCCGCAACGCCTCTTCCCAGGGCACGCCTCGCACGGCCTCGACCAGCGAACCGAGCAGGGTGTAACCGGGGTTGGAGTAGTGGTGACGGCGCCCCGGAGCCCGGACGAAGGGCTCCTCCCCCAGCACGTCGGAGAGCTCCGGGCGCAGCTCGGCGGACGACCGCTCCCACCACGCGCCGGGCGTCTCGGCCGCGAGGCCGCCGCTGTGCCCGAGGAGTTGAGCGATCGTCACCTCGCCCACACCCGTTCCCTTCAGGTGCCGCTCCAGCGGATCGTCGAGTCCGAGGAGCCCTTCGTCGCGAAGTCGCAGCACCAGGACGGCGGTGAACACCTTGGTGATCGAGCCGATCCTGAACTGCGTGTCGGCGTCCGGCGCGTGTCCGTCCACGCAACTGCGGGCACCGCTCCAGACCATCGCCCCCTCGCGGACCACCGCCCCCACGAGGGCCGGCGCCCGCCCCTCGGCCTGGGCCACCGCGACGCGGTGCAGCAGAGCACGCTCGGTACCGGGCAACAAAGCTTCGAAAGATGTCGTCACGGAAACATCCAACACCCCGTCACATACGAAGCTTCCCGGGGAGGGTGCTGTAGGGCCTCGCCGCGCGAGGCACAGGCCGCGCTCGCCGACCAGCGGTTCTTCCGCCGTCTCAGATCGATGGCACAGCCGCTCAGTCTCACGGACGTGGCATTTCCTCGCGGCCTTGGCCGACCGGTGAGCCCTGAACCGACTGGTCGACGACGGCGACTCCTACCCTTGGGTGAGGCCGAACCAGATAGTCTGCAACAAAACCATCTGCTACGGTCCCCCTTGTTGCGACAACCGGCGGGGGAGACCACACGTTTGCCGCATTCGACTCCGCGCCGTCGCACGCCTCGCCCACCGCCGACGAGCCGGCTCGCCATCCATGCCGCAGCCGCCCGACCCGCCCTCCCGCCCCACCCCGACCACCGAAAGGCTGACCGACATGAGCGAGCGCACCGCCACTGAGACCACCACCGGCACCACCCAGAACGACGGCCCGGCCCCCCGAGTGCTCACCGACCAGGAGCTCTCCCAACTGTTGAGCCGACAGCAGTTCGGCGTACTCGCGAGCGTCAGGAGCACCGGCCACCCGCACCTGTCGACCGTCCTCTACGACTGGAACGCCGAGGAGCGCGTCCTGCGGGTCTCCTCCACCGCCGACCGCCTCAAGGTCCGCCAGTTGCGCCGCGACCCGCACGCCTCACTGCATGTCAGCGGCCCGGACATCTGGTCGTTCGCCGTGGCGGAGGGAGAGGCGGAGATCGCGGACCCGGCCGACGAGGCGGCCCCTGGCGAGCAGCCGCTGCCTGACCGGCGCGTGACCATCCTGCTCCGGGTCTCGCGCCTGTACGGGACCGCCCTGGACGTCCCCGCCCAGGACTGAGGAACCGCGCCTCGCCGAAGCAGGAAAATGCGATCAAACCTCACATATGGGGCGAGCAACATCGCTCGCTGCGCAGCGAGCGAGATCCCGACACCCTTCAGTGCGGCAGGGAGCCTCACAACTGCGGCATAAGTGCCATCGGCGTGCCGTCGCAGCTGAGACCGGGCCACGAAAATTGCGACCCTACAGTGCTGTAGGGTCTCGCGGCCTGTGTCGGACGCCGGTCCTATGGCCTGAGGGTTTGCCCGCTGTCTCACGCCTTGTCGGACGCTCGGCGTCTCAACTCTGTGTCGGAAATCGCAGGTGACGGCGAGCGGCTGCGGCGGCGCAACCCGCCGAACTGGGGTACGGGCAAGAACTGCGTCACCAGCCGCTTCTCACGGTGGGCGCCATGCCATGCCAGCGGCTGCGACCCGTTCCAGAGAGAGGGCGCCCGTCGAGCCAGGCGTTCACGCGACCGATCAGCAGCAGGCAACGGTCACGAGGCCTGCTCGGCGCCCAGTGAATGCCCTGGCGCCCCGGATCCACATCCTCTCCGGACAGGCCCAGGCGTCCCAATGCAAAGCCGGGGAGCAGCGAGAGCGCGGCCGCTACCGTCGGGTCATGGAGACCATCATCACCGCAGTGATAGCTGCGATCGCCGCTGTCAGCGGCGGCCTGATCGGAAGATCCGCTGGGCTTAAGACCGCCCAACTCACCACTGAGGCCGCACGCGCCGCCACGCACTATGCCACCCAGCGCGACACCATCGTCGAGTTCCTCGCTGCCGCCGACAGAGAAATGACACTGGCCTGGGAGGCTGAGGCCGGCCGCGCCGACCACACTGGCTACGCGCACACCCGGGCACAGGACGAAGCGCACTTGGCGTCCCGCCGCGCCCTGACGCTGATCGAGTTGACCAACGCCCCCGAGGTAGGAGCCCAGGCCCACGCGGTATTGGTCGGCCTGCGTAGCGCACGTGCGGCAAAGGATTGGGAACCGTTCAAAGCAGCCCGGGCCCGGCTGATCTCCACCGCCCGAAACCACCTGGACGCTCTGTGACCTTTTTCGCCCCGGCAGTTAAGCAGCGCCGCCGTTTGCGACACGGTCTGGACCGCACCGGCCGGTCGGCCTTGGCGCCGTCGGGAAGTGAAGAGACAGTTCGGTCCCGAGGACGTGCCGGCGACCCGACACCTTTGCCTCGGATCCGTCCATCCGGTTGGTCCTCCGGCGTAGTCGAGCACGCCCGTCCGCAAAGACTTCCCGGTTACGACTGGGGGCCTGGTCCGACGCCGTGAGCAGTCCGATCCGGGGGCTGTCCCATCGCCTGGGCGCTGACCGTAGCCGTGACTTTCGCCCCGGGATAGCGTCCTTCCAGCTCCTTGACCAGGCTCTGCACTCGGCGGGGGGTCTCCCTTGGGCTGACGCACCGCAGCACGGGAAGCGGCGGCAATTCCTCGCCGTTGGACCAGGTCCCCTCGATGACCAGGTCCGGGCCGATCATCCGGGATCCTCGTTCCCGGGCTTCTTGGGCTGCCCAGTCCGGCGGCGCCGTTCTCGACACCCTCAAAGTCAGGACGTGGCCGGCGTACCGTCCCTCTCGGACGGGCTCGGGCATCGCTGGCCTTGCGCGGCGCGGCTCCAGTGGGTGTCCGCAGCCGATCGGCCACAGCCTCGGGGCGTGGAGCTCACTGTTGTAAGGCTGGAGGTACGGCCTGCCGGTTTCTGGGTTGATCGTCTTACGCGCCTGCTCGATCCAGCGCTCGTACTTGCGGGAGGGCTGCGCGCGCTCACCCTCGGCTTCCACCAGAGGGAGGTCATAGACCTCCGAGATGGCGCGCTTCGGGGAGAGGCCGAGCTTAAGCGCGTAGTTGTACATCGTGCCGATGGTGGCGGCCCGCAACTGCACACCGTCCGCCTTCTTCTTGTGCGGTGTGGGAAGGGCCAGGGAGACCACCCAAATCGAGCTGCGGGGGAGTTCCTTAGCTGCCTCAGCTGCCTTTCTTATGCGCCGGACCAGTTCGGGGTCGTCGGTCGGTCGCCGGGCGTTGCTCCGGGTTCGAGGGGGCGGGACGTCCCGGACGGTGCGCGTGCTCCAGGTCGGCCAGTCGATGTCGACCTCTATCACCCAGCCCGGCCACCCATAGAGATTCCGCAGGGTGACGCCGGTCTCGGTGAGGTCCATCTCGATCTGACCGAACCCCATCCCGAATGCCATACGGCCACTATCTCGCAAGCCCACGTTCGGCACCGTCACGGTCGTCCGGAGAACACCCCCGATTTTGTCGGGCAGGATCTCCCTACGATCGCCACGATGCTCGTGCCATGACCAACAGCAGCTCCGCTCAGACGCCTTCCGCCCAACCCCAGCAGTCCTACCCGGCTCCCGCAGGCCCGGCTGCTGCGGCCCTGCTCCCTCTCCTGATCCTGCTCTTCGTCCTCGTCGTCCTCATTATCGGAGCTGGCCTGCTCTACGTGACGATCGCGCATCCCTCGCTCGCGACCCCGCTCACAGTCGCGATCGCCGGCGTGACCCTCGTCGTCACGATCGCAGGTGCGATCGCCGCCTTCCTCGCCATCTCCAGGAGGTAACTTCCCTTCGCGCAACCGGTGTGCCCTCTACGCTGGTTGTGGATGGGCAGTGCCAAGGTACTTCCCACCACTGTCCGCATGCCGCCCCTACAGTCAGAGCACGGCAGTACGCTCGTTCTCCACGGTGACTAAGGGTGGGTTACGCATGGACGACGGCGCTCCGATCAACGTCAGCAGCCTCCTCAACGGGGACGACCCTATTGAGGAGGCCGGCGAAGACTTGTTGCAGCGGGCCGATCTCGCGGACGCCTTCGCTGCAGAGATCCGCAACACAGCCGCGAGGTACGGCGCCGTTTTCGCGCTTACGGGAAGGTGGGGGTCCGGCAAGACCTCGTTGCTGAACCTCACGGCTAGCGCGCTGGAGTCGGCCGACGACGTACAGGTCGTGAAGTTCAACCCGTGGTTCTTCTCTGGCACCGACCAGCTCATGCAGTTCTTCTTCGACGAACTGGCCGGACAGCTGCGGGACGGCCGGACGCGGAAGGACAAGCTCAAAACCGCAAGCCGTGCTGTCGCCGAGCGTCTGGGCAAATACTCATCCGCCCTGTCACCGCTGAAGTTCATCCCTGGCGCTGGCGCCGTTCTGGAAGTCGCAAGCGCCCTCACCGAAGGAACTTCCAAGCTCTTGGGTGACGATCAGACGAGCGTTCACCAGCAGCGGGCTGAGATCACTGAGCTTCTCGCGAACCTGCCAGGTCGGATCGTCGTCTTCGTCGATGACATTGACCGCTTGTCGCAACAAGAGATTCGAGACCTCTTCAGACTGGTGCGTCTAACTGGCTCGTTCCCGAACGTCGTCTACGTCCTGTGCTTCGACCGTAGTGTCGTGGAGTCTGCGCTGACGGATGGAGCTGTCCAAGGATCTGCTTACCTCGAGAAGATCGTGAAGATCTCGATGGAGGTACCACCCCTCCCCACTCAGGCCCTCTCGCCGGTTATCTCCTACGGGCTGGCCGAGTCGCTCGACGGTATCGATGGCGGACCACTCGACGAAAAACGCTGGCCGGACATCTTCGTGCAGCTCATTCTCCCGATGTTCTCCACCATCCGAGATGTGAAGCGGTACTTGGCCTCGGTCCCCTTGGCGGTCCGCAGCCGCCACGCAGAAGTGAGCCTCGTGGACGTCCTTGCGCTCGAGGCGCTTCGTGTCCGCTACCCCGCAGCGTACGACCTCCTGCCAACCGCTGCGGACTTGCTCACGGGAACCTCCTCGATCGGACAGCGCAACGCGGAACAGACACCGCGCGAGAAAGCCTTCGCGGACGAGTTCATCCACCTTTTGGGCGGCCATGCCAAGTCGGTCATCCAACTGCTGTTCCCCGCTGCCAACCGGCTCTTCGGCGGCCCTGCTTACGGTTCGGATTGGATCTCGACCTGGGAGCGGGACCGACGCGTGGCTTGTGGCAACGTGCTGGGTATCTACCTTCACCGGCAACTTCCCGCAGGACGGGCGCCTGTCTGGTTTGTCGACAACGCCGTGGGCACGATCGGCAATGAGACAGCGCTCACCGAAGCATTGGAACAGGTGCCGGACCCTCTGCTGGACGACGTCCTCAAGCGTCTTGTCCCCCATCTTCGGGAGGTGTCCGTGGATCAGGTGCTGCCCTCAGCTACGGCACTGATGCGTCAACTGCCCCGCATCCAGTTGGGCCCAACCGGGATGTTCTCCCCAAGAGGCGAGTGGGCTGTCCTAGGCCCGGTGATTACCCTTCTCCGCACACTTGATGGAGAACCTGCCGACCGCGCCGTCACCAGCCTCTTCCACAGCACCACGCACCTCTATGGAAAGGTCTTCTTGCTCGACCTCATCGGAGGCCACTCGAACGAGCAGAGGCTGGTCTCAGAAGGAACCGAGCGTTCCCTGAGGCAGGAACTCTTCGCCCAGCTCTGCGCAGCCAGTCCTGAGGATCTTGCGCGCGAAAGGATGCTGCTGCGGACGGTAGTCGTGGCGACGGTCGACGCAGACAGCCCTTCAGCCGCGGAGTGGCTCGCCAACACCGAGGTTGTGGCGCGCCTGTTGGAGAGCGCGGTGACGTCAGCACACAGCCAGACTATGGGCAGCGTGGCGGTGAGAACGGAGGCACGGCTGGTGTGGGACTCGCTAGTGAGCGTCTTCGGTGGGGAAGCAGGGCTAGCTGAAGCCGTCGTATCCCTTCGCCGTTCCCTGGACGAGGGAGCGATCGAGTCAACCGAGGAACTGACGACTGCTCTGGCACTCTATGAGAAGTACTCGGCAGGATGGCGCCCCGAGTTCTGACTATGCGTCATGCCGCTCACTCCGCCTGTACCGAATTCCTGCCTGCTTGATCGGCCAGTTGCTGTTCATCGCGTTGATGTGTCCGGATCGCCCTGAGTGTCTTCCTCCCCAAAGGAGTCAGGGTCATCGGCCGTCCCCGTTCGGCTCTGACCAGCAGCGGTCCGCCGAGCTCTCGTTCGATCCGGTTAATCTGCGCGACGAGGGTGAACGTGTTGAGACCGAGGTCACTCGCCGCCGCGCCGAGGCTGGGAAAGGCGGATGCAGCCGCGAACCGCCTCAAGCGTTCACTGGCACCCTGACCGCTTAGTGCTGGCCGGAGGACGCGCGGTGCTCGATAGGCCTGGTCGGCAGCGCGAAGTGCCTGGCTGTGACTGGCTCCTCCGCGTGATCGCAGCGGAACGTTGTGGGTGTGGGCCCAGCGGGCCATGTTCGCGGTGCTCATGCCGGCTTCTCGGGCGAGATCCGGCAGGGTCCGGCGGCGGTGGACGTACTGCTCGATGAGCCAGTCCCGTTCGACGGTGCCGCGGCGCTTGTAGTCCTTGGGGCCCTCGCGGAGCGGGATGCCGTACTCCTTGGCGAGGTCGGTCAGCACTCTGCGGGAGAAGCCGGTGAGGGTGGCGATCTGCTGGAGGGACCGATGCTCATCAAGGTAGAGCCGGGTGAAGCGCTCTGCCGGAATGGCTTGCCGGGCCTGCTGCCGGATGCGGCCGGTGGCCCTGGCGGTGCTTTTCGTCAGCGGGGATGCAGGGGCTGGATGTTCATCGAGGACATGTCGGATGGCCTCGACGGTCGTGCCCAGAACCTGGGCGGCGTGCTGAACAGGGTGCTGGCGTTCGCGGACAAGGTGGTGCAGGCGGGGTAGGTCGACGTGTGCCGGGTCAGGGCCGGGAAGGGAGAGCCCTGCCAGCAGGGTGGCGGGCGGCTGCCAGGTCACGGGCTCGTCGTGGATGTGGTGTGAGGCCAGGAAGGTGAGAGCTTCCTGCTGGAGGGCGTGCGCGAGTTCGGGGGTCTGAAGCGCGGTGAACCGTAAGGACGTCGCCCGGAACTCTGCGCTGTCGAACCCGCCCAGGTCGTCGGGGAGAGACTCGGCAGGCAGGCCGCTGAGGCGTTGGAAGAGCTGGCTGCGTGCGATGCGTTCGCGCCGCCCGGTTCCCGGTGGTGTTCCGGTGCGGCGGCAGATCTCCAGCCAGCGGTCATGAGGAAGCAGGCCGGTGTAGTCCAGGAGTCGGCGCCGGCCGTAGTCGATGGGGGTGCTATTGGCATCGAGGTAGTCCGCGAGCCGGTCCAGGGCAGTGGCGATGCCCGGCCAATGCGGAAGGTCGTCGAGTTCCTGGAGAAGGCGTGAGACCTCAGTTCCGTCGATGGCGTCGCCGATCAGCCCGGCTGCCTGGTCCAGGGATGTTCGGCTGTCGGGTATCAGCAGCAGGGCGGCGAGGACTGGGGCCAGAGCCCGCGCATGGATGCCTTCAGGTGGTGCGAGGCGGATCGTCCAGGACGGCCAGAACATCGTGGGGATCTTCCTGGCTCGCTGCTCGATGTCCCGAGTGGTCCGGGTCGGCCGACGGGGGGTCTCGGTCGCGACGCGGTAGCGGACATATTCGCTGGGACGGAGGGCAGGAGCGAGGGCAGCCAGGTGCACGGACTGCAGCACCGGGCTGATACCCCTGCCCCAGCTGTCGATACTGGTCGCCGAGATCTGCGTGAGTTCCTCGCGTACTGCTTCCAGCAGGCGTCGCAGGGCCTCGCCGGCCGGGTGGATTCCTGGTTGCTCCAGGATGCTCAGGGCCATGGTGACCGCGACGGCCGTGTCAGCGGCTCGTGGCGGTGCCATGAACCCCGGACGTTCCATCGCCTGTCCGGTGTGCAGGGAGACCGGATCGGTGCTGAGGTGCGCTTCTGCGATGTCAGCCGGGATCCTTTCCCGTAGGACAGCCGCAGGCAGGTCGCTCAGGACGCGTATGCCCAGGGCCCGGATGTCGGCCAGCACTGCCGATGCCGGCTGGGGAGAGGTCCGGTAGGGGCCGAAAGTAGCTGTTGCCCCATCGATGATCTCCATCACCCGGTCCTGCGCCATGAGAACCGGATGGCCAGGAGGCAGAAGAAGCGTCGAAGCGCAGGTCAGATCGGTGCCGCAGCCAGCCGAGAACGGCCGGGTGGGACGGGTCGGTGGATTGCCGCAGAGTTCAGGCAGGGGGACGGACCGGCCGGAACGGGGCCGCTGCCGCGGCACCCTCCCGCAGTGCGGGCAGCAGTCCGCCAGCAGCCTGCTGTGCCGGGTGCAGGCGAAGGAGAAACCGAGCCTCCAGGACAGTTGCCATCGCCCGCCAGTGGCAAGAAGGCACTCCGGGCAGAACCGGGATCCCCCTCCACGGCCCCAAAGGACGTGCCGTGACACGGCCCGGCCTCCGGCACTCATGTGGAGGGCCCGTCCGTCGTAGTGCGCCAGGGTCAGGGCAGTGACTGTCTCCGGGGACGTCCCGGTGGCGTGCGCGACGGCATTGGTCTGCGGTTCGTCGAGGACGATCGTCCAGTCTGCCGGGATGCCCCGGAACTGGTTTCCGGCCCGGTGCCGGACCGGGAAGCCAAGGTGCAGCAGGACATCACCGAGTGCGGTGTCCATCCGTCTGGCCGTTGCCTCCAGCCATGAGTCCAGGGCCTCGCCGGGCAGCGGAGGCAGCCGGATCGGCAGGGTTCGGGCCAGCGTTCTCATGCGGGTCGTCGCATCCGGGGCCGCGGGCGGCTGGTCAGCCGTTTCTTCTCCAGCGCTGCCTGAAGTTCGAGGCGGGCAGCCTCGGATGCCTCGTCGTTCTTCACCCGGTCCATGAGCTCCTGGTCAAGACGTTCGGCGCCGGTGCGGACCGCCCGCTGGCAGCTGCGGTTGATCAGCGTCATCAGCGAGCCGATGTGTCCGGTGCTGCGGGCGAAGAGGTAGTCCGACAGGTCGTCCGCGAGCATGCCGGGGTGCTTGTCGGTGAGCACGACGCGCTGTTCGAGGGCCAGCAGCATCTGCCGCCATTCCCGGCGCCCGGCCTCCGTATCGATGGTGAACGGGCGAAGCCCGAGGCGGGTGGTGCGGCGGCCGGTCTGGGCCAGAGCCGTGTCGCGCCCGTTCGTTCCTTCGCCGAACAGGCCCTTCTTCGCGAGCTCGACCCCCACCATCAGCAACGTCACTGGGAACTCGTTGGCGATCCACTTCAGGTGGTTGCTCACCTCGATCCCGCTCTTCTGTCCCCATTTCAAAAAGTGCAGATCGTCCAGAACCACCAGGCGGACATCGCAGGACAGCACGCAGTCCAGCACCCGCCGTCCGAACTGGGCGGTGGTCCCCCGCATCTGTCCGGGGTGGCCGAAGAACTCCAGCATGGCCCGGTTGAGATCCTTCATTCCGGTGTTCCCAGTCAGTCCGACCCGGCAGACCGGGATCCGCTCGTGCCCTTGGCTCGTGAACGCTCCAGACTCCTCGATCTCCCGCTGGTGGAAGTCGCGGGCGAAGGCCAGCACCGAGGTCGTCTTGCCCAGCCCCGGGAACGCATCGACGGCCACCGCCCCCTTGGCCTTGTCGCCGTCCTGCTCGTTGCTGTCGACGATGTCCCATAGGTCTTCATGGAGCTCTGTCAGTTGCGGCGTCTTCACCGGGCCGATGTTCGCGTGCCACTGCCGGCGCTGACGGTCATAGTCCGCCCGCGCCTGTGTGGGCAGGGACTTCAGCTGCTTGCGGGTCAGCAGGTCGGGCCGGCTGCGGCGAGGGCTCTCCGCGAACGCCTTGAAGTCCTCCTTCCGCGACAAGGCAAGACTGCCCGGCTGCAGAACGCTGCCGACGTTCACACGTCCTCCAGGGCATCAGCGTAGAAGTCGTCCTCCCCGGCGAGGTCCTCCAGATCAGCCTCGTCGTCATCCCCGGTCTCCGTCACCACGCCGGGCTCCCGCAGCTCCGCGGTCTGCTCGTCCTGGCCGAGGGCCTTGCGTACGGACGGAAGCGAGACGACCGTCTCCGCCTCACTCTCCGGAAGTTCGATGGCGGCCTGCTCGCGCGAGAGCCGCAGGGCCATGCGCCGCTCGGCGATCGTGGTACCCAGGCCGAGATTCCACCGCTCCAACAAGTCAGCGACGGCGAGCCGGTCGTCGGGAAAGCGATACTTCGAGGCCGCCAGTTGGCGGGCGAACGTCAGCGCGTCCTCGCTCAGCGGCATCTCGGCCGACGGCGCGTGTTCCCAGACCAGCGTGTTCCAGGCCCGGGTAGCCGGATCGCGGAAGTAGATCCGGGTGATGTCGTCGGGGTCCACCTGGAAGGGCCAGCCGTTCTTGACCGGACTGTCGTAGGGGCTGCGGACTCCCGGCTCGGGCAGGCCAGGACCGATGTAGCGGCGGCGGCCGATCTCGACCCCGTAGTGCTGGACCGTGCGCCACTTCGTCTGCAGGAACTCGAACGCGAGATCGCGATCCCGGGGAACCTCGATGTAGCCGGCGCGGGCCATGCCGTGCTCGAACATCTTCGCCGGGGACATCCGCAACCCCGGCAGACCCGGATCGACCAGACTGGAGTGCGGTCGGCAGTGATAGACGGTCGCAGTCCACTCGCGGATGATCGCCTCAAGCTCGTCGAGGAAGAAGAACGCGTCATCCTCCGGGCGCTCGCCCCGCGAGTGGATGTCGGGCCCCTTGTAGCCGGGCAGCACCTGCAGCAGTCCCTCCCTTAGGGTCCGGAAGTAGCGCTCCACCGGCCCCTTGTCGCGGCCCGTCCGCAGCCGGGCCGGCTGGATGGAGATGCCCATCCGTCGGCAGACGCTGGTCAGATGTTCCGAGACGTAGACCTTGCCGTGGTCGACGACAAGGGTCTCGGGGACCAGGGGTGGCGAGGCCAGGCCCGGTCCGGTGGCGCCTTCGACGTCGACCAGGACGGTGCGGGGGATGCCATGCTCGGGCCAGACCGCGTGCCGCGGCCAGTCCCGCCCCGCCGGCCTCGGCCGAAACGACTGGAACAGCACCGCACTGATATCCACCGCCTTCGTCGAGACCGGCGTGAGCCGGATCCCCGTGATGCAGCGGGTGTACCAGTCCATCCCGACACTCAACTCGGCCTGAACCCACTTCAGCGTCAGCGGGTCGAACGCGAAGACGTCCAGGCGGGTGGAGTCCATCAGCAGGTACTCACCCGGCCGCGTCGGCCGCAGCTTCCCGTACGGACCCTCCGGCCGACTAGCGATATCCCGATTGCGCTTCGTACTCAGCCGGAACAGCGGATGGCGTCGCTCCAACTCCTCCAGAAGGCGGAACGCTGTCGCCCTGCTCGGTTGCGGCACCACCCCATCACCGAACCTCGCGATCACCCGAGCCCGGGTCCGCTCGATCACCACCGTCCGAGACGGCCGCGACTGATCGGCGTGCTCGACCATCACCTCCACCGCGGTCTCCACCCACCGGTCATCGACCGAGGTCTGTGACCGCTCCGACCGCATCCTCCTCGGTGCAAGCCCGGCCTCGCCATGTTGGAGAAACCCAGCGACCCAGCGCTCAATGGTGCGGATCGTCACGCCAAGTTCGGTCGCCTTCGCTGCCTTCCTCGCCTCCATCGGCGCGGCCGTGGCGTAGGCGGCCTTCGGCTCGTCGTCGGCCGCCAACTCCCTGCTGCCGGAGCGAAAACCCGTCAGCACCTCGCGGACGTGCCCAGCTCGCTCCAGGACTTTCTGCCTCTCCTCCGTATCGAGCTGCCCGAGGACCACGGAGGCGATCTCGCCTTCGTCGTCCGCAGATGGTCCCGGGCTGTCAGGACTGATCGCAGCGCGATCGGAGAACAGCAGTTCCTTGAGAGACAGCCGCAGCAGCCGCCCACGACCATCCTTCAAGACCACTTCGTTGCCCGCCGTGGTCGCGGCCATCTCCACCACCTCGACGGATTCCCCGTCGTACCAGAAGCGCGTGCCAACTCCGACTCGAGTCGCCGCCCCGCTCACGTTGCCCTCCGCAGGACGTGCGAAGGGCCGAGGGGCCGGTCGAGATCGGTGACGAAAACCTGCGTCCAGAGCAAATGGTGGATCGCGGCGCGGACTTGAAGTTCTGGGTGATCCGGCAGGCACCCCATGGCCTGTCCCAGAAGAAGCCCGTCGAGATCCGCGTCCCGTAGCGCTTCCAGGATCTCGGTGTTGAACAACCACTCCCTGCGGTAACCCGCGAGGAACCGGATGTTCTCCAGTTCTGCTGCCGGAGGATCACTCCAGACCTCGTACTCCCATCCCCGCGACTCCACCACCCTCCGGGTCCAGTCGAATGTGAACGCCACCTCCGGCTTGGACAACCGCTGCATCGGCTTGACGTCAACAACCACCGGCACCTGCCCTGTGAACAGGAGGTAGTCCGGGATGTGCCGACGTACCTTCCCCTCCAGTGCCGTCTGCAGCAGAAAGGGCTGGGCCACGATGGCTCGTACGGACGGATCAAAATCGGCGAAGAGCAGGCGTGACAGCTCAAGTCGTGACTCGTAGATCACGTGGTCGCGCATCGTCGCCGACCAATAGGTACCCGAGTAGTGCTTCTGGTCCCTGTACCAGCGGAAAGTCCGCCACGGACGAGCCGTCTGCAGCGACACCGCTGCCACAGACGCCCAGGAACACTCTTCAACCCCGCCACCGTGCCCACGAAAGCTGACCGTCGCTTCCATCCCCACTCCCGAGTTGGAGTTGCCCCCGGCAGCACGATGCTCCCGCCCAACACACCGACGGGAGCACACCAGCAGCGCTTTCACTCGAATGAGGTACAGGAGCGACCTGCGAATCTCAGATTGATGTCGGATCCGACTTCCATCCGACATCGACCGTGAGATTCCGACACGAAATTTGAGACCCTACAAGTGCTCCGATCAGGTCTGTGCCATGTCGACGAAGCGCGAGTAGTGGCCCTGGAAGGCCACGGTGATCGTGGCCGTCGGACCGTTACGGTGCTTGCCCACGATGATGTCCGCCTCGCCGGCTCGCGGGGACTCCTTCTCGTAGGCGTCCTCACGGTGCAGCAGGATCACCATGTCGGCGTCCTGCTCGATCGAGCCGGACTCACGCAGGTCGGAGACCATGGGCTTCTTGTCGGTGCGCTGCTCGGGGCCACGGTTCAGCTGGGAGAGCGCGATGACCGGAAGCTCCAGCTCCTTGGCGAGGAGCTTGAGGTTTCGCGACATGTCGGAGACTTCCTGCTGACGGCTCTCCTGCCGCTTCGAGCCGCCCGACTGCATGAGCTGCAGGTAGTCGATGATGACGAGCTTGAGGCCGTTGCGCTGCTTGAGCCGGCGGCACTTGGCCCGGATCTCCATCATCGACAGGTTCGGCGAGTCGTCGATGTACAGCGGGGCCTGGGAGACGTCCGGCATGCGGCGGGCGAGACGCGTCCAGTCCTCGTCGGTCATCGTGCCGGAGCGCATGTGGTGGAGCGCGACCCGGGCCTCGGCCGAGAGGAGTCGCATCGCGATCTCGTTGCGGCCCATTTCGAGGGAGAAGATGACGCTGGGCAGGTTGTGCTTGATGGACGCGGCCCGGGCGAAGTCCAGGGCGAGGGTCGACTTACCCATGGCGGGACGGGCCGCGATGATGATCATCTGGCCGGGGTGCAGACCGTTGGTGAGGGAGTCGAGGTCGGTGAAACCGGTGGGCACACCGGTCATCTCGCCGCTGCGGGAGCCGATCGCCTCGATCTCGTCGAGGGCCCCCTCCATGATGTCGCCGAGCGGCAGGTAGTCCTCGGTGGTGCGCTGCTCGGTGACCGCGTAGATCTCGGCCTGCGCCGAGTTCACGATCTCGTCGACGTCGCCGTCGGCCGCGTAGCCCATCTGCGTGATCTTGGTGCCGGCTTCCACGAGGCGGCGCAGGACGGCGCGCTCGTGGACGATCTCCGCGTAGTACGAGGCGTTGGCCGCGGTCGGTACCGACTGGACCAGGGTGTGGAGGTAGGAGGCGCCGCCGACCCGGGTGATCTCGCCGCGCTTGGTGAGCTCGGCGCCGACCGTGATCGGGTCTGCCGGCTCGCCCTTGGCGTAGAGGTCGAGGATCGCCGCATAGACGGTCTCGTGGGCCGGCTTGTAGAAGTCGTTGCCCTTGATGATCTCCACGACGTCCGCGATGGCGTCCTTGGAGAGCAGCATGCCGCCGAGGACGGACTGTTCGGCGTCGAGGTCCTGCGGGGGTACGCGCTCGAAGCCGGAGAGTCCGCCGTCCCACGAGCCGTCGTTGCCCCGCTCGTGCTGGTCGTCGCGGCCGCGGCCGCGGCCACGACCTTCACCGCGGGTACGGGTGGGCAGCCGGTCACTCGGTCCGCTGTCGGCCCAAGGGTCGTCCATGGGCTCGGTAATGCTCACCAAGCACCTCCTCCCGTCCGCTCCGCGGACCTCGCCCTGCCACTCTTTCTTACGCCACGGGCTTGATCAACGAGTGGCTTTGCGACCGCTTCTGGCGCGTCGGGCGCCGAACCACGGTAGGCCCGCGGGAGGCGTCAGCCAATCTGGTTATCCACAGGCCCTGTGGGTGAAGGCCCAGATGCTGTGGAGAACTCCCCGGAACCTGTGCACGGACCGGGGGACAGTCATGTGGACAAACTCATAGCCCTCTTGAATTCACCCACCTGACCTGCGGTTTCTCCATCCACGGGCTGTGGGGGAGAAAAAGTTCTCCCCCTGGATCAAGATCAGAACAAACGGCCCACACCCGAAGCCCCGCACCCTCGAAAAGTAAGGAGCACAGATACATTGCATCTCTTACCTGTGGAAGATTAGATTGACCCCATGACCCAGGCCCCCGTGACCTCCAAGGCCGTCCGTCGACAGCACGACCGCGAGATCGTGTCTCTGGCCCTGCCGGCCTTCGGTGCCCTCGTCGCCGAGCCGCTGTTCCTCATGGTCGACAGCGCCATCGTCGGCCACCTCGGCACCCCCCAGCTCGCGGGCCTGGCCATCGCCGCCGCCCTGCTCTCCACCGCCGTCAGCGTCTTCGTCTTCCTCGCCTACGCCACCACGGCCGCCGTCTCACGGCGCGTCGGCGCGGGCGACCTCCAGGCCGCGATCCGCCAGGGCATGGACGGCATCTGGCTCGCGGTCCTGCTCGGCGCCGCCGTCGTCGCCCTGACCCTGCCCACGGCACCCGGGCTCGTCGACCTCTTCGGCGCTTCCGACACCGCCGCGCCGTACGCCGTCACCTACCTCCGGATCTCCAGCCTCGGCATCCCCGCAATGCTGGTGGTCCTGGCGGCCACCGGCGTCCTGCGCGGCCTCCAGGACACCCGTACACCGCTCTATGTGGCCATCGGGGGCTTCGCCACCAACGCCGCGCTCAATGTCGGGCTGGTCTACGGGGCCGATCTGGGCATCGCCGGCTCCGCCTGGGGCACGGTCATCGCCCAGTACGGCATGGCCGCCGTCTACCTCTTCGTGGTCGTTCGGGGCGCACGGCGCCACGGGGCTTCCCTCCGCCCCGACGCGGCCGGCATCCGCGCCTCCGCCCAGGCCGGTGCCCCCCTGCTCGTCCGTACGCTCTCGCTGCGCGCGGTCCTGCTGATCGCCACGGCGGTCGCGGCCCGGCTGGGTGACGCCGAGGTCGCGGCCCACCAGATCATCCTGTCCCTGTGGAGCCTCATGGCCTTCGCCCTCGACGCGATCGCCATCGCCGGCCAGGCCATCATCGGCCGCTACCTCGGCGCGGACGACGCCCAGGGCGCCCGGCAGGTCTGCCGCCGCATGGTCCAGTGGGGCGTGGTCTCGGGCATCGTTCTGGGCGTGCTCCTCATCATGGCGCGACCCTTGTTCATCCCCCTCTTCACCAGCGACACGACGGTCCAGGACACCCTGCTGCCGGCCTTGCTGGTGGTCGCGGTCTCGCAGCCGATCTCGGGGGTCGTCTTCGTACTCGACGGCGTGCTGATGGGCGCGGGAGACGGCCCCTACCTCGCCTGGGCCATGCTGCTGACCCTCGCCGTCTTCGCCCCGGTGGCCCTGGTGATCCCTGCGCTCGGCGGAGGCCTCACCGCCCTCTGGTGGGCGATGACGCTGATGATGACGGTGCGGATGCTGACGCTGTGGCTGCGCACCCGCTCCGGTCGCTGGATCGTCACGGGCGCCACACGCTGAACGTTTCACGTGAAACGCCCTGTTTCACGTGAAACAGCGGAAGGGCCGCACCCCGAGGGGTGCGGCCCTTCCTCACTGCTGAGCGCAGACTGCCAAGGGCAGCGTTACGCGGCGACGACCTCGACGCCGAGCTTCGCGGCAACCTCGGGGTGCAGACGCACGGACACCTGGTGCGAGCCCAGGGTCTTGATCGGCGAACCGAGCTCGACGCGACGCTTGTCGACGTCGGGGCCACCCGCGGACTTGATCGCCGAGGCGATGTCGGCCGGGGTCACGGAGCCGAAGAGACGGCCGGCGTCGCCGGAGCGAACGGCCAGGCGCACCTTCGTGCCCTCGAGCTGGGCCTTGATCTCGTTGGCCTGCTCGATGGTCGCGATCTCGTGGATCTTGCGGGCGCGGCGGATCTGCGCCACGTCCTTCTCGCCACCCTTGGTCCAGCGGATCGCGAAACCACGCGGGACCAGGTAGTTGCGAGCGTAGCCGTCCTTGACGTCGACGACGTCGCCAGCGGCACCGAGGCCAGAGACCTCGTGGGTGAGGATGATCTTCATTTTTCGGTCACCCTTCCCTTATCGCGCGGTGGACGTGTAGGGCAGCAGCGCCATCTCACGGCTGTTCTTCACGGCCGTGGCGACGTCACGCTGGTGCTGCGTGCAGTTGCCGGTAACGCGGCGGGCACGGATCTTGCCGCGGTCGGAAATGAACTTCCGCAGCATGTTCGTGTCCTTGTAGTCCACGTACACGGTCTTGTCCTTGCAGAACGCGCAGACCTTCTTCTTAGGCTTGCGCACAGGCGGCTTCGCCATGGTGTTTCTCCTGTGTGATCAAGAAGTGGGAGTACGAGCTGCTTCCAGGCGATGCCTAGAAGGGGGGCTCGTCCGAGTAGCCGCCGCCGGAGTTTCCACCCCAGCCGCCTCCGCCGCCCTGCTGGCCGCCGCCGCCGGAGGGAGCACCACCGCCGGTCGCCCACGGGTCTTCGGCGGGAGCACCGCCGCCACCCTGCTGGGAACCGCCGGAGTTTCCACCCCAGCTGCCGCCGCCACCGCCGCCGGCCTGCTGGCCGCCGCCGCCGTATCCACCCTGGCCGCCGCGACCGGTGGTCTTGGTGACCTTGGCCGTGGCGTTCTTGAGGCTGGGGCCGACTTCCTCGACGTCCAGCTCGTAGACCGTGCGCTTGACGCCCTCACGGTCCTCGTAGGACCGCTGCTTCAGCCGGCCCTGCACGACGACGCGCATGCCTCGCTGGAGCGATTCGGCGACGTTCTCCGCCGCCTGACGCCAGACCGAGCAGGTCAGGAACAGGCTCTCGCCGTCCTTCCACTCATTGGTCTGACGGTCGAAGGTGCGGGGAGTGGACGCGATACGGAACTTCGCGACCGCCGCACCGGACGGGGTGAAGCGCAGCTCGGGGTCGTCGACAAGATTGCCGACGACCGTGATGACGGTCTCGCCTGCCATGGGGGAACCTCTCGGCGGGTTTGCTTCTGGCTGCTTTGTTGCTACTCGAACCCGATGACCTCTGAGCTAGAAGCTCAGTGGGTCTCGGGACGGAGGACCTTGGTCCGGAGGACCGACTCGTTCAGGTTCATCTGGCGGTCGAGCTCCTTGACGACCGCAGGCTCGGCCTGCAGGTCGATGACCGAGTAGATGCCCTCGGGCTTCTTCTTGATCTCGTACGAGAGACGACGACGGCCCCAGGTGTCGACCTTCTCGACCTTTCCGTTCGCCTCACGGACGACGGAGAGGAAGTTCTCGATCAGGGGGGCGACAGCGCGCTCCTCCAGATCGGGGTCGAGGATGACCATCACTTCGTAGTGACGCATGTGGAACCCACCTCCTTTGGACTCAGCGGCCACGGTCGTTCCGTGGCAGGAGGGTCGTGATGCGTAAGCAACGGTATCCGCCACCACTGACAACCCCCTCGGCGAACGAGGAGGCCGTCGGGGATCCCGGAGGGACCTGGGCAGACACCGGCGCAGCTGTACAGAGTACCCGCACATCGGCCTGCGGTTGAAATTCCCCGGTGAGGGGACGCAATCTGTACACAACGGATGTCGGCGGCGCCATGAGGCGCCGCCCTCGCGCAGCAACGCCAGGAGGTGCCCCATGGCACAGGCAATGCGACCCGACCCCGGCCACTCCCTCTTCGCGACCGACGGCAAGCCCCACCCCCTCCAGGACACCCTGGTCGGCGTGACGCTGGTCCTGGGCGTCCTCGCCTTCGTCACCGCGCAGTTCGACAACCTGCACCTGCTGAGTTCCTGGTCGGGCCTGATCGGCATCCTGACCGGTGCCTACGGACAGTTCATCTCCGTGACGACCCGCGAACGCTTCCTGCTGATCCTCGGACTCGGCGCCTCGGCATTCGGGTTCTATCTCGGCATGGCGCACGGCGGCCTCTTCGGCGGCGTGATCAGCTGAGCCCGGCGGCACGTCAGGGCACACACACCCATTCGGGGCGCTCCCCGGTCACAGTAGGCTTCGGCGCGAGAGCCGGAGCCCCTGACCGATGGGGACACACCTGCCGAGGAGCGCCCCGCATGAGCCTGACCCTGAGGACCATCAGCCGTGAGCAGCATCTGGCATTCATCCAGAGCCAGCCCGCGGCGAGCCACTGCCAGGTCCCGGCGTGGGCTGACGTGAAGACCGAGTGGCGCTCGGAGAACCTCGGCTGGTTCGACAAGTCCGGTGAGCTCGTCGGCGCGGGCCTGGTGCTCTACCGCCAGCTCCCGAAGATCAAGCGGTACCTCGCCTACCTGCCCGAGGGCCCGGTCATCAACTGGTACGCGCCCAACCTCGACGACTGGCTGCAGCCGATGCTGGCGCACCTCAAGCAGCAGGGCGCCTTCTCGGTGAAGATGGGCCCGCCGGTCGTCATCCGGCGCTGGGACTCGACCGCCATCAAGGCCGGCATCCAGGACCCGGACGTCAAGCGCCTCAAGGACGTCGAGGCCACCCACATCGAGCCGCGCGCCTTCGAAGTCGCGGACCGGCTGCGGAAGATGGGCTGGCAGCAGGGCGAGGACGGCGGCGCCGGCTTCGGTGACGTCCAGCCCCGCTACGTGTTCCAGGTCCCGCTCGCGAACCGCTCGCTCGACGACGTCCTCAAGGGCTTCAACCAGCTGTGGCGCCGGAACATCAAGAAGGCCGAGAAGGCCGGCGTCGAGGTCGTCCAGGGCGGCTACGAGGACCTGGCCGAGTGGCAGCGGCTCTACGAGATCACGGCCGTCCGCGACCACTTCCGGCCGCGCCCGCTCTCGTACTTCCAGCGCATGTGGACCGTCCTCAACAACGAGGACCCCAACCGCATGCGGCTCTACTTCGCCCGCCACGACGGCGTGAACCTCTCGGCCGCGACCATGCTCGTCGTCGGCGGCCACGTCTGGTACTCCTACGGCGCCTCCGACAACATCGGCCGCGAGGTCCGGCCCTCGAACGCGATGCAGTGGCGGATGCTGCGCGACGCCTACGCGATGGGCGCGACCGTCTACGACCTGCGGGGCATCTCGGACTCCCTCGACGAGACCGACCACCTCTTCGGCCTCATCCAGTTCAAGGTCGGCACGGGCGGCGAGGCCGTCGAGTACGTCGGCGAGTGGGACTTCCCGCTCAACAAGCTGCTCCACAAGGCGCTCGACATCTACATGTCGCGCCGCTGACCGTTCCGTAGGCTTTCGTAGTCTCGTACACATCTTTGACACACCGCTGCCACCAGAAAGGTCCGGGCCGGCCATGGCGCTCTCCCTCTACGTCGACACCGCTCGCTGGCGCGCGCACCAGAAGAGCGTCATCGACCAGTTCCCCGGTCTCATCCCGGTCTGCAAGGGCAACGGGTACGGCTTCGGACACGAGCGCCTCGCGGACGAGGCGGCCCGGTTCGGCTCCGACATGCTGGCCGTGGGCACCACCTACGAGGCCGCGAAGATCAAGGACTGGTTCGGCGGCGACCTGCTGGTCCTCACCCCGTTCCGCCGGGGTGAGGAACCGGTTCCGCTGCCCGACCGCGTGATCCGCTCCGTGTCGTCCGTGGACGGCGTCCGCGCCCTGGTGGGCGCCCGGGTCGTGATCGAGTGCATGAGCTCGATGAAGCGCCACGGCGTCCGCGAGGAGGAGCTCCAGCAGCTCCACTCGGCGATCGAGGACGTACGCCTCGAAGGTTTCGCCCTCCACCTCCCGCTGGACCGCCCGGACGGCACGGACGCGGTCGAGGAGGTCATCGCCTGGATGGACCGGCTGCGGGCCGCCAGGCTGCCCCTGCACACCATGTTCGTGAGCCACCTGCGGGCCGAGGAGCAGGCCCGGCTCCAGCAGCAGTTCCCGCAGACCCGCTTCCGCGCCCGGATCGGCACCCGGCTCTGGCTGGGCGACCACGAGGCCACGGAGTACCGGGGCGCGGTCCTCGACGTGACCCGGGTGGCCAAGGGCGACCGGTTCGGCTACCGCCAGCAGAAGGCGGCATCGGACGGCTGGCTGGTCGTCGTCGCCGGCGGCACCTCGCACGGCGTGGGCCTGGAGGCCCCCAAGGCCATGCACGGCGTCATGCCGCGCGCCAAGGGCGTCGCCCGGGCCGGCCTCGCCACCGTCAACCGCAACCTGTCGCCCTTCGTCTGGGCCGGGAAGCAGCGCTGGTTCGCCGAGCCGCCGCACATGCAGGTGTCGATCCTGTTCGTGCCCTCCGACGCGGAGGAGCCCCGGGTGGGCGACGAGCTCGTCGCCCATCTGCGCCACACGACGACGCAGTTCGACCGGCTCGTCGAGCGCTGAGCCGGCCGGAATGGATCACCCCCCGGGAGCAGGGCTCCCGGGGGGTGATCCATGTGGCTACTCAGGAGCGCCCCATGGGTCGTGCGGATCGTCGGAGGTGCCCCACCGCACCCGGCGGCCCTCCTCCGCGCCGGGAGCGGCGTGCCGGGCCGGATGCGCGGCCCTGCCCATGACGAAGACGTCCTCCGTCCCGTCCAGGACGCCCCCCGAGGGGTCGTCCGAGCCGTCCTGCCGCACCGGGTCCTTCTCGGGCGCCAGGATGTCGCGTACGACCATCGCGCACAGGTACAGGGTGCCGAGCAGGTGCAGGACGATCGCGAACTGGTAGCCGTCCAGCGGCAGGCCCTGCTTGCTGCCGCTGCTGGTGAAGGCCAGGTACATCCAGATGCCGAGGAAGTACATGACCTCGCACGCCTGCCAGACCAGGAAGTCGCGCCAGCGGGGCCGGGCGAGCACCGCCAGCGGCACGAGCCACAGGACGTACTGCGGCGAGTAGACCTTGTTGACCAGCACGAACGCGGCGACGATCAGGAAGGCCAGCTGGGCGAAGCGGGGCCGGCGGGGCGCCGTGAACGCCAGGTAGGCGAGTCCGGCCGCGGCCAGCACCATCAGCAGCAGCGCGTACAGGTTGGCCCGCTCCGGCGTGATCGTCGTCCCGGCCCGCTGGCTGACCAGCAGCCAGACCGATCCGAAGTCGACGTTCCGGTCCCGGCTGAACAGGTAGAACTGCTTCCAGCCCTCGGGCGCGAGCAGCATCACGGGCAGGTTCACGACCAGCCACGCGCCGCACGCGCCGAGCACCGCGGTCCCGTACTCCCGCCACTTCCCGGCCCGGGCGCAGAGCAGCAGCAGGGGCAGGAGGAGCAGTATCGGGTAGAACTTGGCGGCGGTGGCCAGGCCCAGCAGGATGCCGAAGCCCAGCGGCCGGCCGCGCGACCACATCATGACGGCGGCGGCGGTCAGCGCGACGGCCAGTATGTCCCAGTTGATCGTGGCGGTGAGCGCGATCGAGGGGGCCAGGGCCACCAGGAGCCCGTCCCAGGGCCGCAGGCGGTGCGTCCGCGTCACGCAGACCGCGAGGACGGCCGCACAGGCCATCAGCAGGCCCGCGTTGGCCAACCAGTACGCCCTCTCGTTCTCGGCCGCGCTGCCGCCGCCCGGCGTCAGCCAGGCGGCGACCTCCATGAGAAGACCCGTGAGGACCGGGTACTCCAGGAACGGTATGTCACCGCTCAGCCGGTCGAAGTACGGCACCAGGCCGTCCGCGAAGCCCCGCCCGGCGAAGAGGTGGGGGATGTCGGAGTAGCAGGCGTGGGTGTACTGGGACGTCGTCCCCCGGAACCAGGCCCAGTTGTAGCAGGGCAGCTTCTGCACCATGCCGAGGGCGAACATGCCGATGGCCACGAGGGCGATCACCCGCACGGGAGTGAGCTGCCCGGTACCGGGCAGCGCCCGGCGCCCGTACGGGCCGCCGATCAGCTCGCTGCCCGCGGCGGCCACCTTGTCCCGGTGGGTGGGGATGACCGTCCGCGAGCGGCCCTGGGGCCGGTCCTGCGGCGCGCTCGTCTTCTGGAGGCTCGGCATGGGGGACATCCTGCCGTACGTCCCGGTGAAAACGGCGAGGGCCGCCGCGGCCGGTCCGTACGGAAGGTACGGAGCGGACGCGGCGGCCCTCAGGGACGTGCCCGTGCGGCCGGATCAGGGATTCCAGGACCCGCCGCCGGGTCTGCCGTTCCCACCGCCACTGGCATCGGTCGACGTGTCGGTCGGCGTCGGTGAATCCGTGGTGGGCGCCGTGGTCGTGGGTCCTCCGGTGTTGCCACCCGGGTTCCCCGGATAGTTGCACTCGATGTCCCAGACGTCACACGTCGTCTTGCCCGGCTTCGGCGTCTTGGTCGCCGGGGGAGTCGTGGTGGCGGTGGCCGGCGGCGTCGTCGACGGCGTCGCGGACTCGGTGGGCGTCTCCGTGGCCGTCGGCGTCGGCGTCGGGCTGGTGGCGCCACCGCCGAACACGGGCACGGCGTTCTCGATGTCCATCGGCTCGGGGAACTTCACCAGCGGCATGTCCTTGACCACGTCCGACATGTAGTCCTGCCAGATCCGCGACGGGAACGACGAACCGTGGATCTTCGGCTGGGCACCCGTGCCGTACATGTCCTCGAACTTGCGGTCCTTCTTGGTGTCGTCGTCGTCGTAGCGGTACATGTCGATCGCCGTCGCCAGCTGCGCGGTGTACCCGACGAACCAGGCCGACATGTTGGCGTCGGTCGTACCGGTCTTGCCCGCCACGTCGCGGCCCGGGATGCGGGCCTTCGTGCCGGTGCCCTTCTGCACGACGTCGCGGAGCACGTCGGTGACCTGGCTGGCGATGGCAGGGGTGAAGGGCTGCTTGGGCGCCGCTTCGTGCTTCTTGATGACGACGCCCTCCTTCTTGATGCTCTCGACCGAGTAGGGGTCGTTCTGCTTGCCGCCGTTGGCGAAGGTCGAGTAGGCGCCGGCCATGCGGATGGCGCTCGGGCTGGAGATACCGAGGGAGAACGACGGCACCTCGCCCTGCACGAGCGAGCTCTCCAGGAGTCCGGCGTCCTGTGCGGACTGGCGGACCTTGTCGATGCCGATGTCCATGCCGAGCTGCACGTACGGCGAGTTGGCGGAGTGGATCATGGCCTCACGAAGCGAGATCGCGCCGTAGCTGGCGTCCTCGTCGTTGACCTGCTTCCACTCCTTGCCCTTCTCGTTGACCCAGATGTCGCCGTTGTACTTCCGGACCGTCAGCCCGTTCTTGCCGGAGTAACGGCTCTTGTCCGGGTCCAGGATCTTGCGGCTGGACTCGTCCTGGACGGGTCCCAGCTCGGGGTCGCGGACGCCGTACTTCATGGCGGCGGCGAGCACGAAGGGCTTGAACGTCGAGCCGACCATCGCACCGGTGGCGTCGGCGTTGTTGCTGAAGTGCTTGGTGGCGTCGGCGCCGCCGTAGAGGGCGACGATCTTCCCGGTCGCCGTGTCGACGGAGGCACCGCCGAACTGGACGTGTGTGTCGTCCTCCGGGCGCTTCTTCGGGTCGATGTGGGCGTCGAGGATCTTCTTGACCGACTTCTCGAGCTTGTCCACCTTCTGCTTCTCGAAGGTGGTGTAGATCTCGTAGCCGCCGCGCTCCAGGTCCTGGACGCTGATGCCGAACTGGCTCTTGATGTTGGCGTTGGCGGTCCTGACCAGGTAGCCGATCTGGCCGCCCAGGTTGGCGCTCTGGCCGGGCTTCTTCACCTTGGGGAAGGCGGTGTACTTCGCCCGCTCCTCGGCCGGGAGATGCCCGTCCTTCTGCATCTCGTCGAGGATCCACTTCCACCGGAGCGTGGCCCGGGCGGTGTTCTTCTCGGCCGTGGCCTCGGAGTCGATCTCGGGGTAGCCGGCGGGGTCGTAGTACGTCGCGCCCTTCAGCACCGCCGCGAGCAGCGCGCACTCGCTGGGGTTGAGGTTCTTGGCGTCCTTGTTGAAGTACGCGCGGGCCGCGGCCTGGATGCCGTAGGCACCACGTCCGTAGTACGAGGTGTTCAGGTAGCCGGCCATGATGGCGGGCTTCTTCACCTCGTTGCCCACCTTCATGGAGATGAAGAGTTCCTTCACCTTCCTGGTGACCGTCTGCGACTGGTCGTCGAGGCGGTTGTTCTTCACGTACTGCTGGGTGATGGTCGAACCACCCTGGGTCTCGCCGCCCTTGGCCATGTTCCACACGGCGCGGGCGATGCCCATCGGGTCGACACCCGAGTCGTCCCAGAACGTCTTGTTCTCCGCCGAGATGACGGCGTTCTGCATGGCCGTCGGGATCTGCTCGATCGGAACGATCTGGCGGTTGGTGCCACTGCCCGTCGCGACCATGCGGGACTTGTCGGCCCAGTAGTAGATGTTGTTCTGCGAGGTCGCGGTCTCGGCCTCGTTCGGGATCTCGACCTGCGAGTACGCGAACGCGGCGGCACCCATCAGGCTCGCCACGAAGAACAGGAAGGTGCCCGTCACGAGCTTCCACGACGGCATCCAGCGACGCCAGCCGTACTTGCCGTACCGCGGATAGTCGATGATCCGCTTCTTGCCCGGCGGACGACCGCCGGGGCCCCGCCCCGGGCCTCCGCCGCGTCCCCCGCCGCCGCCTCCGCGCCGGCCTCCACCGGGGCCGCCTGGGCTCCCGGGGCCGTTGTCGGCTCCCTTGCGGCGGCTGCCGCGCTGGGCGGCTCTACGGGCCTCCGCGCGGCCGCCGTAAGCGCGCTGCTCCTCTCCGTGAGAGGAAGGCGGCCCGTACGAGGCCGACGGGGCCCTCGTGCCGACGTCATGGGCCGGTGCCGACCCGCGGCCAACCGGCTGCTGGGCAGCGCGCCGTGCCGCCGCGCGCCCACCCGTCGGCGGCTGCTGCGGCGGCATTTTGCGACGATGCTCGCTCATCGAACGACTACTCCTCGGGCAGGCGCGTACGCCTGGAAGCGGCAGTTGAGTTCCGGTCCCCCCGAAATGTGCACGCACGGCACCCCATCGGAGGCCCATCCGTAACGCAGCCGGTCACCCGCAGCACTGACGCCCCACGGCATCGCTTGGTTCCCGGTGGTCTGCATGCCGCACAGACTACGCACGGCCAAAACCCACGGAGAGCCGGACTTCCACCCAAATCAGGCAAGTCGATCCCTGTGAATTGATGATGTGACGCCGGTCACGGCGGTCCCACTTGTCGAGACGGGGAGGCCGTTCTATCGTGCTGATGTATCGAGTCGATACATCAGCACGGCATAAAGGCCGGGGAAGCGGAGGAGGCGACGGATGAGCAGGCGCTCGGGCATCCTCGAGTTCGCCGTTCTCGGCCTGCTCCGCGAGGCCCCCATGCACGGGTACGAGCTGCGGAAGCGCCTCAACACCTCGCTGGGCGTCTTCCGGGCCTTCAGCTACGGAACGCTGTACCCCTGCCTCAAGACGCTGGTCGCCAACGGCTGGTTGATCGAGGAACCGGGCAGCGCTCCGGAGGAGGCCCTGGCCGCTTCACTCGCAGGACGCCGGGCCAAGATCGTCTACCGGTTGACGCCCGCCGGTAAGGAGCACTTCGAGGAGCTCCTCTCCCACACGGGCCCGGACGCCTGGGAAGACGAACACTTCGCCGCCCGCTTCGCCTTCTTCGGTCAGACCGAACGCGAAGTGCGGATGCGGGTCCTCGAAGGCCGCCGCAGCCGGCTGGAGGAGCGCCTCGAGAAGATGCGCGCCTCCCTGGCCCGGACCCGCGAGCGCCTCGACGACTACACGCTTGAGCTGCAGCGCCACGGCATGGAGTCCGTGGAGCGCGAAGTGCGCTGGCTGAACGAGCTCATCGAGAGCGAGCGGGCAGGGCGGGATCAGCGATCCGGCCCCGACGCCCCCGCTCTGCACGACAACGATTCTGGAGAAACGGGCGGCCTGCCCCGGCACGGGGGCAGTACCCGGCCGGATCCGTCCGACGACACCGCCAAGTGAAGCCCTGCGCACAGCAGGGCTTCCACGATCACACAGGGAGCAACCGGAATGGGTTCGGTTCGCGTAGCCATCGTCGGCGTGGGCAACTGCGCCGCCTCGCTGGTGCAGGGCGTCGAGTACTACAAGGACGCCGACCCGGCGGCCAAGGTGCCCGGCCTGATGCACGTCCAGTTCGGCGAGTACCACGTCGGTGACGTCGAGTTCGTCGCCGCCTTCGACGTCGACGCGAAGAAGGTCGGCCTCGACCTCTCCGACGCCATCGGCGCCAGCGAGAACAACACCATCAAGATCTGCGACGTCCCGAACGCGGGCGTCACGGTTCAGCGTGGCCACACCCTCGACGGCCTGGGCAAGTACTACCGCCAGACCATCGAGGAGTCCGCCGAGGCCCCGGTCGACGTCGTCCAGATCCTCAAGGACCGCCAGGTCGACGTCCTCGTCTGCTACCTGCCCGTCGGCTCCGAGGCCGCTGCGAAGTTCTACGCGCAGTGCGCCATCGACGCCAAGGTCGCCTTCGTCAACGCCCTCCCGGTCTTCATCGCCGGCACCAAGGAGTGGGCGGACAAGTTCACCGAGGCCGGTGTCCCGATCGTCGGCGACGACATCAAGTCCCAGGTCGGCGCCACCATCACGCACCGCGTCATGGCGAAGCTCTTCGAGGACCGCGGTGTCCGCCTCGAGCGCACCATGCAGCTGAACGTCGGCGGCAACATGGACTTCAAGAACATGCTCGAGCGCGAGCGCCTGGAGTCCAAGAAGATCTCCAAGACGCAGGCCGTCACCTCGCAGATCCCCGACCGCGAGCTGGGCGAGAAGAACGTCCACATCGGTCCGTCGGACTACGTGGCCTGGCTGGACGACCGCAAGTGGGCGTACGTCCGCCTCGAAGGCCGTGCCTTCGGTGACGTTCCGCTGAACCTGGAGTACAAGCTCGAGGTGTGGGACTCCCCGAACTCCGCGGGTGTCATCATCGACGCCCTGCGCGCCGCGAAGATCGCCAAGGACCGCGGCATCGGCGGCCCGATCCTCTCCGCGTCCTCGTACTTCATGAAGTCCCCGCCGGTGCAGTACTTCGACGACGAGGCCCTGGCCAACGTCGAGAAGTTCATCAAGGGTGAGGTCGAGCGCTAAAGCGCCGCACGCTTGTCGATCGAGGGTCCCCGAGCCACTGCCCGGGGGCCCTCTTCGTATGTGAGTCTTGCTGCCATGTCCGTCGTACGTGATCTGCGCGTACTCCTGCGCCTGACGAACTTCCGCCGCCTGCTCGCCGTACGGCTGCTCTCCCAGTGCGCCGACGGTGTCTACCAGGTGGCCCTGGCCACGTACGTCGTCTTCTCCCCCGAGAAGCAGACCTCCCCCACCGCCATCGCCTCGGCCATGGCGGTACTCCTGCTCCCGTACTCGCTCGTCGGCCCCTTCGCCGGCGTGCTCCTCGACCGCTGGCAGCGACGCCAGGTCTTCCTGTACGGGAACCTCCTGCGCGCCCTGCTCGCCTGCGGGACCGCGCTCCTCGTCGTCGCCGCCGTGCCCGACTGGCTCTTCTACGCCTCCGCCCTCTCCGTCACGGCGGTCAACCGCTTCGTCCTCGCGGGTCTCTCGGCCTCGCTCCCCAGGGTCGTCGACGGCGAGCGGCTGGTCGTCGCGAACTCGCTCTCCCCGACCGCCGGAACGCTCGCCGCGACGCTGGGAGGCGGTCTCGCGTTCGGCGTCCGTCTGGTCGCGGACGACTCCGACGCCGTCGTCGTGGCCTTCGGCGCCCTGCTCTACCTCTGCTCCGCCCTCGCCTCCCTGCGGATGCCCCGAGAACTCCTCGGACCCGACCCGGGCCCCGCCCCCCAGAAGCTCCGCTCGGCACTGGCCTCGACGGCACACGGGCTGGTCGGGGGAGTGCGACACCTCGCCGAGCGCCGACCCGCCGCCCGGGCCCTCATCGCCGTGGGCCTCATGCGCTTCTGTTACGGCGCCCTGCTCGTCACCGTGCTCATGCTCTGCCGCTACGCCTGGAGCTCCACGGACTCCGAGGGCCTCGGACTCCTCGGGCTCGCCGTCGCCACCTCGGGCGCCGGCTTCTTCGCGGCCGCCCTGCTCTCTCCCTGGGGGGTGGGACGACTCGGCCCCTTCGGCTGGATGACCGTGTGCGCGGGAGTCGCCGCCGTCGTGGAGCCGGCGCTCGGCCTGACCTTCGCCCCGGTGCCCTTCCTCATCGCCGCCTTCGTCCTGGGTCTGATCACCCAGGGCGCCAAGATCGCGACCGACACGGTGGTGCAGACCGCCGTCGACGACGCCTACCGCGGACGGGTCTTCTCCCTCTACGACGTGCTGTTCAACGTGGCCTTCGTGGGCGCGGCAGGCGTCGCCGCGCTGATGCTGCCGCCCGACGGGCGGTCCTCGCTCCTGGTGGTGCTGGTGGCCGTGATCTACGCGGCCATCGCGCTGGCCCTGCGGGGGGAACGCACGAAGGGGTGGTGTTTCACGTGAAACACCACCCCTTCCCCGCGCGGAGAGCGTCGCTGTTTCACGTGAAACAACGCACCGCCTCCCGCGGCACGGCTCAGCTCTGCGCCGCCCACCACTCCTTGAGTGCGGCGACGGCCTGGGAGTGCTCCATCGGCCCGTTCTCCAGACGGAGCTCCAGCAGGAACTTGTACGCCTGACCGATCGCCGGACCGGGCCCGATGCCGAGGATCTCCTGGATCTGGTTGCCGTCGAGGTCGGGGCGGATCGCGTCCAGCTCCTCCTGCTCCTGGAGCTGGGCGATGCGGTCCTCCAGGCCGTCGTAGGCACGGGAGAGGGCGGTGGCCTTGCGCTTGTTGCGGGTCGTGCAGTCCGAGCGGGTCAGCTTGTGCAGCCGGGAGAGCATCGGACCGGCGTCACGGACGTAGCGGCGCACGGCGGAGTCGGTCCACTCGCCGGTCCCGTAGCCGTGGAAGCGCAGGTGCAGCTCCACCAGCCGGGAGACGTCCTTGATCATCTCGTTCGAGTACTTGAGCGCGGTCATGCGCTTCTTGGTCATCTTCGCGCCCACCACTTCGTGGTGGTGGAAGGAGACGCGGCCGTCCTTCTCGAAGCGGCGCGTGCGCGGCTTCCCGATGTCATGGAGCAGGGCGGCGAGCCGCAGCACCAGGTCGGGACCGTCCTCCTCCAGGTCGATCGCCTGGTCGAGCACGGTCAGCGAGTGCTCGTAGACGTCCTTGTGCCGGTGGTGCTCGTCACTCTCCAGACGCAGCGCGGGCAGCTCGGGCAGCACGTGCTCGGCGAGGCCCGTGTCCACGAGAAGGCCGAGGCCCTTTCGCGGGTGGGCGGAGAGCAGCAGCTTGTTGAGCTCCTCGCGGATCCGCTCGGCGGAGACGATCTCGATCCGGCCGGACATCTCCGTCATGGCCGTGACCACCTCGGGGGCGACCTCGAAGTCCAGCTGCGCGGCGAAGCGCGCGGCCCGCATCATCCGCAGGGGGTCGTCGGAGAAGGACTCCTCCGGCGTGCCCGGGGTGCGCAGCACGCGGGCGGAGAGGTCCTCCAGACCGCCGTACGGGTCGATGAACGTCTTCTCGGGCAGGGCCACGGCCATGGCGTTGACGGTGAAGTCACGCCGGACGAGGTCCTCGTCGATCGAGTCGCCGTAGGAGACCTCGGGCTTGCGCGAGGTCCGGTCGTACGCCTCCGAGCGGTACGTGGTGACCTCGATCTGGTAGCCGTCCTTCTGCGAGCCGACCGTCCCGAAGGCGATGCCGACCTCCCACACCGAGTCGGCCCACGGGCGGACGATCTTCAGTACGTCCTCGGGGCGGGCGTCGGTGGTGAAGTCCAGGTCGTTGCCGAGCCGGCCGAGCAGTGCGTCCCGTACCGAGCCACCGACCAGCGCGAGGCTGAACCCGGCCTCCTGGAAACGGCGGGCGAGGTCGTCGGCGACAGGGGACACACGCAGCAGTTCACTGACCGCGCGGCGTTGCACCTGGCTCAGTGCAGTCGGGGTGTCTTCGTTGGCGTTCGGCACAACAGAAAAGGGTACGTGCCCCGGCTCACCGCAACGTCCCCGTTTTCCCGAGCGGGAAGATCGCCTGGAGCAGTCCCCGGCACTTGCCCCCAGCGTGCCTCGTTACCATGCCTGGACACAGCAACCGGGAACCATCGACACCACCGGCACCACTGACAACGACGAGGACGGGCGAACGCGTGGCCGAGGCGGCAGACATCCAGGGAACCGGTCCCTCACCTGCCCGCCGATGGCTGCGGCGCACGATCACCGTCGCCTTCGGGGCGCCCCTCCTCGCCGGGCTGCTCCAGGCCCCGGCCGGGGCATCCCCCGCGCTCGCGGCCGAGGACGGCACCGGATCCAGGACCGTCGATGTGTCGCTCGACACCATGGCACCGAGCAGCCCCGTCGAAGGGGACACCGTGACGGTCACCGGGACGGTGACCAACCGGGGGAAGAGGACCGTCACCGACGCGACCGTCGACCTGCGCGTCGGACCGCGGATGACGAGCCGCAGCGAGATCGAGCAGGTGACGGGACGCACCGGCTTCCGGTACGACAGCGATCCCGCCCCCCTCGAGGACGCTCCCACCGTCAGCATTCCCCGGCTCGGTGCCGGCCTCAGCGCGGACTTCTCGCTCTCCGTCCCGGTCTCCGAGCTCGGCCTCGACGAGGCGGGCGTCTACCAGCTGGGCGTCTCCCTCACCGGACACACCTCCGACCAGGGGTCGGACCGGGTGCTCGGCATCGAGCGGACCTTCCTGCCGTTCCAGCCCGAGGCCACCAAGAAGAAGACCCAGCTGAGCTACCTCTGGCCGCTGATCTCCTCCGCCCACGTCTCGGCGGAGACGGCCACGGACGACCAGCAGACCCCGGTCTTCGAGGACGACGCCCTGGCCGACGAGCTGCGACCGGGCGGGCGCCTGGACCAGATGGTCTCGCTCGGCAAGGACCTTCCCGTCACCTGGGTGCTCGATCCCGACCTGCTGGCCACCGTCGACGCGATGGCGAACGGCTACCGGGTCAAGGACGGCACCCTGCACGTCCCCGGCAAGAACCAGGACGTCGCCGAGCAGTGGCTGAACGCCCTGGAGAAGGCGGTCCAGGGGCGCGAGGTCGTCGCCCTGCCCTTCGCCGACCCCGACCTCGCCTCGCTCGCCCATCACGGCAAGGACGTCCCCGGCTCCCTGGGACACCTCCAGTCGGCGACCGACCTCGCCGGGACGACCGTCGAGACCATCCTCCACCTGCGGCCGTCCACCGACTTCGCCTGGCCCGTCGACGGCGCCGTCGACCCCTCGATCGTGGCGGTCGCGACCTCGGCCGGCGCGGACAAGGTGATCGCGCGCAGCGACAGCGTCCGCGACGACCTCTCCTACACGCCCACAGCGGCCCGCCCGCTGGGCAACGGCAGCACCACGGCCGTGGTGAGCGACGCGGTGCTGTCCACCGCCTTCGACGGCGACATGGTCCGCGCGGAGGGCTCCACGCTCGCCGTCCAGGAGTTCCTCGCCCAGTCCCTCGCGATCACCCTGGAGCAGCCGGAGGACCAGCGCAGCGTCGTGGTCGCCCCGCAGCGGACGCCGACCTCCGCCCAGGCGCAGACGATGGCCGAGGCCCTGCGCGGCCTCTCCGCCAAGCGCTGGAGCCAGCCGCTCGATCTCGTCGCCGCCTCGGCGGCCAAGCCCGATCCCGACGCCTCGACCGCGGTGCCCAGCTCCTCCCGGTACCCGAAGAAGCTGCGCGACCGGGAGCTGCCGGTCCAGGCCTTCCGTGACATGAAGACCACCCGCGACGAGCTGGACGACTTCAAGGTCGTCCTGGAGCAGCCCGAGCGCGTCGTGACGCCGTTCGGCAACGCGATCAACCGCGAGATGTCGGTCTCCTGGCGCGGCGAGGTCCGCGCGGCGGTGGTCTACCGCAGCAACGTCCTGGAGTACCTCCAGGGGCTCACCAAGAGCGTCCAGCTGGTCGACAAGTCGGACCTCACGCTCTCCGGCCGCAGCGCGACGATCCCCGTGACCGTCCAGAACAAGCTGCTGCAGGGCGTGGACCATCTGGTGCTGCGCCTCACCTCCGGCAACAAGAACCGGCTGGAGGTGAACGGGGAGGGCTTCGCCGAACTCCCGGTGAAGATCAACGGCGGGCACAGCCAGTCGGTGAAGTTCACGGCCTCCGCCAACGTCAACGGCCAGGTGCCGATGACCGCACAGCTCTACACCGAGGACGGCACTCCCTACGGGCAGCCGATGACCTTCACCGTGAAGGTCTCCGAGATGACCCCCACGGTGATGCTCGTGATCGCGGGAGGCGTCCTGCTCCTGGTCCTCGCCGGTGTGCGGATGTACACCCAGCGGAAGCGGATCGCGGCACGGAACGCCGAGGCCGAGGCCGCGGAGACGGACGAGCCCGCCGAGGCCGCGGCAGACGGGGACGCCCCCTCCGGGGACGATCCCGAGCAGCCGAGTGACCCGACACCTGACACCGGGCCCGAAAGCGGCGACCCGTCGGGCCCGGGTGAGAAGGTGGACCGTTGAGCGATGTCGTGGCCGGTCGGCCGGGGACGATGAGGTGGGGTAAGCATGAACGCGCCGTATGACGGTGACCGCGGCCAGGGCGCGGGCGGCCCCGCGCCTCAGGGTGCCCCGGGCCCGCAGGGGCACGAGCCCTACCCGCAGAACCCGCAGGGGCACGACCCCTACGCGCAGGACCCGCACGTCCAGGACCCGTACGTCCAGGACGTCTTCTCGCACGACCCGTACCGGGCGCAGGACCTGGCAGCGCAGGACCCGGTGGGCGAGGCCCTCTACGACCGCGCCGCGCACCCGCCTCCCCCGCCGGGCACCTACCAGGAGCCCCAGCCGCTCTACCAGCAGCCGGTCGCGCCCCAGCACGCTCCCGACCCCCGGGTGTGGGCGCAGACGCCGGCACCGGAGCCCGAGGGCCCTTCGCGTCACCTGCCGTACGGCGACGACGCGCGCACGGTCCAGTTCACCGGGGTCGACGACCTGGTGACCCGGGCGGGCGAGGAGGAGCCCGAGCCGGACGCCTTCGCCCACCTGTACCGGGACCAGCAGACGCCCGGCCAGGTGCCGCCGCCCGCTCCGGAGCCGGACCCGCTGCCCGCCCCCGCCGCCAAGAAGTCCGGCCGCGCCTCCGGGCTGCTGAAGTCGAGCGCCGTCATGGCGGCCGGCACCCTGGTCTCCCGGCTCACCGGATTCGTCCGCAGCCTGGTGATCACCGGTGCGCTCGGCGCGGCCCTGCTCGGTGACACCTTCACCATCGCCTACACCCTGCCGACGATGATCTACATCCTCACCGTCGGCGGCGGCCTCAACTCGGTCTTCGTCCCCCAGCTCGTCCGCTCGATGAAGAACGACGAGGACGGCGGCGAGGCCTACGCCAACCGCCTGCTGACCCTCGTGATGGTGGCACTCGGCCTGATCGTGGCCCTCGCCGTCTTCGCGGCACCGCTGCTGATCCGGCTGATGTCGAACACCATCGCCGACGACGCCGCGGCCAACAGCGTGGCCGTGACCTTCGCCCGCTACTGCCTGCCCACCATCTTCTTCATGGGTGTGCACGTGGTGATGGGTCAGATCCTGAACGCCCGGGGCAAGTTCGGCGCGATGATGTGGACGCCGGTCCTCAACAACATCGTCATGATCGTCACCTTCGGCCTGTTCATCTGGGTCTACGGCACCTCCGCCGAGTCCCACATGGGCGTGCAGACCATTCCGGACGAGGGCATCCGCCTCCTCGGCATCGGCACCCTCCTCGGCCTCGTCGTCCAGGCCCTGGCGATGATCCCGTACCTCCGTGAGACGGGCTTCCGCTTCCGGCCCCGCTTCGACTGGAAGGGCCACGGGCTCGGCAAGACGGTCAAGCTGGCCAAGTGGACCGTGCTCTTCGTCCTCGCCAACCAGGCGGGCGTCCTCGTCGTCACCCAGCTCGCCACGGCCGCCGGTGAGGCGTCGGGGAAGAACGGCGCGGGCTTCCTCGCGTACTCCAACGCCCAGCTCATCTGGGGCATGCCGCAGGCCATCATCACGGTCTCCGTCATGGCGGCACTGCTGCCGCGGATCTCCCGAGCCGCCCACGACGACGACCCCGGTGCCGTCCGGGACGACATCTCGCAGGGCCTGCGGAACTCGGCCGTCGCGATCGTCCCGGTCTCGTTCGCGTTCCTGGCGCTCGGCGTTCCGATGTGCACGCTGCTCTACGCCTCCAGCGGCGTCGAGGCGGCCCAGGGCATGGGCTTCATCCTGATGGCCTTCGGCCTCGGTCTGATCCCCTACTCCGTCCAGTACGTCGTGCTCCGCGGCTTCTACGCCTACGAGGACACCCGGACGCCCTTCTACAACACGGTCATCGTCGCCGCCGTCAACGCGGCGGCCTCGGCGGTCTGCTACGTCGTGCTGCCCGCCCAGTGGGCCGTCGTCGGCATGGCCGCCTCGTACGGGCTCGCCTACGCCGTCGGCGTCGGCATCGCCTGGCGCCGTCTCCGCAACCGGCTGGGCGGCGACCTGGACGGCACCCAGGTGGTGCGGACCTACGCCCGGCTCTGCATGGCCTCCGTACCCGCCGCGATCGTCGCCGGTGCCGTCGGTTTCGGCCTGTTGAAGCTTCTGGGTGAGGGCGCGCTCGGTTCGCTCGTCGCCCTGATCGTCGGCGGAGCGGTACTCCTCGGTGTCTTCTTCGTCGCGGCAAAGCGCATGCGCATCGCGGAGTTGAACACCCTGGTCGGCATGGTGCGCGGACGTCTGGGACGCTGATTCGACGGTCCCGCACAACCATCGGCGGGAACCGCGTGTCGTGCATAGCGCCGGACTGTGGGCACAATTGGCATGGCTGTTGGATGTGGCGCAACGGATGGGGAGGCAGGAACGACGGTGGCGGAACGTAGCACGGCTGCCGTCGACGTGGCCGACAACAGCGGTGACGACCCGCTGACCGCCAAGGCGGACACGGCCGCGACCGACGGGGTGGCGGAAGAGCAGAAGACGGCGGACAAGACCGCCGAGGCCTCGAAGAACAAGGCGGTCGAACGACAGAGCGGCGAACAGCCCTCCATCACTGCACCCGAACTGCACAGCGGGCACAAACTGGCCAGACGCTACCGGCTGGAGGAGTGCGTCACCCGTTTGGACGGCTTCAGCAGTTGGCGTGCGGTCGACGAGAAACTGCGGCGCGCCGTCGGGGTCCACCTGCTGCCCGCCGACCACCCCAGGGCCCGGTCGGTCCTGGCCGCGGCCCGCTCCTCGGCCCTCCTCGGCGACCCCCGGTTCGTCCAGGTCCTCGACGCCGTCGAGGAGAACGACCTGGTGTACGTCGTGCACGAGTGGCTGCCCGATTCCACCGAGTTGACCGCGCTGCTCGCGACCGGCCCGCTGGAGCCCCACGACGCCTACCAGCTCGTCAGCCAGGTCTCCCAGGCGATGGCCGCCGCCCACCGCGAAGGCCTCGCCCACCTGCGGCTCACCCCGAGCGCCGTCCTGCGCAGCTCCACGGGCCAGTACCGGATCCGCGGCCTGGCCGTGAACGCCGCCCTGCGCGGCATCACCGCCGACCGTCCGCAGCGCACCGACACCGAGGCCATCGGCGCCCTGCTCTACGCCGCGCTCACCCAGCGCTGGCCGTACGACAGCGACGCCCACGGGCTCTCCGGGCTTCCCAAGGGCGTGGGCCTGCTCCCGCCCGACCAGGTCCGCGCCGGCGTCCACCGCGGCCTCTCCGAGATCGCCATGCGCGCCCTGGCCAACGACGGCGCCACCGCCTCGCGGCAGGAGCCGCCCTGCACGACCCCGGACGAGCTGGCCAAGGCCGTGGCGGCGATGCCCCGCGTCAAGCCGCCCGAGCCGGAGTACACCGCCCCGCCCGAGTACCAGCGCACGACGTACCAGCAGGGCACGTACGGACGGCCCCAGCCGCGCCCGGCCGCCACCCAGCCGGTGACGCTCCCGCCGCCCCCGCTGCAGAGCCGCACCGGCCGGGCGTTGAAGTGGGCCGTCTCGGCGCTGCTGATCGCCGCCCTCGGCCTCGGCAGCTGGCAGATCGCGGACCGGCTCCTCGACCAGGACAACTCCTCCAAGAACCCGGTCACCACGCCGACGGTCGACGACGAGAAGCCCGAGCCGCCCCAGCCACTGACGATCCGGTCGGCCGAGGAGTACGCACCCGACGGCAAGCTGCAGAACGCCCCGGGGGTGCGCGACACCTACGACAGCGACAGCTCCACGTACTGGCGTACGAGGACCTTCGTCGACGGTCCCGTCCTGGCGCCGTACAAGCAGGGCGTCGGCATCGTCTACGACCTCGGGAGCGAGCAGAACGTCTCGTCCGCGTCCATAGCGTTCCGCTACGGCGGCCCGCAGACCGCGGTCTCGCTGTACGCCGCGGACTCGCTGACCCCGTCAGGCGGCCCGGACTCCATGAAGAAGATCGCCTCGGTCGAGACCTCGGACTCGACCGCGAAGCCGGAGACCAAGACGCCGGTGAAGACCCGCTACGTGCTCCTCTGGCTGACCTCCGTGCCGTACTCCAGCGGTGACGAGTACTTCGGGGCCGGCTACAAGCAGGCGATCACGAACGTGTCCTTCCAGGGAACCGCGCCGTAGTCGCGGAGCAACCCCCTCCATGAGCGCCGAGCCCAGCTCGGCGCTCATTTACTTCCGGGCACGGACCGGATTGAATGCCTGCACGGCTGCCGATCGAGGAGGGGAACCGTGGCGCCTACGGCTGACGACCCCCGGACGGCGACGGACGAGGAACTCCTCGCGAACCACGTCGCCGGAGACCCGGACGCCTTCGGTGAGCTCGTACGCCGCCACCGCGACCGGCTCTGGGCGGTGGCCCTGCGGACCCTGGGGGACCGCGAGGAGGCCGCTGACGCCGTCCAGGACGCCCTCATCTCTGCTTTCCGGGCCGCCCATACCTTCCGCGGCCAGTCGGCCGTCACGACCTGGCTCCACCGGATCACGGTGAACGCCTGCCTTGACCGTGCGCGCAAGACCGCCTCGCGCCGCACGTCCCCCGTCGACGACACCGACCGCTTCGAGCAGCTCCTCGGCCCCCACGAGTCGGCCGAGGCGCCCGTAGAGCGCCAGGACCTCCACCGCGAGGTGCTCGCCGCACTCGCCGCGATCCCGGCCGACCAGCGGGCCGCGCTCGTCCTGGTCGACATGCAGGGTTACCCCGTCGCGGAGGCCGCCCGTATCCTCGGCGTCCCCACCGGCACCGTGAAGAGCCGCTGTGCACGCGGGCGGGCGCGCCTGCTGCCGATGGTCACTCATCTGCGCGTCGACACCGTGGGTAACGAGGCCACCGAAGGGGGAAGGAACCGGACGCCGGGGGCATCCGTCCCAACGGTGCCGGGGCCGACGGATACCGGACCGACTGATCCAGCTGCTGTGAAGGGCGGAGGTGGGCGCACGTGACTTCCACGGCCGGCAAGGCCGACACCACACAGCACCCGGACGTCTCGGAGATTTCCGATCTGACCGAGGGGCTCCTTTCGCCGACCCGCTCCGCGGCCGTCCGCCGGCACCTGGACGACTGTCCCCTCTGCGCGGACGTCCGGTCCTCGCTGGAGGAGATCCGCGGGCTCCTGGGCACCCTCCCCGGGCCTCCTCGTATGCCCGCCGAGATCGCCGGCAGGATCGACGCCGCACTCGCCGCCGAGGCCCTTCTCGACTCCACCGCGCCCGAGAGCGAAACCCCTGTTTCACGTGAAACATCGCGCTCCCCGGTCGAGGCCTCGCTCCCCTCCCGCGCCCCCTCACCGCCCTCGGACCGTCCCGCGGGCAGCTCCCGCGCCGCCACCGGCCCCGGACGCCCCGGCAAGCCCCGCCGGCGCCGGATCGCCCTGCTGTCCACGCTCGGCGCGGCGTTCGGTGCCGTGGTCCTGGGAACGAGCCTGTACCTCAGTCAGACGGGGACGCTGACCGCCGGCGACAGCGCATCCGACACGAAGAAGGCAGACACCGTCGCCGGCGCGACCCTGAGCCCCTTCTCGGGATCTCCGGTCGAGGATCGGGTCCATGAGCTCCTGGCCGGGAACACGGCCGCCAAGACGCCCCAGGGCATCGGCCCCGAGTCGATGTCCTCCGAGACCAGCCCCACCGCTCCCCAGCGCAACCGGGACAACGCGGTACCCGGCTGCGTCCGGGCCGGCACCGGCCGCACCGACCCGGTGCTCGGCCACGAGCGGGGCGAATACCAGGGCATGCCCGCCTACCTGCTGGTGCTGGCTGATCGCTCCGACAGCACGCGGGTCCAGGCCTACGTGCTCGACGCCTCCTGCGCCGACGGGTCCGCGGACGGTTCGAGCCCGGCCGCCGAAGTCCTCCTGAGCCGGACGTACCCCCGCTCCTGACGTCTCTTCGCCCCGTCCACGGTGCCGCGCGGCGGTCTCGGGAATGCACGCCCCTTAGGATCCGTTGGGTGGGGTGAGAGCGACCGAGACAACCACCCCCGTAGGCAGTGGCAGTCTGCAGAGACGAGGAAGAAACCCGTGAGCGACGTCCGTAACGTGATCATTATCGGCTCCGGGCCCGCGGGTTACACCGCGGCGCTCTACACGGCCCGAGCGTCGCTGAACCCTCTGGTCTTCGAGGGGGCCGTCACCGCCGGTGGCGCCCTGATGAACACGACCGAGGTCGAGAACTTCCCCGGCTTCCGTGACGGCATCATGGGCCCGGACCTGATGGACAACATGCGGGCCCAGGCGGAGCGCTTCGGCGCCGAGCTCGTCCCGGACGACGTCATCGCCGTGGACCTGAGCGGTGACATCAAGACCGTCACCGACACCGCCGGCACCGTGCACCGCGCCAAGGCCGTCATCGTCACGACCGGTTCCCAGCACCGCAAGCTCGGCCTGCCCAACGAGGACACGCTCTCCGGCCGCGGTGTCTCCTGGTGCGCCACCTGCGACGGGTTCTTCTTCAAGGACCAGGACATCGCCGTCGTCGGCGGCGGCGACACCGCGATCGAGGAGGCCACCTTCCTCTCGCGCTTCGCCAAGTCCGTCACGATCGTCCACCGCCGGGACACGCTGCGCGCCTCGAAGGCCATGCAGGAGCGCGCCTTCGCCGACCCGAAGATCTCCTTCGCCTGGGACAGCGAGGTCACCGAGATCCACGGCGAGCAGAAGCTGAGCGGTCTCACCCTGCGCGACACGAAGACCGGCGAGACCCGCGAGCTCGCGGTCACCGGCCTCTTCATCGCCGTGGGCCACGACCCGCGCACCGAGCTCTTCAAGGGTCAGCTGGACCTCGACGAGGAGGGCTACCTCAAGGTGGCCGCCCCGTCGACGCGCACCAACCTCACGGGTGTCTTCGGTGCCGGCGACGTCGTCGACCACACCTACCGCCAGGCCATCACGGCCGCCGGTACCGGCTGCTCCGCCGCCCTCGACGCCGAGCGCTTCCTGTCCGCTCTGGCCGACAGCGAGAAGCTGGCCGAGACCCCCGCGGTCTGATCCACCGTCTTCTGCCCCACCCCTACACCCCCGCGAGATCAAGGAGGCCGCTGTGGCCCTCAAGACTGTGACCGACGCTTCCTTCGAAGAGGACGTCCTCAACAGCGACAAGCCCGTCCTGGTGGACTTCTGGGCCGCCTGGTGCGGACCGTGCCGCCAGATCGCCCCGTCGCTGGAGGCCATCGCCGCCGAGCACGGTGAGATCGAGGTCGTGAAGCTCAACATCGACGAGAACCCGGCCACGGCCGCCAAGTACGGCGTCATGTCCATCCCGACGCTGAACGTCTACCAGGGTGGCGAGGTCGTGAAGACCATCGTCGGCGCCAAGCCGAAGGCCGCGATCCTGCGCGACCTGGAGCCCTTCGTCGAGGCCAAGGCCTGATGATCGTCCGCTGTTTCACGTGAAACAGCGAAGGCCCGTCCCCGAGAGGGGGCGGGCCTTTCCGTTTTCCGAGGCTCATCCGACGCTCAGAGCGGCCGCAGGGCGGGCTCCTTCTGTACGGCGCCGAGAAGCCGGTCCAGGGCCATCTCGACGTCCTCCTTCCAGGAGAGCGTCGTCCTGAGCTCCAGTCGCAGCCGCGGGAAGGCGTGATGCGGACGGACGGTCTTGAAGCCCACCGCGAGCAGATGGTCGGCGGGCAGCACGCAGGCGGGCTCCTTCCAGCGCGCGTCCCCGAATGCCTCGATCGCCTTGAAGCCCCGCCTCATCACGTCCTTGGCCACCGTCTGCACCATCACGCGCCCCAGCCCCTGGCCCTGGTAGCCCGGCATGATCCAAGCCGTCATCAGCTGGACGGCGTCAGCCGCCACGGGGCTCGTCGGGAAGGCCGTGGAGCGTGGGACGTAGGCCGGGGGAGCGTAGAGCACGTAGCCGACGGGCACCTCGTCCACGTAGACCACGCGCCCGCAGGATCCCCACTCCAGCAGAGCAGCCGAGATCCAGGCTTCCTTCTCCAGCTCCGGACGACCCGCCTTGACCGCCGCTTCCCCGCTGACCGGGTCGAGCTCCCAGAAGACGCACGAGCGACATCGCTGGGGAAGATCCGGAAGGTTGTCCAGTGTGAGCGGTACGAGCCGACGCCCCACGACCTCTCCCCGATTCCCTCGCCATCGAGTACGCATACGTCTCTCGGAATCGTATCCATCGGGCGATCAGGGCGATACCGCACACAGGCAAAGGGCGGGCCGCGATCCGGTCAATCCCGGAGCGAGGCCCGCCCTGAGCGGACGCCGTGGAGCGGGAGGGGTCAGCCCTCCTCGCCGCCCTTGTTGTCCATGACGCGTCCTTCCCCGGGAGCCAGCGTCGAGAGGATCCGGTCCAGATCGTCCATCGAGGCGAATTCGACGACGATCTTGCCCTTCTTCTGCCCCAGATCGACCTTCACCCGGGTCTCGAAGCGATCCGACAGCCGGGTCGCGAGATCCGTGAGCGCCGGCGACACCCGGGCTCCCGCGCGGGGGCCCTTCGGCTTGACCGGCGACCCGGGCTCCGAGCCCATGAGCGTGACGATCTCCTCGACGGAACGCACCGAGAGTCCCTCGGACACGATCCGGTAGGCCAGCTTGTCCTGGGCTTCCGGGTCCTCGACGCCCAGCAGAGCGCGTGCGTGACCGGCGGAGATCACCCCGGCGGCAACCCGGCTCTGGACCGGCGGGGAAAGGCGCAGCAGCCGGAGCGTGTTGGAGACCTGCGGGCGCGAGCGTCCGATCCGGTCGGCCAGCTGGTCATGGGTGCAGTTGAAGTCCTTGAGCAGCTGGTCGTAGGCCGCCGCCTCTTCCAGCGGGTTCAGCTGAGCCCGGTGCAGGTTCTCCAGGAGGGCGTCCAGGAGGAGCTTCTCGTCGTCCGTGTGCCGCACGATGGCCGGGATCCGCTCCAGACCGGCCTCGCGGCAGGCGCGCCAGCGCCGCTCGCCCATGATGAGCTCGTAGCGCTCGGCGCCCGCCTGGCGCACGACCACGGGCTGGAGAAGACCGACCTCGTTGATGGAGGCGACCAGCTCGGCCAGAGCGTCCTCGTCGAAGACCTCACGCGGCTGGCGCGGGTTCGGCGTGATGGAGTCGAGCGGCAGCTCCGCGAAGTGCGCGCCGGCCGGGGACGCCGGGGCGGCCACCGCCTCGGGCTCGTTCCACGACACCATCGAGTCCGGGGACTGGGCGCTCTGGGGAAGCGTCGCCAGCTTCGCGGCGGCCACACCTCGCTCCGTGGTCAGGACGGGGGCGGAGCCCGCGGAGGTCGCGCCCGCCCCGACACCGACCGCCGGCACCTGCCGTTCCTGGGGAGCCGTAGGGATCAGCGAACCGAGCCCTCGCCCCAATCCCCTACGTCGCTCGCTCACTGGATCCCCTCCGACATGCTGCGCTGGTTGTTCTGGTGCCCTACCTGGCCGTGGCCTGTCTGGCCGTGGCCTGTCTGGCCGTGGCCTGTCTGGCCGTGCCCTCCATGGGCGTGCTGGGGGTCGTAGTACACGGTGGCCCCCCGCAGGGCGATCTCACGGGCCGCTTCGAGATACGACAGGGCTCCGCTGGAGCCCGGATCGTAGGTGAGGACCGTCTGGCCGTAGCTCGGCGCCTCCGAGATGCGGACGGACCTCGGAATACTGGTCCGCAGCACCTCCTCGCTGAAGTGGGTGCGCACCTCTTCGGCGACCTGGGAGGCGAGCCTCGTCCTGCCGTCGTACATGGTGAGCAGGATCGTCGAGACGTGGAGCGCGGGGTTCAGGTGTCCGCGCACCAGGTCGACGTTCCGCAGGAGCTGTCCGAGCCCCTCCAGCGCGTAGTACTCGCACTGGATCGGGATCAGTACCTCGGCGCCGGCCACCATGGCGTTGACCGTGAGGAGACCGAGCGACGGCGGGCAGTCGATCAGGATGTAGTCGAGCGGCTGCTCGTAGGCCTGGATCGCCCGTTGCAGACGGCTCTCACGGGCCACCAGCGACACGAGCTCGATCTCCGCACCCGCGAGGTCGATGGTGGCCGGGGCGCAGAAGAGGCCCTCGACTTCCAGGACGGGCTGGACCACTTCGGAGAGCGGCCTGCTGTCGACCAGGACGTCGTAGATCGAGGGGACCTCGGCGTGGTGGTCGATGCCGAGCGCCGTGGACGCATTGCCCTGCGGGTCCAGGTCGATGACCAGGACCCGGGCCCCGTGCAGGGCGAGGGACGCGGCAAGGTTGACCGTCGTGGTCGTCTTGCCCACGCCGCCCTTCTGATTGGCGACCACCATCACGCGCGTCTGAGCCGGTCGGGGAAGCCCCTCACCGGCACGACCCAGGGCTTCTACTGCCAGTTGGGCAGCACGACCAATGGGGGTGTCGTCCATCGGGGGCGGTGTTTCACGTGAAACATCCTCCCCCACCGATTCGGTTCGGGGACCGGGGACCGGATCGGTCATCGGTCCCGCGATGTTGGCGTCGGACCGCAAGGATTCACTCTCCTCGGCTTCAGGCTCGCGATGAGGAGAGCCTGCCATGCTTTCGGGGTCGTGAACCAGCGAGGCCGGTGGTTCTGTGGGTGAATCCACCTCTGTGGACAACTCCGCAACCCTCGCGAGTGGCTTCACGCGGGGGCCGCGGTCCCGGGGCGTGGCAGCCGCGCGACCGCGGCTGATGATCCCCTGCAGCAGTGAGCGACGTTTCACGTGAAACACCATGCCCGTGCTGCCCGGCCAGGACCGCTCGACACTCCGAAATGGTACGTATGCGACGCTCAGCGGCGCCGGCGGGTCTTGCTCGTACGGGCCGCCTTGGCCCGCTTGGCCGCGAAACGCACACCGCCCGGGCTCTCACCGACCTCCACCCGCACGACGGTGGTCAGCGGGTCGACGATGCCCTCGCCCACCTGGAGCACCGAGGTCTCCACCACACCGAGCCGGGAGAGCGCGGCACGAGCGCCGTTGAGCTCCTCCTCGGCGGTGTCACCCTTGAGCGCCAGCATCTCGCCGTACGGGCGCAGCAGGGGAACGCCCCAGCCTGCCAGCCGGTCCAGAGGGGCGACCGCGCGGGCGGTCACCACGTGCACGGGCGTGATCTTGCCGAGCATCTCCTCGGCTCGTCCGCGGACCACGGTCACATGGTCGAGACCGAGCAGCTCGACGACCTCCTGGAGGAAGTTCGTCCGGCGAAGGAGCGGCTCCAGGAGCGTGATCTTCAGGTCGCGCCGGACCAGGGCCAGGGGGATGCCGGGAAGACCGGCGCCCGAGCCCACGTCGCAGACGGTGACGCCCTCGGGGACGGCCTCCGCGAGAACGGCGCAGTTCAGCAGGTGGCGTTCCCAGAGTCGCGGAACCTCGCGCGGGCCGATCAGACCGCGCTTCACACCCGCGTCCGCGAGGAGCTCCGCGTAGCGCACGGCCTCCGGGAAGTACTCACCGAAGACTGTCCGCGCCTGCTCCGGCGCCTCGGGGAGCTCCGCTGCCTCCGTCACGGGAACCGTCCTTCCGTACCGCACGCTTCACGTGCGAGCGCACTGTGATGGCTGACTATCAGGCTGACAAAGATCGGCCCCGCCTGCGAACACAGGCGGGGCCGACACTACGTGAGGGGTCAGGCCGGGAGCACGACGACGAAGCGCTGAGGCTCCTCGCCCTCGGACTCGCTGCGCAGACCGGCCGCGGCGATCGCGTCGTGCACGACCTTGCGCTCGAACGGCGTCATCGGGTCCAGCTTGACCGGCTGGCCGCTGGACTTCACCTCGTCCGCCGCCTTGGCGCCCAGCTCGGCGAGCTCGGAACGCTTCTTGGCACGGAAGCCGGCGATGTCGAGCATCAGTCGGCTGCGGTCCCCGGTCTCCCGGTGCACGGCCAGGCGCGTCAGCTCCTGGAGAGCCTCCAGAACCTCACCGTCGCGGCCCACGAGCTTCTGCAGCTCACGGCTGCTGGAGTCGCTGATGATCGAGACCGCTGCCCGGTCCGCCTCGACGTCCATGTCGATGTCGCCGTCCAGGTCGGCGATGTCGAGCAGGCCTTCGAGGTAGTCGGCCGCGATCTCACCCTCCTGCTCCAGGCGGGTCAGGGTGTCGCCACCCTCGGCGGCGGCGGAGGTGGTGCCTTCCGTCACGGATGGACTCCTTCTGGCTTCGTGGAGGCTTACTTCTTGGACGACGGGTGCTTGGGCCGCTGCTGGCCCTTGCGCTGGCCGGACTTGCCCTGACGGGAGCCTCCGGAGTTGGCACGGCTCGGACGCGCGGGCTTGTCGCCCTGTGCCTCGTCCTTGACCTCGGCCTGGCCCTGAGGCTTCTTCTCGAGCGAGGTGGTCGCCTGTTCGGCGGCCGGCTCGGAGGCTTCCTCGGTGTCCTTGACCGCGCCCTGTGCGGCGGCGGCCTGGCGCTGGGCCTTGGTCTGCCGCTTGGGCTGCTGGCGCCTGGCCGCGGCACCGCCCTCGGCCTCGGCCTCGATCGTGTCGCTCTTGATCACGGTGCCGTCGGCCTGCGCGGCGAAGCCGGCCTTGGAGAGGCCCACGAAGAAGCGGCGCTCGTTCTCGTTGCGGTCGCTGCCCTTGGCGACGATCACCTTGACGATGGCCTTGCGCCGGCGGCCGCGGACCTCACCGTGCTGCGTGATGTTCTTCAGGAGGCGCTGGAGGTAGGAGTCCTGCGCCTTGCTGCCCGGGGTCGGGTTCTGGTTGATCACGTACATCTGCTGGCCCATGGTCCACACGTTGGTGGTCAGCCAGTAGATGAGGACACCGACGGGGAAGTTGATGCCCATGCCGGCGAAGATCAGCGGGAAGATGTACATGAGCATCTTCTGCTGCTGCATGTACGGGGTCTTCACCGTGAGGTCGACGTTCTTCATCATCAGCTGGCGCTGGGTGAAGAACTGCGAGGCCGACATCATGACGATCATGACCGCGGTGACGATCCGGACCGACGTGATCGAGGCGTCGAGAGCGGCGACCTCGGCGGCGGTGTCCGTGAACTTCGAGGCGAGCGGGGCGCCGAAGATGTGGGCCTGACGGGCGCTGGCGAGCAGCGGGCCGTCGATGACGCCGATCTCCTTGCCCGAGGCGATCGCGGAGAGCACGTGGTACAGCGCGAAGAAGAAGGGCGACTGCGCCAGGATGGGAAGGCACGAGGAGAGCGGGTTGGTGCCCGTCTCCTTGTACAGCTTCATCATCTCTTCGGACTGACGCTGCTTGTCGCTCTTGTAGCGCTCCTGGATCGCCTTCATCTTCGGCTGGAGCGCCTGCATGTTCCGGGTCGACTTGATCTGCTTGACGAACAGCGGGATCAGGCAGATGCGGATCAGCACCACGAGGGACACGATGGACAGGCCCCAGGCCCAGCCCGTGTCAGGACCGAAGATCGCCCCGTACACCTTGTGGAACTGGACGATGACCCAGGAAACGGGCCAGGTGATGAAGCTGAACAGACTGGCAATCGTGTCCACTAATCAGGCTCCTTGAGCATTGGGCGAGGTCTCGGCGGCCGGGCTCGTCTCGGCGGGGGACCCGCCCTTGTCGCCGCGCAGCGCGTTCCGCAGCATCTCGTGCCAGCGGGGGCGCCTGCGCGGAGGAACGTGATCCACACCGCCGGGCGACCACGGGTTGCACCGCAGGATGCGCCAGGCGGTCAGGGCCGTGCCCTTGATCGCGCCATGCCGGTCGATGGCCGTGAATCCGTAGTGGGAACACGACGGGTAGTACCGGCAGACGGGCCCGAGAAGCGGGCTGATCGTCCACTGGTACAGCTTGATGAGAGCCAGCAGCGGGTACTTCATCGCGTGCCCCCTCCCAGCAGCCGCTGGAGAGCGGCGTCCAGGTCTCGGGCCAGCTGTGCATGGTCGGCGTCGCCGGCTCCGGGCAACGCCCGTACGACCACCAGGCTACCGGGGGGCAGCTCGGCGAGCCGGTCGCGGACGAGGTGGCGCAGGCGACGCTTCACCTTGTTGCGCACGACCGCAACGCCTACGGCCTTGCTCACGACGAAACCCGCACGCGACGGGGGAGCGCTCTCCCCAGGCGCGTGCGGGTCCGTTGCACCGCTGCGTAGGTGGACGACGAGGAGCGGGCGACCGGCCCGGCGACCTCGGCGTACCGCGGTTGCGAAGTCCTCGCGCCGCCTCAGCCGATTCTCGGTAGGCAGCACGTCATGACCTGTTTAAGTGGATCAGGCGGACAGGCTCGCGCGACCCTTGCCACGGCGGTTCGCCAGGATGGCGCGGCCGGCACGGGTACGCATGCGCAGGCGGAAGCCGTGGGTCTTCGCGCGACGACGGTTGTTCGGCTGGAAGGTGCGCTTGCTCACTCGGGGGCTCCAGAAATGATTCGGGTGGTGGCGGGACATCGCCTGGCTGTCACCGTGCGCCCACGAGTAGCTCGCAATACGCCCGAGTGCACCGCTTCACGATCACTGACCGTGATCTTTGCCCATCGGAGGCAGGCGGCAGCAGCCATCGACAACTCGACCTGGGTACGGTACGCGCGGCTACGCCATCCGGTCAAACCGACTTGTCGCCACCCCCCATTGTGCACAGGCTGTGGACAACAACTTGAACCACGTCAGGCGGCCCGACTACCGTGGACGGTCTCCACAATCTTTTGCCGTTCTGTCCCACCTGTCCTCAACGGACACGTCCTCACGGACTTCGACCCACTGTCCCCGAGAACCACACCATCGTGGGACCTGCGAGAAAGCGTGCCCTGTGGCTGACGTACCTGCCGATCTTGCCGCAGTGTGGCCACGGGTCCTCGAGCAGCTTCTCGCCGAAGGCCAGCAGGGCATCGAGTCCAAGGACAAGCAGTGGATCGAGCGCTGCCAGCCGCTCGCCCTGGTCGCGGACACGGCGCTCCTCGCGGTGCCGAACGAATGGGGCAAGCGCGTCCTCGAAGGCCGGCTGGCCCCGCTGATCAGCGAGACGCTCAGCCGTGAGTGCGGTCGGCCGATCCGGATCGCGATCACCGTCGACGACTCCGTCGGCGAGCCGACGCCGCCCGCGCCCACGGCACAGCAGCCGCAGCAGCCCCGCTACGACGAGCGCGCGCAGCCCGAGCCGTACGAGAAGTACGACGGGTACGGCCACCGGCCGATGCCCGGCGACGGGCTGCCCACGGCGCGCCCCGCCTATCCGGACTACGGACAGCAGCGACCCGACCCCGGCGCCTGGCCGCGCACCCAGGAGGACCTCTCCTGGCAGCAGCCGCGGCTCGGCGGCTACCAGGAGCGCGCGCCGTACACCGGACCGGACCAGTCGCGGCAGCCCCGCTACGACGAGCCGCCCCGCGGGTACGAGCAGCAGCGGCCGGAGCGTGCCGAGCTGCCCGACCCGCAGAACCACGGCGCCCGGCCCGGCACCCGGCCGGGCGGCGGTCCGGTTCCCGGCCCGGGCGGTCACGGCGCGTCGTCGTCCGGACAGGGCGGCGGGGCCGGCGCTCCGGGCGAGCAGCACGCGCGGCTCAACCCCAAGTACCTCTTCGACACCTTCGTCATCGGTTCCTCGAACCGGTTCGCGCACGCGGCCGCCGTCGCGGTGGCCGAGGCACCGGCCAAGGCGTACAACCCGCTCTTCATCTACGGGGAGTCGGGTCTCGGAAAGACCCACCTGCTGCACGCGATCGGGCACTACGCGCGGAGCCTCTACCCGGGCACGCGCGTGCGGTACGTGAGCTCCGAGGAGTTCACCAACGAGTTCATCAACTCGATCCGCGACGGCAAGGGCGACGCGTTCCGCAAGCGGTACCGCGACGTGGACATCCTGCTCGTCGACGACATCCAGTTCCTCGCGAGCAAGGAGTCGACGCAGGAGGAGTTCTTCCACACCTTCAACACGCTGCACAACGCGAACAAGCAGATCGTGCTCTCCTCCGACCGGCCGCCCAAGCAGCTGGTGACCCTGGAGGACCGGCTGCGCAACCGCTTCGAGTGGGGCCTCACCACCGACGTGCAGCCGCCGGAGCTGGAGACGCGCATCGCGATCCTCCGCAAGAAGGCGGTGCAGGAGCAGCTCAACGCCCCGCCGGAGGTACTGGAGTTCATCGCGTCGCGGATCTCGCGGAACATCCGCGAGCTGGAGGGCGCGCTGATCCGGGTGACGGCCTTCGCGAGCCTCAACCGGCAGCCGGTGGACCTGGGGCTCACCGAGATCGTGCTCAAGGACCTGATCCCCGGCGGCGAGGACAGCTCGCCGGAGATCACCGCACCCGCGATCATGGCGGCCACGGCCGACTACTTCGGTCTGACGGTGGAGGACCTCTGCGGATCCTCGCGCAGCCGCGTCCTGGTGACGGCCCGGCAGATCGCCATGTACCTGTGCCGTGAGCTCACGGACCTGTCGCTGCCGAAGATCGGCGCGCAGTTCGGCGGGCGTGACCATACGACGGTGATGCACGCGGACCGCAAGATCCGCGCTCTGATGGCGGAGCGGCGCTCCATCTACAACCAGGTCACCGAGCTCACGAACCGCATCAAGAACGGCTGACACGGGCCCTCCAAAGCCTCCGAAGGGCGCTCCGGGACACCTCCCGGGGCGCCCTTCGGCGTTTCCGGAGGCCGATGTCGGGCCGTTGGCGGGCCGCGGACGGGGCGGGTACGCGCCGGGTACGGGCCCGGGACGGGCGCCCGCTGTTCGATTACGCCGTTCCGGTGGCAGGTTCTCCACAGATTGGGGGATGATCTCCCGTCCACAGGGTGGGGACTGTCGAGTTATCCGGAACGTGTCCACAGGCTGCGCTGTTGACAGACCATCACCCCAGGTCAGGCCCCTGTGGAATTGTTGGCAAACGATCTCCACAGCCTGTGGATGAATATTTTGTCCACAGGGGGTCCGGAAAGTTGTCCACTGGCTGCCCACAGGGGACGGCCGGTTGCCCACAGCTTCTCCACACCGCTGTCCACTGTTCGGCAACAAAACACACCCCCTCACCGGGCCGAGTGAAAGCGGTCACACCAAGGGAGACGTTTGGGCTGTGGGGAACCTGGGGAAAGCTGGGGACAGCGCTGGGGAGAACTCCCACTGGCCTGTGCATGGGGTGTGCAGAACTTTCCCGTGTCCACAGATACCCCTGGTTTTCCACGGGGTCCACCCACAGGGTCGGTGGACAAAAAACTGGGCCTGACCTGCGAAAACGACGTTATCCACCGTTTCCACAGGCCCTACTACTACTCCCACTTAGAGTTAGCTAGGAATCCGCTTCGAAGTGGGGCCTGTGCACAACTCGGCGCCGGAGCTCCGACGCGCTCTCGTCGCGACTTGACCCCGAGCAGCACCGAGTGTCGGCGGCGTACGTCAGACTGGTTCCCGCAGTCGACGAAGAGCCAGCAACAAGCAGGAGGCGGTTCCGGTGAAGATCCGGGTGGAGCGCGACGTACTTGCCGAGGCGGTGGCCTGGGTGGCCCGCAGCCTCCCGGCCCGTCCGCCGGCGCCCGTGCTCGCGGGCCTTCTGCTGAAGGCCGAGGACGGCGCCCTGAGCTTCTCGAGCTTCGACTACGAGGTCTCGGCCCGGGTCTCCGTCGAGGCGGAGGTCGAGGAGGACGGCACCGTCCTCGTCTCCGGCCGACTGCTCGCCGACATCTGCCGCGCCCTCCCCAACCGACCGGTGGAGATCTCCACAGACGGTGTACGGGCGACCGTCGTCTGCGGCTCCTCCCGCTTCACACTCCACACCCTGCCTGTGGAGGAGTACCCGGCGCTGCCGGAGATGCCCACCGCGACCGGCACCGTCCCCGGTGAGGTCTTCGCCTCCGCCGCCGCGCAGGTGGCCATCGCCGCCGGCCGTGACGACACGCTGCCCGTCCTCACCGGTGTGCGCATCGAGATCGAGGGCGACACGGTCACCCTGGCCTCCACCGACCGCTACCGCTTCGCGGTCCGCGAGTTCCTGTGGAAGCCGGAGTCCCCGGACGCCTCCGCGGTCGCCCTGGTGCCCGCGAAGACCCTCCTGGACACCGCCAAGGCGCTCACGAGCGGCGACACGGTCACCCTGGCGCTCTCCGGCTCCGGCAAGGGCGAGGGCCTCATCGGCTTCGAGGGCGCGGGCCGCCGCACCACGACCCGGCTGCTCGAGGGCGACCTGCCGAAGTACCGGACGCTCTTCCCCACCGAGTTCAACTCGGTCGCGGTGATCGAGACCGCGCCCTTCGTCGAGGCCGTCAAGCGTGTGGCCCTGGTGGCCGAGCGCAACACGCCGGTCCGGCTGAGCTTCGAGCAGGGCGTGCTGATCCTGGAGGCCGGTTCCAGCGACGACGCACAGGCTGTGGAGCGTGTGGACGCGCAGCTGGAGGGCGACGACATCTCGATCGCCTTCAACCCGACCTTCCTGCTCGACGGCCTGAGCGCCATCGACTCCCCGGTCGCCCAGCTCTCCTTCACGACCTCCACCAAGCCGGCCCTCCTGAGCGGCAAGCCCGCCCTGGACGCCGAGGCGGACGAGGCGTACAAGTACCTGATCATGCCGGTGCGACTGTCCGGTTGATCCCGGTTCTTCGGGGCATCGCCTGAGCGGCTGACCCCACAGGTGTGCACCCGGGTCCGGGCGTAGGCTCGGACCCGGGTAAACCGCACACGACGCTTAAGGAATCTCTGATGGAGCTCGGTCTCGTCGGTCTCGGCAAGATGGGCGGCAACATGCGCGAGCGCATCCGCCGCGCAGGCCACACCGTCATCGGATACGACCGCAACCCGGACCTCGCCGACGTCCACAGCCTCGAAGAGCTTGTGGGCAAGCTCAAGGGTCCGCGCGTCGTGTGGGTCATGGTCCCGGCCGGTGCCGCGACCCAGTCCACCATCGACGAGCTGGCCGACCTGCTCTCCCCCGGCGACATCGTCGTGGACGGCGGCAACTCGCGCTGGACCGACGACGAGAAGCACGCCGAGGAGCTCGCCGCCAAGGGCATCGGGTTCGTCGACTGCGGCGTCTCCGGCGGCGTCTGGGGCCTGGAGAACGGCTACGCGCTGATGTACGGCGGCTCCGCCGAGGACGTGGCGCGGGTCCAGCCGATCTTCGACGCCCTCAAGCCCGAGGGCGAGTTCGGCTCGGTCCACGCGGGCAAGGTCGGCGCCGGCCACTTCGCGAAGATGGTCCACAACGGCATCGAGTACGCGATGATGCAGGCCTACGCCGAGGGCTGGGAGCTCCTGGAGAAGGTCGACTCCGTCACCGACGTGCGCGAGGTCTTCCGCTCCTGGCAGGAGGGCACGGTCATCCGTTCCTGGCTGCTGGACCTCGCGGTGAACGCGCTGGACGAGGACGAGCACCTGGACAAGCTGCGCGGCTACGCGTCGGACTCCGGCGAGGGCCGGTGGACCGTCGAGGCCGCCATCGACAACGCCGTACCGCTGCCGGCGATCACCGCGTCGCTGTTCGCGCGGTTCGCGTCGCGGCAGGACGACTCCCCGCAGATGAAGATGATCGCCGCGCTGCGCAACCAGTTCGGTGGCCACGCGGTCGAGACGAAGAAGTAATCCACAGGCTGTGCACCCCGCGGTGCACAGCCGCCGGGGGAAGAAGGTCGGCGCCCACCATGCACGTCACGCATCTCTCGCTGGCCGACTTCCGCTCGTACGCCCGGGTCGAGGTTCCGCTCGACCCGGGCGTCACCGCTTTCGTGGGCGCCAACGGCCAGGGCAAGACCAACCTGGTCGAGGCCGTCGGCTATCTGGCGACCCTCGGCAGCCATCGCGTCGCATCCGACGCCCCGCTCGTCCGGATGGGGGCGGAGCGCGCGGTCATCCGCGCCGCCGTCACCCAGGGCGAGCGCTCCCAGCTGGTCGAGCTCGAACTCAACCCGGGCCGGGCCAACCGCGCCCGCATCAACAGGTCATCGCAGGTCAGACCGCGTGACGTGCTGGGCATCGTACGGACCGTGCTGTTCGCGCCCGAGGACCTCGCCCTGGTGAAGGGCGACCCCGGCGAACGCCGGCGCTTCCTCGACGAACTGATCACGGCCCGCACACCGCGCATGGCGGGCGTGCGCTCCGACTACGAGCGCGTGCTCAAGCAGCGCAACACGCTCCTCAAGTCGGCGGCCATGGCCCGCAGGCACGGCGGCCGCGGCATGGACCTGTCGACCCTCGACGTCTGGGACCAGCACCTGGCCAGGGCGGGCGCCGAGCTGCTCGCCCAGCGCCTCGACCTCATCGGCGTACTGCAGCCGCTCGCCGACAAGGCGTACGAGCAGCTCGCGCCCGGCGGCGGCCCGATCCTCCTGGAGTACCGGCCCTCCGCGCCGGGCGCCGGGCACACCCGCGAGGAGCTGTACGAGCAGCTGATCGCCGCCCTCGCCGAGGTCCGCAAGCAGGAGATCGAGCGGGGCGTCACGCTCGTCGGACCGCACCGGGACGAGCTGCAGCTCAAGCTCGGCGACCTGCCCGCGAAGGGGTACGCGAGCCACGGCGAGTCCTGGTCGTACGCGCTGGCGCTGCGGCTGGCCTCGTACGACCTGCTCCGCTCCGAGGGCAACGAACCGGTCCTCGTCCTCGACGACGTCTTCGCCGAACTCGACGCGCGGCGGCGCGAGCGCCTCGCGGAGCTGGTCGCGCACGGCGAGCAGGTCCTCGTGACGGCCGCGGTGGACGACGACGTGCCGGGTGTCCTCGCGGGGACGCGGTACGCGGTGGCCGGCGGGACGGTGGAGCGGGTATGAGCGAACAGCCTGTGGACAAGGCGGCGGCGCCCGCCGTCCCCGAGCACTCCGGCGTCGACCTCGCGCGGGTCGCGCTGCGCGCCGCGAAGGAGCAGGCGAAGGCGCGGGGCGCGGCCGTCCAGCAGAAGAAGCAGGCCCGGCGGGGCGGTGGACTGCGCTCCGGCGCCCGCGCCGACGGCCGCGACCCGATGGCGCTCGGCGCCGCGATCAACCGGCTGATCACCGAGCGCGGCTGGGAGACGCCCGCGGCGGTCGGCGGGGTCATGGGCCGCTGGCCGCAGATCGTCGGCGAGGACCTGGCGAAGCACTGCGTACCGCTGAAGTTCGACGACGAGCCGGACGCGCGGGTGCTGACCGTGCAGTGCGACTCGACGGCGTGGGCGACGCAGCTGCGGCTGCTCGCGCCGACGCTCGTGGCCCGCCTCAACGAGGACCTCGGGCACGGGACCGTGCGGCTGATCAAGGTGCTGGGGCCGGGGGCGCCGCGGCGCGGGTACGGGCCGCTGCGGGCGCCGGGGTCCGTGGGGCCCGGGGACACGTACGGGTAGTCCGCGGGTGGCTTCCCGGGGCGCGGGTCCGGTCGGAACGGAGCCGCGCGGGTAGGCGGTGCCCAGCCGCGCCGGTGGGCCGTGCCCACCTCCCCCCGAACCCCGTCCGAGGGGACCTAGGAGCGATTGCCCACAGCCTGCTACTCCTCGAAGCGCTGGGTGGCCGCCAGGGGGCTCTGAAGCCCCTATCCGGATATGGGGAGTCGTCTCGCGCCCGCGCAGGGCGGCACATGCGGACTCAGGTACCGGCAAACCCCCATGAGTGTCGGCGCTACCGGTAGACTGGGAGACAATCCCGCCACCCTGCGGAACAAGTCGAACGACGCAGCCGCTCCCGTATGCCCGGAGAACGGCCTGTGCTGTGCCAGAAAGGGCGCTTCGTGGCCGATTCCGGCGACCCCAACGAGAACAACCAGTACACCGCCAGCAACATCCAGGTCCTCGAAGGCCTGGATGCCGTGCGCAAGCGCCCTGGCATGTACATCGGCTCGACCGGCGAGCGCGGTCTGCACCACATGGTGCAGGAGGTCGTCGACAACTCGGTCGACGAAGCCCTGGCCGGCCACGCCGACACCATCGACGTGACGATCCTGGCCGACGGCGCGGTGCGCGTCGTCGACAACGGCCGAGGCATCCCGGTCGGCATCGTGGCCTCCGAGGGCAAGCCGGCCGTCGAGGTCGTGCTGACCGTGCTGCACGCGGGCGGCAAGTTCGGCGGCGGCGGCTACGCCGTCTCCGGCGGTCTGCACGGTGTCGGTGTGTCGGTCGTGAACGCCCTGTCCACCAAGGTCTCCGTCGAGATCAAGACGGACGGCCACCGCTGGACGCAGGACTACAAGATGGGCGCCCCGACGGCCCCGCTCGCCCAGCACGAGGCGACCGCCGACACCGGCACGTCGGTGACCTTCTGGGCCGACCCGGACATCTTCGAGACGACCGAGTACTCCTTCGAGACGCTCTCGCGGCGCTTCCAGGAGATGGCCTTCCTCAACAAGGGCCTCACGATCACGCTCACCGACGAGCGCGAGTCCGCGAAGGCGACCGTCGGCGCCGACGACCCGGACGCCGAGGCGGCCGCCGAGCCGGCCGCGCGCACGGTGAAGTACCACTACGAGGGCGGCATCGTCGACTTCGTGAAGTACCTCAACTCGCGCAAGGGCGAGCTGGTCCACCCCACCGTCATCGACCTGGAGGCGGAGGACAAGGACAAGGCCCTGTCCCTCGAGGTCGCGATGCAGTGGAACAGCGGCTACAGCGAGGGCGTGTACTCCTTCGCCAACATCATCCACACCCACGAGGGCGGCACGCACGAGGAGGGCTTCCGTGCGGCGCTGACCTCGCTGATCAACAAGTACGCGCGCGACAAGAAGCTGCTCCGCGAGAAGGACGACAACCTCACGGGCGACGACATCCGCGAGGGTCTGACCGCGATCATCTCGGTCAAGCTGAGCGAGCCGCAGTTCGAGGGGCAGACCAAGACCAAGCTGGGCAACACGGAGGCGAAGACCTTCGTCCAGAAGGCGGTCTACGAGCACCTCAACGACTGGCTCGACCGCAACCCGGTCGAGGCCGCGGACATCATCCGCAAGTCGATCCAGGCCGCCACCGCGCGCGTGGCCGCCCGCAAGGCGCGCGACCTGACCCGTCGCAAGGGCCTGCTCGAGTCGGCGTCGCTGCCGGGCAAGCTGTCCGACTGCCAGTCGAACGACCCGGCCAAGTGCGAGATCTTCATCGTCGAGGGTGACTCCGCCGGCGGCTCGGCCAAGTCCGGCCGCAACCCGATGTACCAGGCCATCCTGCCGATCCGCGGCAAGATCCTGAACGTCGAGAAGGCCAGGATCGACAAGATCCTGCAGAACACCGAGGTCCAGGCGCTGATCTCCGCCTTCGGCACCGGTGTGCACGAGGACTTCGACATCGAGAAGCTCCGCTATCACAAGATCATCCTGATGGCGGACGCCGACGTCGACGGTCAGCACATCAACACCCTGCTGCTGACCTTCCTCTTCCGCTTCATGCGGCCGTTGGTCGAGGCCGGCCACGTCTACCTCTCCCGCCCGCCGCTCTACAAGATCAAGTGGGGCCGGGACGACTTCGAGTACGCGTACTCGGACCGGGAGCGGGACGCGCTCGTCGAGCTGGGCAAGCAGAACGGCAAGCGGATCAAGGAAGACTCGATCCAGCGCTTCAAGGGTCTCGGCGAGATGAACGCCGAGGAGCTGCGCGTCACCACCATGGACGTCGAGCACCGCGTCCTCGGCCAGGTCACCCTGGACGACGCGGCGCAGGCCGACGACCTGTTCTCGGTGCTGATGGGCGAGGACGTCGAGGCACGGCGCTCGTTCATCCAGCGCAACGCCAAGGACGTTCGCTTCCTCGACATCTGAGTCGGTCTCAGCTGACCGTACGAAAGGACTGACGACCAGCAATGGCCGACGAAAACACCCCCGGCACCACCGAAGAGCAGGAGCCCGTGCTGCGGATCGAGCCCGTCGGGCTCGAGACCGAGATGCAGCGCTCGTACCTCGACTACGCGATGTCCGTCATCGTGTCCCGCGCGCTGCCCGACGTCCGCGACGGCCTCAAGCCCGTCCACCGGCGCGTGCTGTACGCGATGTACGACGGCGGCTACCGGCCCGAGAAGGGCTTCTACAAGTGCGCCCGCGTCGTCGGTGACGTCATGGGTACGTACCACCCGCACGGCGACTCCTCGATCTACGACGCGCTCGTCCGCCTCGCCCAGCCCTGGTCGATGCGCATGCCGCTCGTCGACTCCAACGGCAACTTCGGCTCCCCGGGCAACGACCCGGCCGCCGCCATGCGTTACACCGAGTGCAAGCTCATGACGCTGTCGATGGAGATGCTCCGGGACATCGACGAGGAGACCGTCGACTTCCAGGACAACTACGACGGCCGCAACCAGGAGCCGACGGTCCTGCCGTCCCGCTTCCCGAACCTGCTGATCAACGGCAGCGCCGGCATCGCGGTCGGCATGGCGACCAACATCCCGCCGCACAACCTGCGCGAGGTCGCGGCCGGTGCGCAGTGGGCGCTCGAGCACCCCGACGCCAGCCACGAGGAGCTCCTCGACGCGCTGATCGAGCGGATCAAGGGCCCGGACTTCCCGACCGGCGCGCTCGTCGTCGGCCGCAAGGGCATCGAGGAGGCGTACCGCACCGGCCGTGGCTCGATCACGATGCGCGCGGTCGTCGAGGTCGAGGAGATCCACAACCGCCAGTGCCTGGTGGTCACGGAGCTGCCGTACCAGACCAACCCCGACAACCTCGCGCAGAAGATCGCCGACCTGGTGAAGGACGGCAAGGTCGGCGGCATCGCCGACGTCCGCGACGAGACCTCGTCCCGGACCGGCCAGCGCCTGGTCATCGTGCTCAAGCGCGACGCCGTCGCCAAGGTCGTCCTGAACAACCTGTACAAGCACACCGACCTGCAGACGAACTTCGGCGCGAACATGCTGGCGCTCGTCGACGGCGTGCCGCGCACCCTCTCGCTCGACGCGTTCATCCGCCACTGGGTGACGCACCAGATCGAGGTCATCGTCCGCCGGACGAAGTTCCGGCTGCGCAAGGCCGAGGAGCGCGCGCACATCCTGCGCGGCCTCCTCAAGGCGCTGGACGCCATCGACGAGGTCATCGCGCTCATCCGCCGCAGTGACACGGTCGAGGTCGCCCGCGGCGGCCTGATGGACCTGCTGCAGATCGACGAGATCCAGGCGAACGCGATCCTGGAGATGCAGCTCCGCCGACTCGCCGCCCTGGAGCGCCAGAAGATCGTCGCCGAGCACGACGAGCTCCAGGCGAAGATCAACGAGTACAACGCGATCCTGGCCTCGCCGGAGCGCCAGCGGTCGATCGTCAGCGAGGAGCTCGCCGCCCTCGTCGAGCGGTTCGGCGACGACCGCCGCTCCAAGCTCGTGCCCTTCGACGGTGACATGTCCATCGAGGACCTGATCGCCGAGGAGGACATCGTCGTCACCATCTCGCGCGGTGGCTACGTGAAGCGCACGAAGACCGAGGACTACCGCTCGCAGAAGCGCGGCGGCAAGGGCGTGCGGGGCACGAAGCTGAAGCAGGACGACATCGTCGACCACTTCTTCGTCTCCACCACCCACCACTGGCTGCTCTTCTTCACCAACAAGGGCCGGGTCTACCGGGCCAAGGCCTACGAGCTGCCGGACGCCGGACGGGACGCGCGCGGCCAGCACGTGGCCAACCTGCTGGCCTTCCAGCCGGACGAGCAGATCGCCCAGATCCTGGCGATCCGCGACTACGACGCCGCGCCGTACCTGGTGCTCGCCACCAAGGCCGGCCTGGTGAAGAAGACCGCGCTGAAGGACTACGACTCGCCCCGCTCGGGCGGCGTCATCGCCATCAACCTGCGCGAGCGGGAGGACGGCAGCGACGACGAGCTGATCGGCGCCGAACTGGTCTCCTCGGAGGACGATCTGCTGCTGGTCAGCAGGAAGGCGCAGTCGATCCGCTTCACCGCCACGGACGACGCGCTGCGCCCGATGGGACGCGCCACGTCGGGTGTGAAGGGCATGAGTTTCCGCGAGGACGACGAACTGCTCTCGATGAATGTCGTCCGGCCCGGTACTTTCGTGTTCACCGCGACCGACGGCGGGTACGCGAAGCGCACCCCCGTCGACGAGTACCGCGTCCAGGGTCGAGGCGGCCTGGGTATCAAGGCCGCCAAGATCGTGGAGGACCGTGGTTCGCTCGTGGGCGCGCTGGTGGTCGAGGGGACCGACGAGATCCTCGCCATCACGCTGTCCGGCGGTGTGATTCGTACGCGAGTCAACGAAGTCAGGGAGACCGGCCGTGACACCATGGGCGTCCAGCTGATCAACCTGGGCAAGCGCGATGCCGTCGTCGGCATCGCACGGAACGCCGAGGCCGGCAGCGACGACGATGACGTCGACGACGATGCCGAGGGCGCCGTCGAGGCGACCGAGGCAGCGGTGATCGAAGCCGAGGCAGTCGAGGCAGAGGGCACCGAGCCCTCGGCCGGGGAGCACGAGGAGTAAGAGCGTGAGTGGAGCCACGGGCGCCGGATCGGCGGCCGCCGGAGCTTCTGCTGGTGCTGGAGCGAACGGCGCCCGTGGCCCCGCCACGGACTCCCAGGGGGTAGCGGTGACGGACACTCGGGGGCAGCAGCCCTCGTCGTACGAGACGTACAACGGGCCGCTGCCCGGCGAGCGCGCGGGAGCGCAGCAGCAGGGCGGCGCGTACCACCCTCCGCAGGCGTACGGCGCTCCGGCGCCGGCCGCCGGGCGGCAGGGCGGTACGGCGGGCGGCCAGACCGGTGCCGTGCGCCGGCCGCGTACGGGGGCGCGCACCACGCCCCGTACGCGCAAGGCGCGGCTGAGGGTGGCCAAGGCCGATCCGTGGTCGGTGATGAAGGTGAGCTTCCTGCTCTCCATCGCGCTGGGCATCTGCACGGTCGTGGCCGCGGCGGTGCTGTGGATGGTCATGGACGCCATGGGCGTCTTCTCGACGGTCGGCGGCACGATCAGCGAGGCCACGGGCTCGAACGAGTCCAACGGCTTCGACCTGCAGTCGTTCCTGTCGCTGCCGCGGGTGCTGATGTTCACCTCGGTGATCGCCGTGATCGACGTGGTCCTGATGACCGCCCTGGCGACGCTGGGCGCGTTCATCTACAACCTGTCGGCCGGCTTCGTGGGCGGTGTCGAGCTCACGCTCGCCGAGGACGAGTAGGCCCGGGGGGCCGTCCCGGGATTCGGATTTTGGGACTGGCCCCCACGTGCGCTAATGTTCAGGAGTCAGCGCGCGGGACACACACCGCAAAGCGCGGCGGGGCTATAGCTCAGTTGGTTAGAGCGCATCCCTGATAAGGATGAGGCCACAGGTTCAAATCCTGTTAGCCCCACAGTAAAGATCGACCCGGACGGTTCCTCCGTCCGGGTCGATTTGTTTGTCCGCGGCCGGTTGAAGGTTTGAAGCTCGCACAGGTCACCGATCGGTATCGGTCGATGTGTAGAGTGGGCGTCAGAAGTCTCCTACGTCAACGAAAGACGAGGTCGCGCGGTGAAGAAGCTTCTCCTGGTCGCACTGGCCGCCATCGGCGGGCTCCTCGTGTACCGCCAGATCCAGGCGGATCGCGCCGAGCAGGACCTGTGGACGGAGGCGACCGACTCCGTGCCCGCAGGTTCCGGTGTCTGAGACGAAGACCGTCTGTGGGTGAAGCCCCGGCCGCGCGAGAGCGGGCCGGGGCTTTGCTTTGCCTGAGCAATGCGATCACTTGCTTGAGTGAAGAGAAGGAGCTCGTGTGAAGACGCAGGCCGGCATCGGCCGGAGGGCGGGGGCCCTGCTCACGGCGGCTGCCGCGATGGGCGCCGTGGCCGCGCTGCCCGGCCAGGCGCAGGCGGCCGAAGGGCCCGCGCTCCCGCCGTACACCTTCGACAGCACCGCCCAGCGCCTCCAGGGAGCCGCTTCGAGCTCGGACGCGGCAGCCCTGCAGCCCGGCCGGACCTACCGAGGCACCCTCAAGAAGGACGGCAAGGTCTACTACCGGGTCGACCTCGACGACAAGCGGAACGCGTACGTGTCCGTCGTCGCCGTCCCCAAGGCCGGTGGCAAGGTGGAGTACGGCGACGGCTTCCGGGTGAGCATGCAGGACGGCACCGGCACCGAGTGCGGCTACCAGCAGGTCTCCTTCTCGTCGGCCGCCTACGCGCGGCCCCTCGCCGCGTACGCCCGCCGGATCGTCGACGCCGAGAGCTCCACCTGCCAGAAGGCCGGCGCCTTCTACGTGTCGGTCGAGCGGGAGTCCAAGGCGACGTCCTCCCCCGACGACTGGGAGCTGGAGATCCGGCACCTGTCCGAACCGCCCCTCAAGAAGGCCGGGCCGACCGCGCTCCCCGAGGCCTGGGCCTCGGGCACGCCCGCGCCTCCGACGGGCGGCCCCAAGCCGCGGCAGGGCGGCTCCGGCGTCCATGACGCCACCTCGCTCACGCAGGGCGAGTGGCGGTCCGACATCCGGCCCGGCCAGACCCTCTTCTACCGGGTACCCGTCGACTGGGGACAGCAGCTCTACGCCACCGCCGAGCTCGGCAGCAGCGCCGCCGCCGACGAGTACGTCAGCTACGCGCTCGTGCTCTCCCTGGAGAACCCGGCGCTCGGGCACGTCGACGACAACACCGGCAGCTACGACGGCAAGCCCGCGACGATCGACCTCGGCCCGCAGCGGCCGGTGGCCCACGAGAACCGGACCGCGTACGACGAGGCCACGAGCGGCATGCGCTTCGCCGGCTGGTACTACCTGTCCGCCACGCTCAACCCGGCCATCGCCCAGGAGTACGGCGACAAGCCGGTACCGCTGACGCTGCGGGTCAACCTCACGGGCACCAAGAAGGCCGAGCCCGGGTACGACGGCGACGCCGGGCCGTTCGCGGTGACCGCCGACGACCGGGAAGCGGCCGCGAGCGGCGCGAGCGGGGCGCTCGCGGCGGAGCAGAGCTCCTCCATGCGGCTCGTCGCGGCGGCCGGCATCGGCAGCGGGACCGTCCTGCTCCTCGGACTCGGCGCGTGGACGCTGGTGGCACGGAGGCGGGCGGCGGCTTAAGCGGGTCTCCGGGGCGGGCGCAGGCTTAAGCGGGTCTCCGGAGGCGCGGTGGCTTACGGGCCTCCGGGGCGCGGCGGCTTAGGCGGGCCTCCGGGGCGCGGCGGCTCAGGCACGCCTCCGGGGCGGGCTCAGGTCTGGGTGAGGGCCCAGAAGCCGACCGCGAAGCAGATCAGGGCGAGCAGGAGTACCGGGACCGTCACCTTCGGGGGCGGTCCCGGTCGGCGTACCGGGGCGAGCGGCGCGGGCTCGGCCGGCCGACCGGGAACCTCGACGGGTCGAGCGGTGTATGGATGAGTAGGGGCTGTTCGTCCGTACGGTGCCGCGGACGTGGGGGCCTGGTCCAAGGAGGGGGTCGGATGAGGGACCGGCGGGGGCAGGTGGAAGCTGCCCGTCTCGGAGGCGCCCGGCAGCGGCTGCTGCGGGGGCTGGAGCGGGGTCTGGACCTGCTGATGGGGTTGCTGGGGCTGCTGCGGCGCCGGTACGGGGCCGGGCACGGTCGCCGGCAGCGGAGGCGTGTCGGCCGCGCCGGTCCGCACGGCGGGGACCTCCGGTGCGGTGAGGCCCGTCGGGCCCAGCGGCCCGAAGCCGGCGGGCAGCGGGCCGAGTTGGTCGCGGATCTCGATCGGCTGCTCTCCGGGGGCGGGCTCGGGGAGCATCTCGACGGCGGCGTTCAGGGCCTTGCGCGCGCCCGTGGCCGTCCTGAACCGGGCGTGGGGGTCGGGCTGCAGAAGCCCGGCGAGCACCTGCCACAGGGGCTCCGGGATGCCTTCGGGGGCGCCCGGGGTGCCGTGGGTGACGAAGTGCTCGACCAGGGCCTGGGAGTCGGGCCTGCGGCCCTGGAGCAGATAGAGCGCGACCAGGCCGACGGCGAACAGGTCGGCGGTGAAGTCCGGCTCGGCGCCCATGAGTTGCTCGGGCGCGAAATAACCGGGCGTCCCCACCACGTAGTTGGTCTCGGTGAGCCGGGGCTCGCCCTTGCGCATGGAGATGCCGAAGTCGGAGAGCCGCAGGTGGGGGCGCCCGGTCCCGGTGACCTCCATGAGGATGTTGGCGGGCTTGATGTCCCGGTGCACGACGCCTTCGGCGTGCACCGTGGCCAGACCCGAGAGCAGCTGGTCGAGCAGGGCGCAGACGAGTCGGGGCGGCAGCGCGCCGCAGTCGTTGATCACGTGCGCCAGGGAGCCGCCGGCCACCAGGTCCATGGTGAAGAGGACCTTGTCGTCGTCGGCGGCCCAGCTGGCCGGGGCGAGGACGTGCGGATGGTCGATCCGCAGTGCCTGCTCGCGGACGAAGCGCAGCAGCGTGTGCGCGTCGCTCTGGAGGAGCACCTTGGCCGCCACGTAACGGCGGCGCCGGTGGTCCCAGGCCCGCCACACCGCGCCCGCCCCACCGCGTCCGATCGGGTCGATCAGCTCGTACCGACCAGCGAAGACCTCACCCATCGCGCTGTGCCCGCTCCCCGTGCGTCGTCTGTCGGCGGTGCCGGCCCGGTTGCCGGGATCCGCGTCAGTTCTGGTGCGACTCGTAGTGCGCGACCGCGTCCCCGGTGCGCCCGGCGCCGTACACCCGGAGGAACTCTGCCAGTTCCGGGTGGGCGGGGGCGAGGGAGTCGGCCGCGTCGATGATGTCGCCGGCGGCGGCGACGGAGCGCAGCAGGGACTGGATCTCGCGGACCACGCGGCGCACGGTCGGAGCGCCCGAACCGGGGGTGGGCTGGCTCGTGCCGGTGAGAACGGAACCGCCCTGGGACTTCTTGATCTCGTCCATCCGGTCGGTGGCCTCGGCGGCGCTGACGCTGCCGTCGGCGACCTGGACGGCGAGCTCCTGGAGGGCCTGGACACGCTGGACGACGGCGGGATTCCCGATCTTGGCCCGCTGGCCGCTCATCAGCTGGGACAGCATGGGCGCGGAGAGCCCGAGCACGGCCGCGAGCCTGGCCTGGTTGAGCCCGAGGTCGTCGATCAGCCGGCGGAAGAGCGCCCCCAACGGCTCCCCGTACCAACTGCGCTGAAGCTCTCTGGCTCTTGCCGTGGCTTCCTGCTGCGCTGTGTCCATCACTTCTCCCCATCCCTGAGGTTCGCCACTGCGAACCTGGTCAGCATCTTACGGAGAGTGGTCGCCGACCGGGAGTCCCAATCCTTTTGCCGGACATGGGGGGTGACCGGGTACGCTGTCCTCGTTCCGGGGCCTTAGCTCAGTTGGTAGAGCGCTGTCTTTGCATGGCAGATGTCAGGGGTTCGACTCCCCTAGGCTCCACTCGGAAAAATCCCCCTCGACCTGCGGAAACGCGGTCGAGGGGGATTTTTCTTTGCCCTGTTCTCCGGGCCGGTCCGACGACGGGTGGCCGCGGCGCCCCGTGCGGAGCGGGCCCGTGCTGGCCCGTACGGGTGGTGTTCATCGGAAGAACTGCGCGGCGGTGGCGTCGGTCCGCGGAAATCGGGCGCGCATCCACATCATGAGGAAGGTACGAAAAGCGCGCAATCCGAAATGAACCATCCGAGAACGTCACGAAAGTGAGGGGTCATGGCCACCGCCAAGGTCAAGCAGTTCTGGACCGCCTTCATCTCCGTCCTCTTCGCCCTGCTCGCCTCCGTCGGCCTGGCGGGCACCGCCGCCGCGGCCCAGCAGCCCGCCGTGCAGCAGCCCGAGGAGCCGGCCGGCCCCGCCGCCGCCGTCGCACCCGCCACCACGGGCGAGCGGGCGCTCGCCTCCGTACCGGCACAGCGGACGCACCGGTGGCCGCTCGCCGGCGACCGCTCGCTGCCGCCCACCATCAAGCAGCGCATCGCGGCCGAGGCCCACGGTTCCTCCCCTTCCGCGCGCCAGCGGTCGTCCGCCACGGCCGTGACCGAGAGCGACCCGGCCGCGCTGACGGACCTGGCCCTCGCCGCAGCGGCGGCGTGAGGTGCGGGGAGACGACACGCGCATTCCCCGCACCCGTACTCCGCTCGGCATCACTCCGGCGGGACCCGCGGTACTCCGCAGGATCTCGCTTCGCAGGATCCAGGCGTCACCCGGCAGCATCCAGGCATCACCCAGCAGGACCCCGGTCGGTCAGCGTCGCTTGTCGCGCTCGTCGGCTTCCGCCTCGGCCGCGGCTTCGGCCTCGGTCTCCTTGGCCTCCACCTCGGGGTCGAGGGAACTGCCACTGTCGTCGACGGACGTCAGCACGGTCCCCTCTTCGTCCACTTCGGTGGGAGCGGGCGGTTCGACCAGCCAGTCGGGATTGGCCTGCTTGTCCCACCACATCCAGGCGGCGAAGATGCCGCCGACCACCACGCCGAGGACGAGCAGCCCCTTGGCGAGGCGTCCGGCCTTGGCCCGGCGCTCGTGCTTCCTCACGATCTTCCGGATTTCCTCCGGCGTCACCTGACCGCGCAGTGCGGCCCAGGCGGCGGTGGAACGCGACCCCGCCTCCTCGAAGACGGGACCGGTCGCGGCGACCGCGTGCTCGACACGCGGAACGGTGTAGTCGGTCGCCTGACGGGCGGCCTGGCGGGTCTTGACCGCCGCACGCTGTGCGGCCGCGTCGACCCGCGGCGGTACATGCGGTGCGACGTACGAGTCGTACTGCGCACGAGCCTGTGTTCGGCACATCCGTGCTGCCTTCGATACCTTCGGCGCGAGCGCGACACGCGCCTCGTGCGCGTAGTGCGTGGCCTGGTCCTTGGCCGTGCCGGCGTACGGCGCCACCACTTCCGCGGCGTGCAGGACGCTCTCCTTCGCCGAATCTGTCGCGGCGCGCACGCTCTCCATGCGGGTCACGGGATTCCTCCTCCTCGGTGGCGACGACTGTCGGTTTTTCACCTTTCCATCCTTTTCGGAATCATGCCCCTCGGATCGCGGTCCGGCATGCGGGGCGGGCATCCGGGGCATGGCGGGCCGGTGACCGGGGCATGCGAGGATCGGGCCAGAGACAGACGTGACATGACGCGACCCGATGTGGACGGAAGGCGACCGTGGCCGAGCAGCAGTACGCGATCCTCAAGACGAGTCTGGGCGACATCGAGGTGCGGCTGATGCCGTTCCACGCCCCGAAGACGGTCCGGAACTTCGTCGAACTCGCCACGGGTGCGCGCGAGTGGACGCACCCCGCCACCGGCACGGTCTCCTCGGACCCGCTCTACGACGGCACGGCCTTCCACCGGGTGATCAAGGGCTTCATGATCCAGGGCGGCGACCCGCTGGGGAACGGCACCGGCGGCCCCGGCTACGAGTTCGCCGACGAGTTCCACCCGGAGCTCTTCTTCGACCGCCCCTACCTGTTGGCCATGGCCAACGCCGGCCCCGGCACCAACGGCTCGCAGTTCTTCATCACCGTCGCCCCGGCGACCTGGCTGAACCGCAAGCACACCATCTTCGGCGAGGTCGTGGACAAGGAGAGCCGGAAGGTCGTGGACGCGATCGCGGTCACCGCGACCGACCCGCACACCGAGCGTCCGGTCCAGGACGTCGTCATCGAGTCCGTGGTGATCGAGAAGCGCTGAGGCGGAAGGGACGGCACCTCCCATGGACCCGCGACCTTCAGGGGCACCGCACGCCGGTCTGCCGCGCTGCTACCGCCATCCGGAGACCGAGACCGGCATCCGCTGCACGCGCTGCGAGAAGCCGATCTGCCCGCAGTGCATGGTCTCCGCCTCCGTCGGCTTCCAGTGCCCCGACTGCGTGCGCGGCGGCTCGGGAACCGGCCACGCGGCCGACGCCAACCAGCCCCGGACGCTCGCGGGCGGCCGGGTGGCGACGGACGACCGCTTCGTCACCAAGATCCTCATCGGGATCAACCTCGCGGTCTTCCTCGCGGTGCTGCTGGTCGGGGACCGGCTCGTCGCCGAGCTGGAACTCATCGGCTACGCCTTCAGCCCGGTGCTCGGCGAGGTCGTAGGCGTCGCGGACGGGGAGTGGTACCGGCTGCTGACCGCGGCCGTCCTGCACCAGGCGGTCTGGCACATCCTGTTCAACGTGCTCGGGCTGTGGGTGATCGGCGGGATCGTCGAGCCCGAGCTCGGCCGGATCCGGTTCGCGGCGCTGTGCCTGCTCTCAGGGCTCTCGGGCTGTGTCCTGGCCTACCTGCTCGCCGAGCCCAACCAGCCCTCGCTCGGGGCCTCCGGCATCGTCTACGGCCTGATCGGCGCCTGGGTGGTGCTCGCCCGCCGGCGGCGCCACGACATGCGGCCGGTGGTCCTTTTCGTGGCCCTGTCGCTGCTGATGACGTTCACCCGTCCGGGGATCTCCTGGGAGGCGCACGTCGGCGGCCTGGTGGCCGGCGCCCTCGTCACGTACGCGATGGTGCACGCGCCCCGGGCCCGCAGGGACCTCGTGCAGTACGCGGCCTGCGGCGCGGTGCTGCTGATCGACCTGGGGATCGTGTTCGCCCGCTCCGCCGCGCTCACCTGAGCGCACCGGGCTGTGGAAGAGCTCTTCTGTGAGCTTTCCCCAGAGTTATCCACAGCGTGTGGCGAATCTTTCCCCCGCGGTGGGGAAAGACTACGCCCCTCGGCTCTGACCTGGTGTTTCTCCAGGGAGGTGAGGGGCGTAGCGCGTTGCGCCAAGGGTGATTCCGGTCATACCGGCGTCAACCTCGTGCGAGTTATCCACAGATCTTCGTAAGTTATCCAGTGCTGTGCACAACGCTGTGGATAAGTTCAGGGGAGAGCTTGACGAGCAGCCGGTACGGCCGCTACGCCGCCACTACTTCCACTGCGTGGAGACGCCGAAGCCGGCCGCGATGAAGCCGAAGCCCACCACGATGTTCCAGTTCCGGATCGACTCGACCGGGAGGGAGCCGTCAGTGACGTAGAAGACCACGATCCACACCAGCCCGATGGCGAACAGCGCCAACATCACGGGCGCCACCCAGCTGCGGTTCGTCAGCTTGATGTTGGTGGCCTGCTTGGCGGGCGGGGGCGTGAAGTCGGCCTTCTTGCGGATCCGTGACTTCGGCACGAGGGACTCTCCTGTCGATGCGCTGCGTGACCGCGCAGGGAACTGTGGCTGGCGCCGGGATGTGACGAAGGAGGACGACTGCGTCCCCCGGGCGTCCGTTAGCGTAGTGGTTCCGCGGCACCGAAGGGGATCAGGGTACGTTGAGCAATTCCGCCGACACTCCCGAAAGGCCGGGCCGCACCACGAGGTGGCGCCCCGTCCGGGTGCTGACCCTTGCCGTTTTCGCCCTGGCCGGACTGATCTTCGTCACCAGCTTCAACACCGCCAAGGGCACCAACATCCGCACGGACGCCTCGCTGCTCAGGCTGTCCGACCTGATCGAGGAACGCAGCCACAAGAACGCCGGCCTCGACGAGTCCACCGCCGCCCTCCGCTCCGAGGTCGACGCCCTCGCCGCCCGCGACGACGGATCCACCCGCGCGGAGGACGCGAAACTCGACGCCCTCGAAGCCGCCGCGGGGACCACCGAGGTCGAAGGCTCCGGCCTCACCGTCACCCTCAACGACGCCCCGCCCAACGCCCAGGCCGCCCCCGGCTACCCCGAGCCGCAGGCGAACGACCTGGTCATCCACCAGCAGGACCTCCAGGCCGTCGTCAACGCCCTGTGGCAAGGCGGCGCCGAGGGCATCCGCGTCATGGACCAGCGGCTCATCTCCACCAGCGCCGTGCGCTGCGTCGGCAACACCCTCATCCTCCAGGGCCGCGTCTACTCGCCCCCGTACAAGGTCACCGCCGTCGGCGACCGCGGGAAGCTGACGAAGGCGCTCGCGGAGTCCCCGGCGATCCAGAACTACCAGCTGTACGTGAAGGCGTACGGGCTCGGCTGGAAAGTCGACGAGCACAGGGCGGTGACTCTTCCCGGCTACTCGGGCACAGTGGACCTCCACTACGCGCAGCCGGTGAGCTGACAGCGGGAGAGCGGGAGGGCCGCTTGCGTCTCGTCGTGAGGACCTTCAGCGAGCTGTGCCTCACCGTCGGCACCCTCATCGTCCTCTTCGTCGTGTACGTCCTGTACTGGACCGGCGTCCAGGCCGGCATCGCCGGCGCCGCCCAGATCGACACCCTCCAGCGGGAATGGGCGGCCGCCCCCCTCCCTGCCACCGACGTCCCGGCCACCGACGTCCCGGCCGCACCCGGACCCGCCCCCGCGCGCGTGGCGCCGTACGTCCCCGGCAAGGGCATCGCCGTCATGTACGTCCCCCGGCTCGGGGCGGACTGGAAGTGGCCCGTGCTCGAAGGCACCGGGACCGGCGTCCTCAAGAAGGGCCTCGGGCACTACGCGGCAGGCGGACGACTCGGCGGGACCGGGAACTTCGCCGTCGCCGGCCACCGCCGCACGTACGGCGACCCCTTCAAGGACTTCCCGCGGCTGCGTGCCGGCGACGCGGTCGTCCTCACCGACGGGACGACCTGGTTCACGTACCGGATCGACCGCGGCCCCTACCGGACCGTGCCCGGCGACGTCGCCGTGGTCGACCCCGTCCCCGGGAAGTCCGGCTTCGACGGGCCCGGCCGCTACCTCACCCTCACCACCTGCGACCCCGAGTGGGGCAGCAGTCACCGGCTGGTCGTCTGGGCGCATCTCGACGCCACGCAGCCGGTGACCGACGGTCGTCCACAGGCTTTGGACAGCTGACCCTGTCCGGCCCCGGCGACCCGTACTCTGGTCCCCGTAACGAACGGAAGGGGCGGTCGACGTCATGTACGGCTGGATCTGGCGGCATCTGCCGGGCAACGCGTGGGTACGTGCGCTGCTCTCGATCGTGCTGGGCCTCGCGGTCGTCTACGTCCTCTTCCAGTACGTGTTCCCCTGGGCGGAGCCGCTGCTTCCGTTCAACGATGTGACGGTGGACGGCCAGTGAGCGCGCGAATTCTCGTCGTCGACAACTACGACAGCTTCGTCTTCAACCTCGTTCAGTACCTCTACCAGCTCGGCGCCGAATGCGAGGTCCTCCGCAACGACGAGGTCGAGCTGAGCCACGCTCAGGACGGCTTCGACGGCGTCCTGCTCTCGCCGGGCCCGGGTGCCCCGGAGCAGGCCGGCGTCTGCATCGACATGGTCAGGCACTGCGCCGCCACCGGTGTGCCCGTCTTCGGCGTCTGCCTCGGCATGCAGTCGATGGCCGTGGCGTACGGCGGTGTCGTCGACCGGGCCCCCGAGCTGCTGCACGGCAAGACCTCGCTCGTCACGCACGAGGGCCAGGGCGTCTTCGCCGGCCTGCCGTCGCCGTTCACCGCCACCCGCTACCACTCGCTGGCCGCCGAGCCCGCCGCGCTGCCGGCCGAGCTCGAGGTCACCGCCCGCACCGCGGACGGCATCATCATGGGCCTCCGCCACCGCGACCTTCCCGTCGAAGGCGTCCAGTTCCACCCCGAGTCGGTCCTCACCGAGCACGGCCACCTGATGCTCGCCAACTGGCTGGAGCAGTGCGGCGACAAGGGGGCGGTCGGCAGGTCGGCGGGGCTCGCGCCGGTGGTGGGCAAGGCCGTCGCGTGACGACGGGCTCGCCGTGGTTCCGCGCGTCGGACACGCCGGAACCCGAGCCGATACCCGCGGACCCGTACGGGTACGGGCAGCCCACCCCGTACGAGCCCCAGGCGCAGCCGTCGGCCTACGAGTCCCAGCCGCAGCCGCAGCCGCACGCTTACGAGACGCAGCCGCAGCCTTCGGCCTATGAGCCGCGGGCGCAGCCGTCCGCCTATGAGACGCAGCCGCAGCCTTCGGCCTATGAGCCGTCGTCCGAGGCGGCGTACGCGCCCGAGCCGACGGCTCCGTACGAGCCCGCTTACGAGGTCCCGTACGAGGTCCCCTACGAGGCCGTGCGCGAGCCGGGGGCCGGTTATGGGGACGGGTACGGGGCGGAAGCCGCTTACGAGGCCCCGCACGAGCCCGTGGACGAGCCGTACGCGGCGGAGGAGCCCGTGGAGCCCCCGCGGGCCCGGCGTGACGAGACGATGCCCCTACGGGCCGTGGAGCCCCTTCCGGGGCCCGGGCGGGCCGAGCGGCGCCGTGCCGCCGCGAAGGGCGGCCGCGGCAGGAGCCGGGGCGCCGCCCCCG